>VEOY01000091.1 GCA_012026685.1 Nitrospirota bacterium
CCGGACACATGGATCTCCGATACTTTCTCATAGATCACGTTTGCGCCTCTCCGGAAGAGGTGGTTGATGATCCTGCCGATCGAATGTTCATTGCCCGGTATGACCTTGGCGGAGAGGATCACGACGTCGTTCTCCTTGATCTTTATCTGTTTGTGTTCATCCGTCGCTATGCGGGACAGCACGCTCATCGGTTCCCCCTGGCTGCCGGTGGTCACGATCACGACTTCGTTGTCGTTGAGGTTCTTGAGGGCATCGAGCTTGAGCCAGGTGTTCTCGGGGATCCTGAGATATCCCAGGTCAAGGGCGATCTGGGCATTCGCCACCATGCTCCGGCCGGAGAGGATCACCTTTCTGCCGAACATGACGGCGACATCGATGACCTGCTGGATCCTGTGGATGTTGGACGCAAAGGTGGCGATGATGATCCTCCCGCGGGCTTCGGAGAAGATGTCCTCAAATGCCCTTCGTACTTCCTTTTCAGAGAAGGTGAAGCCCCCCCGCTCTGCATTGGTGCTGTCGGAAAGAAGCAGCAGCGTACCCTTCTCGCCGTACTCTGAAAACTTGTGAAAGTCCATGAGCTGGCCATCGACCGGCGTAGGGTCGAGCTTGAAATCACCCGTATGGACGACCAGTCCGACAGGCGTCTGTATGCCGTACGCCACTCCATCGACAATGCTGTGGGTCACCCGGATCGGTTCAAGAGTGAAGGCGCCTTCGTGAATGATGTCACGCGGCCTGATCGAACGCAGTTCGGTGTCTTCAAGACTGTGCTCCTTAAGTTTTTCCCTGACCAGACCGAGCGTCAGCGGGGTGCCGTAGATCGGGACCTTGATCTCCCTGAGCAGAAAGGGCAGGGCGCCGACATGGTCCTCGTGGCCGTGGGTAAGGAAGATCGCACGGACCTTTTCCCTGTTCTCGAGGATGTAGGTGAAGTCGGGAATGACAAAGTCCACGCCGAGCATGTCTTCTTGGGGGAACATGAGGCCCGCGTCGATGATGATCATGTCTTCCCCATATTCGAGGACGGTCATGTTCATGCCGATCTCTTCGACGCCGCCGAGGGGAATGACCGAAAGAACGTTATCCATTAATGCAGATTATACCAGCCTTTCATATGAAGGAACGATGAATAAACGGCAGACATTGTCCCTGTATTCAGGGAAACGGTCGAATTCATTGCCTGTCGGAAAGCAGCATCTCAAGAAGCGCCTTCTGTGTATGCAGACGGTTTTCCGCCTGGTCAAAGACCACGCTGTGCGGCCCGTCCAAGACACCATCCGTTATCTCCTCACCCCGGTGCGCCGGCAGGCAATGCAGAACGACCACATCCTTCTTCGAACACTCCAGGAGCTTTGCGTTGATCTGGTAATCTTTCAGTCTCTTCTTCTTGTCTTCCGCATCTTTTTCCTGCCCCATGCTTACCCAGACATCAGTGTAAATGGCATCCGCCATGCCGGCAGCCTCCCTCGGGTCCCGGAGCACGATGATCTCGCCCCGGGAGGTGGCGCGGGCCTCTTCGAGAATTGCGGAATGCGGTTCGAAACCTTCGGGACAGGCGATGGTCAGGTTGAAACCGAGGACCGCAGCTGCCTCTATCAGGGAGTTGCATACATTGTTGCCGTCGCCTACATACGCCAGTTTCAAACCTTCGAATGTTCCCTTTTTTTCCAGCAGTGTCATGGCATCGGCGAGGGCCTGGCAGGGATGCCGCAGGTCGCTCAGTCCGTTAATGACCGGTATCGAGCTGTGCATGGCGAACGCTTCAAGTGTCTCATGAGAGAAGGTCCTCATCATAATCGCGTTAAGATACCGGGAAAGAGTTCTGGCAGTGTCGGCTATCGTCTCACCACGGTTCAACTGCAGTTCCGAAGGCGTCATGCAGATGGCATTGCCGCCCAGCTGATATATGCCTGCCTCAAAGGATACGCGCGTCCGTGTTGAAGGTTTTTCGAAAAACAGTCCGATATTCCTGCCGATGAGCGGGCAGAGGTTTGCGTCCTTTCCCGCTTTGAGGTCTATTGCCCGCCTCAGGAGAGCTGTTATCTCATCCTTTGTCAGGTCTGTGAGTTTGAGAAAGTTTCTTTTCATACATCTCCTTTACGACAACGTATCAAAAACCTGCTCAAGCACATCCACGAGACTGTCTATTTCCTTTTCCGTGACGATCAGTGGCGGCATGAACCGTAGCACGTTGCCCGATGTACAGTTGATCAGCATTCCCCGCTCCATGCATGCGGTCACAATCGGGGCGCAGTCCCTGACCAGTTCCATTCCGATAAGAAGTCCCATGCCGCGGATTTCCATAATGATCTCCGGAAAGTCCTTCTTCAGCTCTTCAAGCCTCTTTTTAAAGTACTTCCCCATCCGTTTGCACTGGTCAAGCACGAAACCGTCTTCCAGAACGACCTCAAGCGTTGCCAGTGCCGCAATGCATGCAAGGGGGTTCCCCCCGAATGTCGTTCCATGCGTTCCAGGCTGGAATGCTTCCGCTACTTTATCCGTCGCGAGCATCGCACCGATCGGTACGCCGCCGCCCAGTCCCTTGGCAAGGGTCATGATATCGGGCGTTATGCCGGAGTGTTCATAGGAGAAGAGTTTTCCTGTCCTGCCGATGCCCGTTTGGACCTCATCGAGGATCAGCAGCACATTGTTATCGTCGCAGAGCTTCCTCACCTGCTTCAGATAGTCCGGAGCAGGTATTCTGACACCGCTTTCGCCCTGGATCGGTTCGAGCAGTATCGCGCAGGTCTCCTTGGTGACGGCATTTTTCAACGCCTCGATGTTATTGAACTCAACATGCCTGATACCCGGAAGGAGCGGATCGAAGCCGATCTTGAACTTGTCCTGGCCGGTCGCGGTCAGTGTTGCGAGCGTCCGCCCGTGAAATGAGTTGACCGTGGCGATGATCTCGAACTTGTTCTGGCCGAGGTTTTCCTTGAAATACCGCCTTGCCAGTTTTATGGCTGCCTCGTTCGCTTCTGCCCCCGAGTTGCAGAAGAATGCCTTGTCCGCGAATGAATGGGTAACCAGGGTCCTGGCCAGTCGTATCTGAGGCTCTATATGATAGAAGTTCGACACATGGATGAGCCGCTGAACCTGCTTCTGAACGGCGATGACAACTTTGGGATGGCAGTGACCAAGACAGTTCGTTGCAATACCTCCAACGAAATCGAGGTACTCCTTGCCGTCCCAGTTCCACACCTTCATCCCCCGCCCTTTTTTAAGGACAATAGGGAACCGATTGTAGGTGTGCATCAGGTAGATGCCGGAGTCTTCAAGGAGTTTCTTAGTTTCCATTGGACATAATAACGTATAACCCTTTGAAAAATCAAACAAAAATGACTTTGACAGCTATTCCGGTCTAATGGTAGAATCACTTCATGAAGATTGCGGTCACCGGAAAGGGCGGCGTAGGCAAGACAACGCTTTCATCTATCTTGAGCTATCTCTTTGCCGCGGAGGGAAGCAAGGTCATTGCTGTTGACGCTGACCCTGATGCAAACCTTGCCTCTGCTCTGGGAGTGCCAAGAGAAGCTGCGGACAGGATAAGGCCGATCGCTGATATGAATGAGCTGATCGAGGAGCGTACGGGCGCAAAGCCGGGAAGCGCGGGGATCTACAAGCTCAATCCCCGGGTCGACGACCTCCCTGAGGGACTGGGATACAGGATCGACGGCATAACCCTGCTTATCATGGGAAAATCGAAGGCTGCTTCGTCAGGGTGCTACTGTCCCGAGAACGTGCTTTTGCGCAGGCTCCTCAGGCATCTGGTGGTTGAACGCAACGAGGTGGTCATCGTCGATATGGAAGCGGGCATAGAGCATCTTACCCGCGGCACAGCGGATTCTGTCGACGCCTTCATCGTAGTCATCGAACCGGGGCAGCGCAGCATTCAGACCGCCGGTGTTGTGCAGGACATGGCGAAGGGTCTCGGCGTGAAGAATGTCTTTGTTGTTGCGAACAAGGTACGCGGCAGCGAAGACCTGGAATTTGTGAAAAAAGGCATCGGCAGCATGGAACTCGCCGGGCACATCAGCTTCAGCCATGCGATCATGGAGGCCGACATCAAGGGCGATTCGCCGTTCAAATTCGCGCCGCAGACCGTTGAAGAGGTGAAGAATATCAAGGCGGCGATTGAAAAAGTCCTGAATGCTGGATAAGGCCGCGCTCCGGAAAGAGATACTTGCGCGAAGAGACAGCATCCCTGCTCCGGTAAAAGAGAAGAAGGACAGGGCCATAACCGAGCGCCTGTTCGGCATCGATGCAGTAAGACGTGCAAGCACGATTGTGCTGTTCGCTTCGTTCCGGTCAGAGGTGGATACGGCCGGCATGATCAGGAGGTCGTTTGATGAGGGGAAAACGGTGATCCTTCCGCGCGTCGAGGGGACAAACCTTGGTCTCTATGTGATCAGAGATCCTGACGAGCTTAAGCCCGGATGTATGAGGATCCCCGAACCTTCTGTCCTGACCGGTGACCGAAAGGTCAGTATCGATGACGCTGAGGTGATCAATGTCCCCGGGGCGGCATATGACCGGAGCGGCAACAGAATAGGGTATGGGGGAGGTTTCTATGACCGCCTTCTTGCTCAACGGCAAAAGCCTGTTCCTGTCATAGCGCCCGCCTATGAAGAGCAGGTCATTGAGGCAGTGCCTGCTGACCCTCATGACAGGAAAGTGGACATCATCGTGACTGACCGGAGGACGCTCTGCATAGGCTGTCCATGACGGCGCATGCAGTATTATTTGTTTTGAGAACCTTTTGCTGGTAACATAATAACGAATACGCATAAGGAGTCACGGCAAGAATGAAACTTGGCGAAGCCCTGGTACACGGAAATCTCATCACGCAGGAACAGCTCAAGGAGGCGCTTGAACGACAGGTGATCTTTGGCGGCAGGATCGGCACGAACCTTGTTGAGCTTGGACATATCAAAGAAGAAGAGATCATGGCGTTCTTCGGCAAATTCTTCAGGACACCTACCGTCAAGCCCGAAGTACTGGAAGATATCGATCCCGAGACCATTGCAAGTCTGGACAAGGACCTCGCCGAAAAGTATATGATGATCCCCTTTCGCAGGGACCGCAACCGGCTTCATGCCGTGATGCTCAATCCCCGGTCGTTCGATGTCATAGAGGAGATACGGTTCAAGACGGGCTTTGACATCATTCCCTACGTGATAACGGAACTGAGGCTCCTGTACTATCTGGAGAAATATTACGGCATCAAGAGAGACCTCCGTTTTATCAGCGTCCACGACAAGATCATTGACACCGGCGAAGAGGTGGCACATTATGAATGGGAGAGCCAGGCCTTAAAGGTCGCGGAACAGTTTGCCGCGGTGCATGAAAAGGAGAACGTTATCGATATTCTCCTGAATGAGACCGCGGGAATAGCTGCCAGGGGCGCTGTGTTCGAGGTGAATGATGTTCTGATCAGCGGATGGAAAGGCCGGGGCATAGCCGTTGACGGGTTCGAAGATATGGTCAGTGACTCCTCTCTTTATGATGAGGTGCTCAGTAAGAGGGCGCTCTATCGCGGTCCCGTGCAGCAGGTGCCGGGTAACCAGAAGCTGATCGACCGCCTTCAGGGTACGCCGCGGGATTGCTGCATGCTTCCGGTTAACTTCCACGGCAAGGTCATTTGCCTGCTGTATGTAGATAACGGCAATGATAAGGTCCTTGATGCGAGCCTGAGCTATATCAGCACACTTGTTGCAATGGCAGAAGTGAGCTTTGAATTCGTTCTCCTCAGGAAAAAGCTCTACAGCGTCATTCCGGGATAGGCGCAGTTCCTTATCCGGGCAGCATCACCCTGAAGGTAGCATTCTTTTATCAGTTAAGCGGGTTGGTATTAACCAGCCAGGCTGCCGATTGCTTCTACCATTTCCTTTTCCATTAATTCAAGATCGTCATTTTTTGAATTGGCCATGCAGACGCCTCAGTAGAACAACGAGTTGAGTCCCGCGCGTCAAAGCGCGGGACTCGAACGACAGGTTAACCTAGCTGAAGCTAATCTTCTTTTTCGTAAAATGAGTACCCGCTGTGCCAGTAAACGCCTTTTGGGTCATTGGATCGCTGCTGCATCAGATCTTCCTTATCTATAAAAAGGTTTCCTTTCACATCATCGTCTTCAAAGTCGCGAATATACCGCAATCCTTCATCGGCGTTATCAGCAACAACGTCATATGTTGTATAGAACCCTTTTGCCTCTCGATATCTCGGGCTCGTAATCGGGATTATTCCATGGATCAACAAGCGGTAATAGTTAGCCGTCTCAGAATATTTTGCATCGATATCTCTGATGAGGGCTAACAGCATACGAGAACGAGTATGGTTTTTTGCCGAATAAATGGCCCATTGCCGCACGACTTTTTTGTCTTCTCCGTTCATTAAGCGTAAACTTCCAAGAGCTGCCGCTACTCGGTCTCGCAATTCAGCGTCGTTATCTTTGTCGGATAGTTCGCTTAAAACCCGATTTGCCAAGCTGATTGCCTCTTCTATTTTGTTTAAGCCCTTCAGTGAGGAAATGCGTGCTTCAGATATATGCAGAAGCAAGTCTTTATCATCTATTTTCCCTAGAATCTGTAACGCTTCGTCAAAATTATTCTGTCTGTTAGCTAGGATCGCTTGATTCAGCTGAATAGAGCCTGCATGGGCATTAGGACATTTAAGTGCACTCCGATATGCGGCTGCCGCACTTTCAAACCGACCTAAATCCGACAAATAATTCCCGAGGAGTTGCCAGTTTCCCCAAACGTCAGGCGCCAGTTTGACTCCACGCTCTAGTGCTGATACAGCCTTTTCAAGGTCTCCTAATCCCGAATATGCTTGTGCTGCTATTTCAAATGATGATGAGAATCGAAGCTCCTCGAGTTGATCTGCAATTTTGAGGGCTTTTTCGTACTCCTCATTATTGAGGCATTCAAAACCCTCTGCTGTTAGTTTTTCAGTTCTCTTCCGCTTAATATTTCCTAACACAAGCCATCCTCTTTCAGGGCTAACACGCGCCTGACGCGCCGCCTTTGGCGCGTCGCTGTCGAGGCGCTGGTTAAGAATGCCGGGGCTCATTGTCAGGGACAGATAATACATCAGCCTTTCTTACCGCTAGATAATGCACTCAATATTCGGCCGATGAAATCAGCGGACATTGTTGAAGAGCTTATATCTTCCCGATCAGAGCGGACAAGACCAGAATCTCCGAAGCTGACAATCGATTCCACTAATTTAGCCAAAATAAGATCGCGTTGCTGTGGCTCTAATGCCGAGTTGACAAAACTTTCTATGCTATTGGCTACACGTAAGCGATGCTCATTTATTTCGACCATGTGTAGATGTGCTTTGTACATTTTTATACAAAAAGTCGTGACACCCGCGACTGCTGACAATACAAGAATACGCAGTAGGGTGTGATATAAAGCTACAGGCCAGGAACCTTCCGAGGGTAAAGGCCACAGCATAAATATGGCGGGTATCACTACAACGCCAATCATTGCAAAAACTACTCTTTTCCCCCAATACTCAACTTTTTTCTGCAGTCGTAAAGATGCTTCACTAAACTGCTTTTGCGCTTCCTCGACAGATATACGTGTTGCGGTTTTGCGTGCACGAGTCTCTATTTGGTCTGCTAATTCTTTTGCGCCACTTACTGCTTTTTCGGCTTCTTCTTTGACCTTCGCAAGCGTTTCATTTGACTCTTCATGAAGCTTTTGGATAGTTCTTTGATATTCTTGTTTTATGCCTTCATCATCCAAAAAACCACGTTCTAGTATGGCAGCAGTTGTGAAAAATGGTAACGATAATTTGCCAGCCTCCAACTGAGCATCGATTTGATTTAAAAAGCTATTTCTCTGGTTAATAAAATCTGCGGAAGAGTGAGAAGCTTGAGACGCCATTTGTTGCGTCAGAGCGGTAATCATGGATGTAACTTGATTAACGTATTGATCATGAACCTGTCGTGCGTACTTTTTGGCAAAATTAGCTTGCTGCTTTATCTTGTCAAGTCTTGGTAGAAATTCATTTTCGAGCGATTCTTCACCTAAATTTTTCCTGATAATTTTATCTATATCAACTTTTTCAAGTTTCTCGATAGCACTTGATAATTGCGTAATAGCGTTGTCCGTTGCCATTTGGCACCCCCATGAGATTATGATTTGAAATTAATTTATATCTAGAAGATTGGGGACGAAGCGACCGAAAAGAACTATTCGCTCAGCGTTTTCCCCTCACCTACCATTTAACGACGCGCCTGACGCGCCGCCTTTGGCGCGTCGCCGTCGAGGCGCTTGTTGGTTCATCTGTTTTGGTACCCAATTCGTGCCCGCAATGGAACTTTTGATTTCTTCAATCGTCTGCGGTTTGTAGATGATAGATTTAAGTCTACCCTGTGGGTCTACAATGAGGACATCATCATATGAATTTAAAGCACCCAAATTGTCCTTTTTGTTGGTTATTGGATCGTAATATAGGGGCAGATCAATGTTGAATCTTTGGATATGCTGTCGCAGAAGGTCCTTTGATGTATTGTTTGCAATAATGAATAGCTGTGCACCAAGATTATTTCTCATTTGATACAAATCATGAGCGATACGGTAGTTTATTGACTTTGTGGGGTCATGTGAAGCATGGAGAAATATTAAAACTGATGGTTTTCCAATTAAATCCCTTCCCGTAAGCGGGTGAATATCATCCTTGATATTCTGAAAAACAAAATGGGGTAGAGTTTTATCTATCCATTGTTTTTGATCGGTGCGTATTTTATCAATATCATTTTTATATCGCGCAGATGCGGAGACGTTCCAATATGTGAACATAACGACGATATACAGCACAAAGAAAATATGAACTTTAATCAGAATTCGCGTGGTAGCTGAGTTGTTCTTGATAATTTTCAAGATAAACAAGAATGCAAGCGAGCAAATAAAGCAACCTAGAATAAAAGGCAGTAACGGGACCTGCATGACAATGATAACGCCCCGGATAAGTTCAAAGAGTGGAACGCTGCTTTTTATCGGAAAGGCCATAAAAAGCATAGCGATAAAATTTGTAGAGAGGACTAGACTCTCTAGTATAGTCACAATAATGAAAAAGGAATGGTCTCGGCGATTAGCGGGAGCAACTGATGCAGTCTTATAAGGATATTGTTCGTTCATGATATTTTGCCTGGACCAACGCGGAGGTGAGACGCGCGGTTTTTGCGCGTCGGTCTCGACCGACAAGTTAATATTTTCTCCATTCGTCAATGAAGAATTTCTTGCCGCAAAAG
>VEOY01000097.1 GCA_012026685.1 Nitrospirota bacterium
CCGTGGTGATGGTGACGTCATAGCCCAGCGTGGAAAGGATCGCTGAGCATATGCGGGAGAAGCCGTACTCATCAATGACAAGGATCTTCTTATTCCCGGTCTGCATACCAAAGATCTGTGCAATTTTGATGCCCGGAGAAAAAATGATCCTGCAATCCTGCTCATGCCGGTAAACAGCGAAATTACGGCACAATTTTCTTCTTCGCATCCCGCATGTGTTCCAATCGGGTTGAGGGTTGTTTCTTTGAGAAACAGCCAAAGATATCTCATGTTCCCTCTGCATCCATCGGATACAGGCCCGGAATGTCCCGCCCTCCTCTCTGTTTCATGCCATCGTCCCCATGTCCGGCAGATACTGCAGGGATGTCTCTCCCTCCGCATCGGGCGTGCGCAACGACGCCCTGCCGGGGCAAACACCGGCCCACGGTCCCGTTCAGAACTCCGGACATTCCCATTCCGTCAGCCCTTATCACCAAAAAACGCTTCTTTTCCGGATGTACAGCCGGCATCTGGAACACTTCTTGCAAAAATTAATATATGTTCATCGCGCGAAAAGAGGTCTTATGAGCGGCATCGTCGGCTATGCAGGCAGCAAAGACGCATTGCCTGTTGTGATCGGCAGCCTGAAGAGGCTTGAATACCGGGGATATGATTCTGCAGGGATCGCTTATCAGAACGGCAAAGGGATCGAGATCTTCAGGACCCGGGGAAAGATAGCAGACCTTCAGGACGCGCTGCCTTCCCCGCTGCCGGAGGCCAGGGTGGGCCTCGGTCACACCCGGTGGGCGACCCACGGCATACCATCGGAGCGGAATTCCCACCCGCACCGTTCCGCAGGGGTCGCCGTGGTCCATAACGGCATCATTGCAAACTACCGCAAACTGAAGTCGGAACTGATGTCGGAAGGGATCACCTTCTCTTCTGATACGGACACCGAGGTGATCCCGCACATGATCTCCCGGAATCTCGGACTCGGCCTTCCCCTCAAGAAGGCCATCAGCGAAACGGTCTCACGACTGCGGGGAACCTTCGCGCTCGTCATTTTGAGCGAAACCCATCCCCATACACTTTTTGCCCTGAGGCGGGATCGGCCCCTCGTGCTGGGCATCGGGACAGATGAGTACTTCATCGCATCGGATGTCTGTGCCATCCTTCCCCACGCACGGGAGTTCGTCTTCCTGGAAGATGGCCAGATCTGCACGCTAACCGTCAACGGGTTCGAGATCGAGCATCTCGAAACGCAGGGACCTGCGCCGGTGAAGAGGCAGAGTGTAACGGTAGACTGGGCCCCTGCCGCGGCAGAAAGAGAAGGGTATGACCACTTCATGCTCAAGGAGATCCATGACCAGCCGCGGACCGTGGCCGACACGTTCGATGAATGGATAAAGAACCCCCAAAGTCTTCTTGACGAGTCAGGCCTTTCTCCGAACATGACGCTCGGGCTCAGGAGATTGCAGATGGTGGCGTGCGGCTCATCATACCATGCAGCCCTTATCGGCAGATTTCTCATCGAACGCTTCGCCAGGGTCTCGGTAGACGTCGACATCGCCTCGGAGTACCGTTACCGGGACCCCATAGTGGACAACGGGACCCTGCTGCTCTCGATATCCCAGTCAGGAGAAACAGCGGACACCCTCGCAGCCCAGCGAGCCGCAAAAAAAAGAAAGATCAAGACCCTCACGCTCTCCAATGTCGTCGGCTCCACGTCTTCCCTGGAGGCGGACGCGGTCCTCTATACACGGGCGGGACCCGAGATCGGGGTGGCATCCACGAAGACATTCACGGCGCAGTTGACCGTCCTTACCCTCTTTGCCCTTGCCCTGGGCATTCGGAGAGGTACGCTGTCGCTGAAAGAAGCGAACACTGTCAAGTCGCGGCTCATGGAGATACCTGAGGCTATCAGGGCAGCGCTGCAGAAAGACGCGGAAATACGGGAACTCGCGGCAACACTGCTGCAGTCACGCGGGTTCCTCTGTCTGGGAAGGGGTATCAACTATCCCATCGCCCTCGAGGGAGCCCTCAAGCTCAAGGAGATCTCCTATGTCCACGCAGAGGCATATCCGGCGGGTGAGATGAAACACGGTCCCATCGCCCTGGTCGAAAACGGACTGCCGATCATCGTACTGGCTCCCCGGGACGATCTCTTTGAGAAGATGGCATTGAGCATGGAGGAGGCAAAGGCCAGAGGCGGACGGGTCGTCGGCATTACCGACACGGTCGAAGCGCTCCCCGGCAGTGTACATGATGCCATAGCGATGCCGTCAACGCACCACCTGCTTTGGCCGTTCGTGTCGGTCATACCGTTACAGCTGCTCGCCTATCATATCGCCGTGCTCAGGGGATGCCCTGTCGATCAGCCGAGACATCTCGCAAAGAGCATCACGGATGAATAGGCAGGCACCCTGTTGAACAGGGATATCATACTGCTGTCACAACGCAGGGCAAAGGTCGTCGCATCCTTTCCGGGACGGTCGCGAAATACATACATTCATTACGGTTGGAGGTAATTCACAGGTATGCGGTCATATTTGATTGAATCGGGAGCGATAGCCGAACTGCGGGCATGCATTGCGGGGGTCACCAGCTATGACTTCGCCGTTTATGACGCACGGGGCCGGCTGCTCCTTCCCTCTCTGTCCGGCGATCCGATCGTGGAGTCCTTTGCATCCTCCGACAAGGGAAAGGAAGAGCAGGAGAACTTTTTCCTGCATGCGGTGCAGACGGCTGCTCACCGGAAAGGACCGTCCCTTCTGAAAGGTCCCATGAATCAGCATCATGCCTTCATCCCGGTGACCACCGAAGACGACGGTATGGTCCTCGCGGGGAACGCATTCTACGCTTCGATAAAGGACCTCGAGGATTTTCTCAGCTCGAAGGGAGGATGCTACCGGCTGTCGATAAAGGACATGGCGCACTGGAGAAGAAAGATCACGCCGGCCGATCCGGCACAGGTCTCGGCCGTGTGCGAGCATGCCCACCGCCTGCTCGGTCTGATAGCCGGGAACATGCGGGAAAAGACCGTCTACCGGGAACGCAGCCTCAAAACATCGGCCGCGCTGGAACTCTTCTCCGGGATCGACAAAGGCATGAGCAAGGAGCAATTGTACAGCGTACTCTGCGATGCAATGATATTCCTCTTCAACGGAGACACCGCCTCGGTCATGGTCCGGGTCGACGACCATTATCTCCCGGCTCTGACAGCCGGCAACAGGAAAACAGAGGTCGGGCAGGTCCCTCTGCGGCATGATGCTTCCATGATCTCTTCTGCGATCGACGGCAGCATGGCCGGTATCTGCAACGAATCCGCCGCGCTGGTCCGCCTCGGCTATCCGGAGCAGGTCACGTCCCTTTACCTTTTCCCTCTCGCGACGAGCGGCGAGCAGTTGGGACTTCTCGGCGTCTTTAATTCCCCGCTCTCGGAAGACGACTGCGGCATCATCACGAAGATATGCGGGTTTGCCGCTTTCCTCCTCAGAACGATCCACTCCCAAAAGGTCCTTGACTCGCACATCAGCACACTCACGTCGCTGAACCACGCCCTGAACACGCAGCAGGCGTTTCAGGACCCGGATACCGTGTATGATTCGATCGTAGAGGTATCTTCACGCCTCATGGATGCCGAAAAGGCGTCCCTGATGCTCCCTGAGGCGGAGAACCAGGAACTTCTTATCGGGGCCGTGCGGGGGATCAACAAGCAGATAGCCAGGAGCATCCGCGTCAGGATCGGAGAGGGGGTGGCCGGGAAGGTGTATCGTGACGGCGAGCCGCTCGTGGTCAGGGACATCGAGACGAGTCTTTCCTGCGCCAAGAAACCGAGCTACAAGACAAGATCGTTCGTGAGCATTCCCCTGAAGATAGGGGACGAGGCGATCGGGGTCCTGAACCTTGCCGACAAGATCAGCGGCGAAGTCTTTTCCGAGGAAGACATGACGTTCCTTCGTTATTTCGCATCGTACGCGTCGATCGCGATAAAAAGCTCCCAGTTCTATCGCCAGACGGAAGAGCTCAAGACCCTGTCGATCACCGATCCCCTCACGCGGTCGTACAACAGGAGATATTTCAATGATCGTCTGGCCGAAGAACTGGAGCGCGGTTCACGATATGACTATGTGTTTTCGCTCGCCATCTTCGACCTGGATGACTTTAAGCTGTTCAATGACTCCGAAGGGCACCTTGCCGGGGACGAGGCCCTGCGGACGGTTGCCGACATAGCAAAGGAGTCCCTCCGTTCCATTGATATCGTCTCGCGCTTCGGAGGAGAGGAGTTCTCGGTGATCATGCCGCAGACCGACAGGAAGGAGGCATACCAGGTCATGGAGCGCCTCAGAAAGAACATCAGGGACCTGATGCCTGCCAAATGGAAGCTCTTCCCCCGCGAACGTATAACGGTGAGCGCGGGACTGGCGTCATTCCCCGCTGACGGACGTGATGCCAACACCCTGATCAGGAATGTGGACAGGGCCCTGTACCGGGCAAAGTTGACGGGCAAGGACAAGACCGTGGTGTGGGAAGCGTTCAATCCCCCGCCGGTATTGCCGTAGGATGAAGCAGAGGACGGCGTTTTAGTATAATGGGCATGCATAGGGAGAAGGACAACAGTATGGCGGACCAGGCAGACCTGTATCGCGACAAGTTCGCCATCTTTCAGGAGATATCCGCCGCCATCGTTGCCATGGACAACGTACGGTCCATAGCGAAACTCCTGGTCGACATCGCGATCAATTATGCGCATGCGGAAAAAGGTTCGCTGATGCTCCTGAACGAAAAACAGGAACTGTTCATCCTTGCCGCGCGGGACATTGACAACCAGTTCATCAGCACGTACCGGGCAAAGATCGGCGAGGGGATCGCCGGCACGGTCGCGCAGAACCGCGTCCCCGTCCTCGTGGAAGATATCGACAAGGACAGCCGCTTCAAGGGCAGGAAAAAGGACCGTTACAGGACACGGTCGTTCATCTCCTGCCCCATCATGAGCAGGAACGCATTGCTCGGCGTTCTGAACATCAATGACAAAAAGGACGGCACGTCTTTCACGGAGGACGAGTTCGACCTGATGAAGGTGATCGCCAATCAGGCCGCCATCGCCCTGGAAAATGTCTTTCTGATGAACCAGCTGAAACTGAAGGCCGCAGACCTCGAGGAGATAAACCGGAAGCTCACGGACGGCGATATGGCGAAGACCGACTTTCTCACCCGCGTTTCCCATGAGCTGCGCACGCCGCTGAACTCCATAAAGGGGGCCGTCTATTATCTGCAGCAGTCCGAACCGGTCGACAGGGATGCCCGGAAGGAGTTCTACCGGATCATCGCCGATGAGACCGGCAATGTCATATCCGTGATGGAGAGCCTGATCGATTTCATCCGCCTCGAGGACGAGATAAAGGTCCTCAGCAGGACCTCGCTGAATATTCCGGCTCTGCTGCGGGAATGGTCGGAAAGCAGGGAGATCCGCGATACGCTTGCGCAAAAGAAGATCGCCCTTGAGCTGGATGCCGATATCGACAGCGCGGACATTGTCGGAGACAAGCTCAAGATCTCGCAGCTCTTCAGCAATTTGATAAAAGGACTGGGCCGTCATATGAGGGCCGGCGACCGCATACGGATCAGCGTGCATGACAATGAATTCCTGGAAGTGCAGATCGATCTGAGCCGGGAAATGCCCGATGAGGTCCTTAACTACCTGCTGACCTCGAAGAAAGGCTTTGATCCCGAACAGCCCGAAGAGATGGTGCGGCTGTACCTCGCCCGGAAGGCGGCAGAGGTTCACCACTGGGGCCTCGGCATCCGGAACACCGGGGACGGCTGCTCACTCCGCATCATCATCCGGAAAGACATCGATCAGAAGGTAGATACGGTCATCAAGATGACCCTGGATATGTTCGTCGAGTTCCTGTCCGACATACTGGACATCGACAGGTGCTCCATCATGCTTGCGGACAACCTTACCGGCGATCTCACCATCAGGAGCTCTCTGGGATTGAGCGATGACGTGATCAGCCGCACGAGGATCAGACCGGGGGACAAGATCGCCGGCTGGGTGGCGCTTGAGGGCAAGCCGCTCCTGATAGAGGACATAGACAACGATCCGTATTTCGGGAAAAAGAACATCCCGAAGTACACATCAAGTTCGTTCATCTCCCTGCCCCTGAAACTGAAGGACCGGGTCGTGGGAGTGGTAAATCTGAACAACAAGAAAAATGCCGCGGAATTCACCCGGAAGGACCTGCATATCGCTTCACTGATAAGCGACCGCATCTCCCACTTCATCGAAAAGTTCACCTCGCACGGATACAGCGACGCAGACTTCCGGCGGTTCCTGAAGTCGTTTGACGGTCTGATCGGTGCGGAAAAGAAGTATCACAAGAAGCATGCGTTCCTGGCTGACCTCATCATGAGCATGCTCGATGAGCTCGGCGCGCCCGAGGACATCAAACGCGTCGCGCCCTATATCGCCATGGTGTATGATTTCGGGCTCATGCTCATCGATGAGGATGTCCTGAAGAAGAAGAGCCTTTCGCCGTCGGAGGCCCGCAGTCTCCGGTTCCATCCCCACAACACGGTCTATCTGCTGGACGGCCTCGAGTTTTCGGACGTCATCAAGAGGGCGATCCTGCATCATCACGAACGATATGACGGCGCCGGATATCCCGACGGCCTGAAAGGGGACGCGATACCGCTGCTTTCGCGGGTGATCGCGGTTGCGGACTCGTTCTTCGCCATGACCATGGACAGACCCTACCGGAAAAAGCTTCCCCCGGACAAAGCGCTGGAGGAGATAGATGAGGGTGCGGGTTCACTGTATGACCCGCGCGTAACGGCGGCACTCATGAAGATCGTACGAAAGGTTTAGGTGCGTGCTTCAGTTACCGATGGTCGAGCTTATGGCATGAAAACAGGAAAAAGGAGGAAGCCCATGAAGGAAGATATTCTTCACCTGAAGAACATTCGTCTTTTTTCTTCGATGAACGATCAGGAGCTCAGAAAGATAGGCACGAAGATAAAGGTGCGCGCGTTCAGGAAGAACCAGACCATACTGCAGGAGGAGGACACGAACGAATACATGTACACCATCCTGTCCGGCAGGGTGAAGGTCGTCCAGACGACGGAAGACGGCAGGGAGACGATCATCGCCATGCATACGGCAGGGGATTTTTTCGGGGAGATGTCCCTCATCGACGGAAAGACGATGCCGGCGACCGTGCTGGCACTTGAGGACACCATCACTGCCATCATCTCCAAGACCGAGTTCACCTTCCTCCTTTCCACGCAGGAAAAGGTGCTGGAAAACCTGCTGGTCATATTGTGCAGCAGGCTCCGCGAATCATGGAACAAGATACAGCTGCTCAATTTCAACAACGCCTCGAACCGCGTAAAGATGCTTTTCGCCCTGCTTTCGGGCGAATACGGGGAGAAGAACAACGAAGGCATTACTCTGAACATCAAGCTCACCCACCAGCACATAGCGAACATGGTGGGCATATCCCGGGAGACCGTCACCAGGGTGATCGACAAATGGCAGAAGGACAAGGAGATCACCGTTCTGAAGAACAGGCATATCCTGCTTCACCCTGATTTCCTGGGCAGGGAGACCCAGTTGTCCCTGCGCCGCTGACAAACGCGCGCAGGACAGTTGTTCAGGCCGGATCAGAACGGCCTGCCGAGGTAGAAGTAACCGGCATTGAAGCCCCCGTCAGTATGCCCAATGGCAAGGTACAGGGGGCCGAAGATCGTATCGTAGCCGACGAAGACACTTCCGGCAAGACGCAGTTTGCCGAGGTCGAACTGCTTCTCGTCTTCCTTCCAGACGTTGCCGGTCTCCAGTGACCCGCCGACATAGAGGTCCCCGATGAACGACTCGCCCACTTTGTGGTAGGTGATCATCTTTGCCAGGGCCATGCTCTGACCGCGGAGCTGATTGGTACGAAGTCCGGAAAGGTTAAATATTCCGCCGAGGTTGAACTTATCATAGAACGGGAGGTCATTGCCTATGTGCGTTCCGGCTGCAAGGGCCAGGAGGACGGTCTGCTTCTTGAACGTATACGCGCCGACAAAGACTCCCTGTATCTTATGGTATTCATCATCCGAGTCAAGGGCTTTCAGTGACGAGAAGAACTGGGCCGATGCCAGGTACCCCTTATTGGGGAAATTCACGTTGTCCATCTGATCAAGCCGTCCCCTGGCAACAACGGCGCCGCGTGTTATATGGTCTTCCGGAAGGTCTAAATGGCCGCTCTTCGGGCTTGCCTTGAATTTTCCGTACCGCAGGCCGATCCTGGCCTCGCCGTACATCCAGGGCTGGATCCCGAGATCGATGCCTCCTTCATACCCCGATACGCGGTATGATGCCTCCACCTTGTCCCCGTCATATACATCGTACACATCCTGTCTCCACTGGGCCCACGGAGACACAAAGAAGAGACGCTTGACGGAAAGCGGCTGATAGAACTCCGTATAGACTCCGCTCGGGTTGCCCAGGTTGACCTGGGTCTTCCATTCTGCCCCCAGGCTGTTTATCCACCGCCGGGTGTAATCAACAAGAATATTGTAGCCGCTCGATCCCTCGAAGTCGCTTTCAAGGGCCATTCCAACGCGGAGGTAATTCGGCCCCCAGGACTTTTCCTTCGCCTTGACGAGAAGTTCGTACCCGTCCTTCTCTTTTTTCACATTCAGGTCAACGCGCTCAAAATCACCGGTGCCGTAGATAATGCCGGCCTGCTGCTTCAGCTTCTCCACATCGACCGTGTCGCCGGGTTTCACGGAAAGTCTGCTGGCAACGACCTCCGGCGAGATCTTGCTCTCACCCTCC
>VEOY01000113.1 GCA_012026685.1 Nitrospirota bacterium
AGCAGGCTCCCAGTCCCTGATCTCCCGCTGCAGCGTGTCAAGCTCATCTCTCCGTATATAGGGTGGATTGGCGGTGATGATATGGAACGTCCTCCCCCTCACAGGCTCGAAGAGCGAACCATGCAGGAAGGCCACATTCTTGATGTCATTTGCCCTTGCATTTTTCTTTGCAAAGACAAGGGCCGCTTTCGAGATATCTGTTCCGAACACTTCTGCATCAGGGAATTCCCGTGCAAGCGACAGGGCGATACAGCCGCTCCCGGTACAGAGATCAAGGATGGTTAACGGCGCATGGTCAAAGTCCAGGGTTTCTTTCGCCCTTTGCCCTTTGCCCTTTGCCTCCGGAATCTTTGCCCATGGTTCTTTGCCGGCTTTTATCGCTTCTTCCACGAGCAGCTCTGTCTCAGGCCGGGGGATAAGCACCCCGTTACCAACATAAAGGGTGAGACCGAGAAACCCGATATGGCCGATGATGTACTGTACAGGCTCACCCTTTGCCCTTCTCTGGATAAGCCTTCTTATCTTTTCAGGGTCAGCGCCTTTCATCTCAGGATTGTTCACATAGGCATCGAGCCTGTCCATACCGACGGCATGGAAGACAATCATCTCAGCATCAGGCAGGGCATCGTCAATGCCTGCAGATTCAAGGGCTTCAGTTGATTTTCTTAGCAAATCAAGAAGTCTCATATCATCAGCACAAACGCGCAAACAAACTTAGCTCGCGAATCATAATCGCAATATGCCCGACATCCTCATGCCCCAGCCCTTCCCGCAAAAGGACTGTTCGATGAATAAACTCAATGCCGACACCTTGAAAATAAGCTGCTGCAGCACTATTGATAACCATTACAGAAAACTCAATTCTATTTTCACGTCAATAAAAGCATTGCCGCGCAAAGATACTGCCGATACATTGAGTTTATGAAGCAAGCGGCCCTTTTACCCTGCATCATTAATGAATTTTTCCCGAAAATAGAGACCGAATATAGTATTTGAGCGGTTTTATTTGGACGATACTCCGACAGCATGTAATGTAATAATCATGAGGCCAAATACCTCGGAGGTCGAAGACCGAGAATGAGCGATAATGCTATGTCCGGTCTCTTTTATATTCATGTATAAATAATCCGGATTATGCGTGTTAACCCGGGAAGACTACAGCTCTTTGAGCCGTTCAGCGTTGAAATGGGTGGTGAGGTTGTCAAACATCTCATCGAGGTTACCCTCAAGCACCTGTTCGAGCTTGTGCAGGGTGAGCCCTGTCCTGTGGTCTGTTACGCGGTTCTGCGGAAAGTTATAGGTCCTGATTCTCTCAGACCTGTCACCTGAACCGACCTGGGACTTTCTTGCCTGCGCCCGTTCCTTTTCTTTTTCTTCGATCTCCATCTCGTACAGCCTCGCGCGCAATACCTTCATGGCCTTGTCCTTGTTCTTTGTCTGGGAACGCTCATCCTGGCACTGGACAACGACCCCGGTCGGTATGTGTACGATCCTTACAGCCGAATAGGTTGTATTGACGCTCTGTCCTCCGGCCCCTGAAGAACAGAAAGTGTCGATCCTGAGATCTTTCTGGTCTATCCTGATATCGACCTCTTCTGCTTCCGGAAGTACGGCAACGGTCGCTGCCGAAGTATGGATCCTGCCTGACGCTTCCGTGCTCGGCACCCGCTGGACCCTGTGCACACCGCTTTCATACTTGAGCCGGCTGTACGCGCCTTTCCCCTCAATCGCGGCAACCACTTCTTTTATACCGCCGATACCGGTCGTGTTCATGCTGATGACCTCGACCTTTCATCTCTTTGACTCTGCATATTTCGTATACATCCTGAGAAGATTGGCACCAAAGAGCGCTGCCTCTTCGCCGCCTGTGCCTGCGCGTATCTCGAGAATAACGCTCTTTGCATCGCGGGGGTCGGCAGGCAGGAGCATAAGTTTCAGTTCATCCTCAAGCAGCGGCCTCCGCTTTTTCAGATCATCAAGTTCTGCCTTGGCAAGCTCCTTGATCTCCGCGTCGCCGCCGCCCAGAAGCTCCTCTGTGCTTTCAAGGTCATCCAGCAGCTTGCGGTATCCGATGATCTTCTCGACAATAGGCTGGAGTTCGGCATGCTCCCGCGAATATTTCTGGAAGTCACTGGGGGTTGAAAGCACCTTTGGATCACTGAGCAGTCTGTTCAGCTCTTCATACTTGCCCTCAATCATCTGGAGCTTTTCAAGCATTGGCGTCCTCGCAGAAAGCCGAAGCGTAAACGGCACGACAAAAAGTTCCGGAGGCAAGACGAGCGAAAACTGAGGAACGGGGCGTACGTACCGGTACGGCGCAGTGACAAAGGATGAAGGGCTGCTCCATATGCGGACTTTTTACGAAGCCGTCAGGCATTCCCTTCCTCCAGTTTCAGAACCTCGACCATGGCGCTCAGTGCCACTTCAAGCTGCGCGTCATCGGGTTCACGTGTCGTGAGGCGCTGCAGCATAAGTCCGGGCATTATCATGAAGTGCATTACCGGATGATGGTCCCATTTTGCGGACAGTTTCAGCAGCTCAAACGATGAGCCGGCAATGAGTGGTATCAGCAAAAGACGTGAGAGAAACTTGTAGACGAACGGCCACTGTTGGGGGATGAACGAAAAGACCAGGATGCTCACAACCATGACGATCATAAGAAAACTGGTGCCGCACCGGGGATGGAGCGGGCTGTACTGCCTGACGTTCTCAAGAGTGAGCTCCATGCCCCTTTCATATGCATGGATCACCTTGTGCTCTGCGCCGTGGTACATGAAGATCCTCGCCATCTCCTTCCACATGCCGATAGCGAGAACATAGCAGAGGAATATCAGAACGCGGATGATGCCGTCGACAAAGTTGAAAAGGAACGAGCTGGCCGACACGCTATGGAATGCAAGACCGACCAGCTTTGTCGCGTACAGCGGGAGCAGGATAAAAAGGCCGATACCCAGACCGATCGCCACAGCGATCGTCAATGTCATGGAGAATTTACTCATGCTCTCGCCGCTTTCTTCTTCATACGCCTTCCCTGCTGAGAACTCGATCGCCCTGATGCCGAGCCCCAGCGCCTGGAACAGGGCGATCACGCCCCTGATCAGGGGCAGCTTCAGGACACGGGGCATTTCGGTCAGCTTCTCCCTGAGGAGGTGGATCTCGCCCTTCTGGTCCCGCACAGCAACGGTCCAGTTGCCGGGGGACCTCATCATGACCCCCTCAATGACAGCCTGTCCGCCAACGCTCTTTATTTTCTGATGTGTCATCATGGAATGTACAAGAAAAAACAGGAAACCGTAATGGTTTCCTGTTTCATATGGTTTCTTGCGCCGGCTATTTCTTGGCGTATTTCTTCTTGAACTTCTCTACTCTTCCCTCAGCGTCAAGTATCTTCTGTTTGCCGGTGAAGAACGGGTGACACTTCGAGCAGATGTCAAGGTGGATGTCCTTGCGCGTAGAGCGGGTTGCAAAGGTCTCGCCGCATGCGCAGACCACCTTAACTTCCTTGTAATCCGGATGAATACCTGCTTTCACTTTCTTCCTCCTGAAATGTGGTCTATTATCTTAATAAATACCGCCTAGTTTTAGCAACATGCCGGCTTGATTTCCCGTACCCTATCCTGTATCCTTCCAGTATGCAGCAGGAGGTCGTTGATTTCCTTGTTATCGGAAGCGGCGTTGCCGGCCTTCGGGCTGCGATAGAGCTTGCTCCGTATGGCAGCGTCCTCGTCGTTACAAAAGATAAACCGACCGAGAGCAACACAGAGTATGCCCAGGGTGGCATAGCTGTCGTGATGAGTGACGAAGACGAGGTGGGAATTCACTTCGAGGACACGCTCAAGGCGGGGGACGGGCTCTGCAGGGAAGACGCTGTCAGGACGCTTGTCGAGGAAGGACCGGAGCGCATCGCCGAGCTCATTTCCTGGGGAGCTGCATTTGACCGGGAAGGAACAAAGCTTGCACTGACACTTGAGGCCGCGCATTCCCGGCGGCGAGTGCTTCATGCGCATGGTGATTCAACAGGCAAGGAACTTGCCCGCGTGCTCCTGAACAAAGCACGCTCTTTTGCTTCCGTACGAAAATATCCCTTTGCCATAACCGTAGACCTCATCATCCATGACGGTGAGTGCCGGGGCGCCTATGTGCTCCGTGATCGCGAGATAATCGCCCTGTACGCCCGGGCGACCATACTGACGACAGGGGGTGCGGGTCAGCTCTATTCGAGGACGACGAACCCCCAGGTTGCAACTGGAGACGGAATGGCAATTGCCTTCAGGGCAGGCGCCCAACTCGAGGACATGGAATTCATTCAGTTCCATCCCACAAGTCTCTATTCACCGACAGCTCCACAGTTTCTCCTGAGCGAGGCGATGCGCGGAGAAGGGGCTATCCTGCTGAACAGCAACGGGCAGAGGTTCATGCAGTCCTACCATCCGCTTGCAGAACTGGCGCCGAGAGACGTTGTCTCCCGGGCGATCATGTCGGAGATGGTCAATACAGGCAGCAACTACGTTTTCCTTGACCTCAGGCACCTCGGGAAGGAATTCGTAAAGAACCGCTTCCCTGGTATACATGCAACCTGCATCCAGTACGGCATTGAAATCACTGCGGACCTTATCCCGGTATCTCCGGCCGCCCATTACATCATGGGCGGCGTAAAGACGGACATCAACGGCAGGACATCGATCCGGGGTCTCTATGCGGCAGGGGAAGTTGCCTGTACGGGGGTCCATGGCGCAAACAGGCTTGCTTCGAACAGTCTTCTCGAAGGACTCGTCTTCGGCATGCGGACCGGACAGGCAGCTCTCTCCTCACCGGTCAAACCTGCGGCAACAGTGCCGGCGGCATTCAGTCCGGCCTCTATCAGAGACCATGATGAGATACGCCATGTCCTGAGAAAGATCATGTGGGAGCGTGTAGGGATCATCAGGTGCGCTTCGTCCCTGAGCGAGGCCCGTGAACGCCTGGTTGAATGGCGGGTCATTACCCGGCGCGACTACGTCACCCGCCGCGAACTCGAACTGAAGAACATGCTGACGGTATCGGAGATCATTGTGCATGCCGCGTTGGAGAGGAAGGGGAGTGTGGGCGCGCATTACCGCTCCGACTACAAGGAGCGGGGGGAGCACTGGCAGGAACATTTCTCATGGGACAGGCAAACCGTCGAGATGGGTTACCGGGAGCTGGACGCCCGGGGGAGAGAAGCGGGCCGCAGCACAAACGGATAAAGCACGTGCCTTTCAGGGCACCTTTATCTCATACGCCTTGATCTTGCGGTGCAGGTTGCTCCGCTCTATGCCAAGGATCTCAGCGGTCTTCGAAACGTTCCATCCGTTCTCTTCGAGCTTCCTTGCTATGAAGTCTTTTTCAAAAGCGTCCCGTGCGTCCTTGAGCGTGCCGAAGCCGAGATAATCCGCCTGAGGCGCCTCGGGCGCAAGGATATCCGCGCAGGGAATGACCTTCGACGGTGTCATGATGACCAGCCGTTCAAGCACATTGCGCAGTTCCCGGATATTGCCAGGCCACGCATGCTTCTTGAGTGCGCTGAGCGCCTCAGGCGAAATGGATTTTTTCTGCTGGCCGTATTCACCGGCAAGGACATCCAGGAAATGGTCGACAAGGAGCGGGATGTCTTCCAATCGTTCCCGCAGTGCCGGGACCTTGATCGGTATCACATTAAGCCTGAAAAAGAGGTCTTCCCTGAAGTTCCCCTTCTTTACCTCTTCTGCCAGGTCCTTGTTCGTTGCCGATATTATCCTGACATCGACTTTAATATTTTTATTGCCGCCGACGCGCTGGAATTCCTGCGTCTCGATCACCCTGAGGACCTTCGCCTGCGTTTGAAGGGACATATCGCCGATCTCGTCAAGGAACAGCGTGCCCTTGTCTGCGAGCTCGAACTTTCCCTTCTTCCGTTCAAACGCCCCGGTGAATGAACCTTTTTCATGACCGAACAACTCGCTTTCGATCAGTTCCTGAGGGATAGCCGCACAGTTTACCTCGACAAAAAGTCCGTTTGTCCGCGGACTGTGTTCATGAAGGAGATGGGCAACGAGTTCCTTGCCGGATCCGCTTTCGCCGAGGATAAGTACCCTGCTGTTGCTGACAGCGGCCATCCGGATCTGCTCATCCAGTTGCTTCATCTTCTGCGATTCGCCGATCAGCTTCCATCTGCGGAATAGGTTCTCGCGGAGAGCCCGGTTCTCTATTTCAAGGTTCTTTTTTTCGAGGGCGCGCTGGACAGAAAGAAGCACCTTGTCCAGGGAAAGCGGTTTTTCAAGGAGGTCATACGCTCCCATTTTCGTCGCCTTGATCGCGCTCTCGATGTTCGCGTGCCCTGAGATCATGATAACCGGGAGATCGGGATGCAGGGCCCTGATCTCCTGCAGCGTCTGCAGCCCGTCTATCCCCGACATCCAGATATCAAGCAGGACCAGGTCTGGCACGACCTCCTGAACAGCCCTTATCGCATCCTCGCCCGAGGACGCGGTTGCGGTCTCATACCCGTCATCCTCTATGATCTGGGACAGGCTTTCCCGTATTCCTTCTTCATCATCGACGATCAGGACCTGTGCCTTTGCCATCTATCCTTCCTTTATCGGCAGCTCTATACTGAATATGGTGCCGCTCGGCTCGTTATCCATGACCCTGATATACCCTCTGTGCTCGGTTACGACCCTGCTTGCGATGGCAAGGCCGAGGCCGGTGCCGTCCTTCCTCGTGGAAAAATACGGGAGGAAAAGCCTTTCCCTGTCCTCCTCGCGGATGCCCGGACCGTTGTCCGCAATATTGACATAGACCCGGTTCGACAGGGCATCGTACTGTACCATTATATCAATCCTTCCCTGATTGTGCATCGCCTGTATGGCGTTATCCACAATATTGATGAGTACTCTCTTGAACTGCTCCTCATCAAGCTCGACAGGCACGGCATCGCCTTTCACGGAGACGTGTATCTTCAGACCCTTATAATCCTTATAGAGATTTACCGCTGACTCAATGATCGGCGCAAGGAGGGCTGGTGCTTTCTTGATCTCCGGCATCTTCCCGAAGCGCGAGAATTCGTCAACCAGCCGCTTCAGGCTCTCCACCTCCCTGATGATCGTCCTGGTCGAGCGATCAAAGACGTTCCCGAAGTCATCGTCTTTGTTGAGCCATTTCTTTATCATATGCTCGGTCGAGAGCTTTATGGGGGTCAGCGGATTCTTTATCTCATGGGCTATCCGTCTGGCGACCTCCTGCCATGCAAGCGTTTTCTGCGCACGGGCTATCTCGGTGAGGTCATCGAAGACGACCAGCGTTCCCATGAAATTCTCGGCGTACTGAAGACTCGTGATGAAGATACGGAGCAGGATGCGTTTTTCCCCGATGCTGATCCTGACCTCCTTCTCGATGCCTTTGAAGTCCTTGATGACAATGCTTTTGACCGTCTTCTTTAGTTCATCGGAATTCAGGATCGCCAGGAGGCTGGAATAATTCCTGTTGATCACATCCGCAGGCGAAATGTTCAGGATCCTGCAGGCAGCATTGTTGACGGTCAGGATATTGCCCTCTGCGTCAAGGGAAATGACCCCCGAGTTCACGTTCTCGAGTATCTTTTCTATGATCAGCCTGCGCCGGTCAGCCTCTGAATATGCGTGCTGAAGGGATTCCTTGTTCTCCTTGAGCTGCCGTACCATAGCGTTAAACGAGCCGACAAGAAGCCCTATCTCGTCGTCCCGTGAGATGTTCACCGCCATCTCGAGATTTCCGCCTGCTACTTCCCTGGTAGCCTGCGCCAGGGCCTGGATCGGGTCTATGATGCCCCGGGATATTCTGAGCGCAATCCAGAGCGCCATGAAGACCATGAGCAGCGTAGAAAAACTGAGGATGAGAATATAGTTCGTCTTTATGGGCAGCTTCCATGACTCAAGTGCGAGATAGTTCTTGTATGCATCCTGTATCGTCTCCGCATTCCTGCTGATGGTCCTGTCCATGACCGTTTCCACGACAACAATGCCGTCCTGCGGCCGCTGCGCGTTTTTCGGCACTACGGCCCGGACGATATCCCCGGCATCTGTGGTGATCACCTCCGTGTCGGCTTTGCCTTCGAAGCCGGCCTTCACGGTCTCCGTCGCACTGGGAGGTGCTGACACAAGGGAGTAGACCTTAAGGCCATCGGGCAGCCCGCTGCCCGATGCAGCAGCCTTTGCGTATGCAAGGGTCTGTTGCCGCTGCATCTCATACGCAGCCTTGGCTATCTCAACAGACTGGTTCAGGGGCTGCCTTACCTGCGGGTCGAACCACCTGTCAAGGTAGTTCGTGATGATGCCGCTCGACACAACGAACAGGAAAACCGAGGGGATGAGGGTCATGACCACGAGCACCACAACAAACTTCGTCTTGAACTGATACCCCAGCACCCGGTGCTTCCGCTCGAAATAGAGCCTCACGAGGCTTTTGCCGACAAAGAACATAAGCGTCAGAAGTGCGACAATATTCAGGTTCAGAAGAACGAAGAGGAGCACTTTCGTAAGGAAAGGAACATTCTCAAGCCCCAGATAGTGGAACTCGATGCCAAAGACAAGAACGATCACCAGGACAATGCACACGATGAACAGGGTGAACCTGATATTTTTCATCGGACTCCTTCGATCGATACGGGAGCAGAGTCCCGTACGGCTTTGAACTCGTTCTCGGAAATAAAGATGAAGAGGTATCCGATGACCGGGGGAAGTTTGCGGACCTTAGATTCCACGGTGACCCGCACAAAATATTGCCCTGGTTCGAGCTCGCGGACATTGGTCAGTTTCAGGTCCCGGAAAGAAACCGCCCATGCCAGCATGGAATCGAAGGATTTGAAACGCTTCTCAACAATCACGCTTCCGTCGCTCGATGTGGCAATAAACTCCTTCTTGATCGGGTCCACCCTTATGGTCCGGACATATGACTTGCCGAGCACGAACTCATCAGGCCATATTTTCCTTATCTTGAAAAGGTCGATATAGAAGGTAAGGTCCTTGTCCACCCCGTTCCTCATCGCTTCAATACTCTTGTTCTCAATGCCCACGCTGAAGGTCACAAAAAGGTCGTTGTTGACGACCTTCACCTCCGGCCCCGCGATCGTCTGGCTTTCTGACGCAAGGGGCAGGAGCAGTATGATCAAGAGTAAAAATATGCTGTAAGAACGAGACATTTAGGCTTGACTTCTCCTGAAAAATATTTCCATTATAGCATAACACCTTAACGCAAAAAGGGGTTTCGCGTCCAAAATACAGGGGGGCTTCCATGGAGATAAAGACCGTAAAGTTCGACATGCCGGAGGATTGCAATCTGGTTTTAGGACAGGCCCATTTTATCAAGACCGCTGAGGACCTTTATGAGATCATCGCAACAACAGTCCCCCAGGCGCAATTCGGCGTAGCCTTCAGTGAAGCCTCAGGTCCGTGCCTGCTCCGGACAGAGGGAAATGACAGCAGGCTCATCGATGCATGCGTTTCGTTTCTCAGGGAACTGGGAGCAGGCCACGTATTCTGCATCCTTCTGAAGAACGCGTTTCCCATTAGCATCCTGAACCAGATAAAGAACTGTCCTGAGGTATGCAGGATATTCTGTGCTACAGCCAACCCGCTTGAGGTGCTCATTGCCGAATCTCCTCAGGGAAGAGGCATCCTCGGCGTCATTGACGGGTCCGGCCCCCGCGGCATTGAAACGGCAGAGGACAAGGACCAGAGAAGGGGCTTTCTCAGGAAAATCGGATATAAATTATAGGAGCTGACAAGGAATGAAGATACCTGAACTGAAATATGACCAAAACGGCCTGATCCCGGCGATCGTACAGGATGCGGAAAGCCATGAGGTCCTCATGATGGCGTTCATGAACAGCGCATCGCTTCAGAAGACCCTTGAGACCGGACATACCCATTTCTGGTCACGGTCCAGGCAAAAATACTGGATGAAAGGGGAAACGTCCGGCCATGTGCAGGAAGTGAAGCAGATCCTTTTTGACTGCGACAAGGACACCATTCTGATCAAGGTAATACAGAAAGGCCCCGGTGCATGCCACACGGGCCACAGGTCCTGTTTTTATACGGACATCAGCGGCAGCGAGGTCGCGCAGAAGGTCTTCTCGGAAGAAGACGTGTACGGCAAGAAATGATCCTCGACGATCTCCAGTCTGTCATCCTGGACAGGAAGTGCCATCCCCGGGAAGATTCGTATGTCTCAGCGCTCCTGGCAAAAGGCAGCGACGAAATACTGAAGAAGATCGGAGAAGAAGCTGTCGAGGTGATCGTCGCATCAAAGGACGGGAACAAGGAACGGGTCGTACAAGAGCTCGCAGACCTCTGGTTCCACTGCATGGTACTTTTGCCTGAGCATGGGCTGAGCCATAAGGACATATTCAGGGAGCTCGAAAAACGTTTTAGAGAACAGGGCAAGCGCAATGACTGAATGCATTTTCTGCAAGATCGTAGCAAAGAAGATACCGGCAAGGATCATCCATGAAGATGACCTCGCCATAGCCTTCGAGGATATCAATCCCCAGGCGCCCATCCATATCCTGATCATCCCCCGCAGGCATATTTCGACAGCGCTGGAAATAACTCAGGCTGATCATGCGCTCATCGGCCATCTTTTTCAGGTCGGCGCAGAGATCGCTCAGACCAGGGGGATAGCGGAAAAAGGTTTCAGGCTGGTGATGAACACGAATGCTGACGCTGGACAGGCAGTGTTCCATATTCACCTGCATCTGCTTGGCGGAAGGGCAATGCACTGGCCGCCCGGGTGACAAAGAAGCTCATTGCCAGTACTGCATGAAGAGTTTTACGACTAAGTTATGAGCCCATCGATTCCGAATGTCCCGGCACGTCTTCTTTCATAATGGATATTCATTTGTTAAATCCTTGACCCACTCCATTATCTTCAGTGCCCGGTAACAGAATATATCTTTTAGCTGCTTCTTCACCATCAAGGTATGCGCTGCCTTGCCGATATAAGAAAAAGGAAGCTTGTACGTTACGGTGTCAAACATCAGGGTAGTCTCGCCCTGCTCCTTGAAGCTGTGATGATGCTCCCATTTTTCGTATGGACCGGCTATTTGAATATCGGTGAACTCGCGGGGTGGATTATATGACTGGATTCTGCTTCTCCACTTCAGTTTAAATCCAAACCATCGGATATGGTAATCATATTCAGCCCCTTCACATACCACCTCACCATTTTTATTGGCAACCATCCTGAAGTCAAGCCAGTCAGGTGTGATATCAAAAAGGTTTCGGGGATCCTGAAAAAAGGCAAAAGCTTTTCTGCGTGATATCGGCAAGGGGAGAAATGCATCAAGCCGGTAACCTTTTTCAAAAACCTGAATGCTCAATCTGAAATCTGCGGGGAGATCGCTGCTCCTGCATGAAGTAGACACCCTCTATTTTAGAACAATGCCCGCTTCCCCGTCTCCGATGAGCGGGAGAAATATCGTAATGATGAATTTCTGTTCATTGTGCTTCCCAGGAGGTGATTGCGGTATGGTTTAGCGGGAGGGATGTCACCTATTCTCATGTTTCTTTCTCTTTCGTTCCTTTGGCTCAACCCCGAATCGTTGATCATTCAATCTTATTGCTTCGACAATATCTGAAGCCGCTGCTTCGAAATCCTCCGATGCTTCCGGCAGATAAAGCCATTTCTTCAGGACAGGATGCTGCTCCACGCTCTTGAATTCCTTGCGGATGGATCCATGGAACTGATGGTCAGTAGGTATAAGCAGGCCGTTCCACGGTTCTTCCCCTGACGTGAGAGCAAGGACCAGCCTCCCCTTGAGATAACAGGCTTGGCACCCGAACATGGATTTCTGTATATAGCTTGCCTCATCCATGATGGGTTCAACGACCCATTGGAGGGGATGGGGTTTCTTCGTATTCTTGTTTGTGGAAGCCATACTGCATTTTATCGTATTCGCTAGGTGTCCGGCAATAATCCGGGAAAAGCACGCGGAAAAATTTTTTGGGATTTCGCGGATTTCGGAAAAGCGACTGTTTGAACGAAAAAAAATGGTGCCGAAGGCGGGACTCGAACCCGCATGGATTTCTCCACACGCCCCTCAAACGTGCGTGTCTACCAGTTCCACCACTTCGGCAGGTAAAGAAAAATATACACTATTCCTCGTCCGCTTTTCAAGAGAAGCCCTGTCAGCGGGCTGCCTACGCTCAGGAAAGCGCGGTAGTGACTCCTTTGACGGAGCGCAGGAAATTCTTCACCAGATGGGGGTTAAAATCCCTGCCGGAGGACTCGGTCAGAAGGCCGATGATGGAAGGGAGCTCGACCGATTTCCGGTACGGCCGGTCGGTCCGGAGAGCGTCAAAAAAATCTGAGATGGAATTGAGCTGGCTTATGATATGCTGCCGGTCTCCGCTTCGCCTGGTAGTTTCCGGGTATCCGCTGTTGTTGAACTTCATATGATGTTCGTAGGCAGCGACAAGGGCATATTTCGGTATATCAGGAAGTGTTGCAAGGTACCGGGCCCCGTACACCGGGTGCTTTCTCATCTCTTCCCATTCGCTGCCGGTCAGCTTGTCCTTCTTTTCGAGCACCTCCTTGGCAACGAACATCTTGCCGACATCATGAAGAAGTCCGGCAAGCCCGATGTCATGCAGGACGTCGTCCTTGAACCCCAGGGATTCTGCCTGGAATATCGACAGCACCGCAACGTTCGTGTTATGTGCATAGGTATACTCGCTGTAGGATTTTACGGGGCTGATGACCTTGAGGATATTCTGCTCCCGCCTTAGCGTGGATATGAAACTGACCACAATATCCTCAAGCCCGACCATGTCGAGCTGCTTGAACCGGGAAACGCCCTGGAAAACTTCCTTCACTCTCCCGACATTTTCGCTCATCACAGCGGAAACATCCGCCCCGCCGCCATCACCGAGCTTCACTTCAATGATGCCCGAGACAATATGAGGATACGTTCCGGAGATCCCCTTGGAGGCGGCAAGCTCGGATATGAACTCCTTAAGCTCGGCGGCCGTTACCCCTTTGGTGACGGCGATCTTGTCGATCCCGCTCCTCCTCAGTTTCTTTATGAATGCATGCATGTGGAGATTCCTGCCGGGGAAAGGGGATTCGTTGATGATCACGCTGTCACCAAGCAGCGATATCGTGAACCTGCCTTCATTGTACAGGTCCTCAAGCACGTCCCGGGCCTTTTCAGAAAGGTGCAGAACCGCAGGATGTCCCTTGCCGTAAAGAGAGCAATTTGACATTGCAGTCATGACATCAGCTATGAACGCAAATACGCCGTTTTTCATATGTCAGACCTCTTTCTCTTCGCTGCTGAGGAACGCCATGAGACTCTTCTCGCTCAACGCCTGTATCTCCGCATTCTTCGAGGATAACCCGAGATCGATCAGCTTCTTCACGGATTCAAAGGGGTAGCTGGTGAGGTTCCTGAATATCTCCACCTTGAGCTCTTCAAGCGCAGCCTGATAGATCAGGGACTTGGCCTGATAGATCTTTAAAAGCGCATCGACCGCCCTGCCGTCACCGATCTCGCCGAGCGCTTTCAGGGCATCCTTTTTAAAGAACGACTCATTGCCGAAGAGATCGCGCTTCTCCACGATTTTGATCAGATAGGGAACCGCATCCCTGACCCTGAAGTTCCCCGCGAGCTTGATCGCACCGGTCCTGACGTCAACCGATTCACTCTGGAGGCCGGACCGCAGATGCAGTCCGGCATCTGCGGTCCGGAAATGCAGCAGCGTCCTTAAGGCCTCCATGCTGACCTCGACATTCGGGTGTTTGACAAATGTGCGGACCTTATCGACCTCTTTCTTGCCGTCACAGGCACGGATGAGGGAGATCATGTTCCTGAGCACATACCAGCGGCTGTCGTTCAGCCTCTTCGCCGCGAGGGGAACAACGTCGCTGCCGATCGCCTCGAGCACGGAGATCAGGAATTTCCGCATGCTCGGGTCCTGTTCCTCTATGAGCGCTTCCAGAAGGGGTGTTGCCGTCAAATGTCGCAAGGCAGCTGCCAGCCTGACAGCCCCGTCCCGCTCTTTTCTTCCCCAGACCCTGAACGCGTCGATAAGCTTCGGTATGAATTCAGGGGAATGGAAAAATTGCTCTATCATGGTCGCTGCCTCATCCCCGAACTTTCCGTGCTGAATCTGAGCGTTCAGGGTGTTATACATGTCGAGCACTTCCCCGAAACGCCCCGTCTCGATGAAGATGTCCACAAAATCCGAGAGCTTCGCGATGATCGTGCGGTAATCGTCCAATGTTACGAGGTCCGAGCACAGAAGCTCCAGCATGATCTCGAAGGCCGCATGATCAATGGACTCTTCCTCGCACTGTTTGCCGTAGAGATAGGCGTTGAAGTTTCCCTTTGTCTTTGTCTCGAGCATGAGCTCCAGTTCCTTCTGATATTCCCTGTTCACATAGGCATGAAAATTGTCTTCGTCGAAGAGCTTGACCACATCATCGCCCAGTTCAATATCGTCCACGACAGCAGCGCTGCCGCCACGAAAGTCGAAATATGATGTCTTGACCTGTTTAATGGCGGTAAGTTTGTCGACCAGGTTCTTCAGTGTCGTCGGAATATGTGATTCATGTGCCGTGAGAAGCTCCGCGATCTTCTGGAAATTTTCAGAGGTCATTTCACTGATGATGGCTTCGACCTCGCTGATGTCTTCAGACAGCCGCATGCCGGTCCTCGTCAGAAATTGCCGTTTGATCTCGGGACGGAGACGCTCAACGAAAGAGAAGAACTTGGTAAAGGCCTCACTGCTCATACGTGACTCGCCTTTTTTCCTGATATAGGCGGTGATCACCCGGTCATAGGATTCTTCGCCGGTCTCCTCCGAGACCATGGCATTGACCGCATCGGCAACGGCCTCCTCGGGGATCGAGAGGATTCCCGGCCCGTCGCCGTCGAAAAGCTTCCCTTCAAGAAGACCGTAGACGTAGTCCTCCCAGATGTCGCCCCTTGAACTGCTGCTCCTCTGAGCCCCTTCAACAAAGAAGAAATTATTGAAATCGATCGGACTGAGCGTAACATGGGCGATCTCTTTTTCTGCCTTTGCCGCGAGCTCCTTGCCCATGGGCCCTTCCCGGGACGTAATGAACTCGTGGAGCTTCACCAGTTCAGTCTGCTTCAACCCCGAGGTGAAGGTTATGGCAGCAATGCCCCTTGCGTGCAGGACACTGGCAAACTCCCGGAATACGGGATTCCCGCGGTCAAGGATATATTCATCCACCACAAGGGAGTCCTTTGCGATGCCGAGGGTTATGCCGTTCCTGATCTCAAAGAGCTTCTGAAGGTGCTGATATGCCCGCTCAATGGCATCTCTGATAATAGGATGCTCCGGGGGATAGAAACCGACACTGCGTCTGGAAATGTTCAGCTCTATGACCGTATCCGCAAGCAGCTTTGCGTCAAGCGGCAATTTCTCCTGTTGTTCTTCTGCCATAATCGTGTGGTGACAACCCCCATGAAGAATATGCCTGAATTATACCATGAGCACATCTTTACCTGCTCCTCCCCGGGATGATACAATCTCACGACCATATGGGATTTAAGAGCATCAGAGAATGGCCGGAAAATGAACGGCCCCGGGAACGCCTTCTCAGGGAAGGTGCGGCGGCAATGACCGAGGCGCAGCTGCTCGCCATCATCCTCCGCACCGGCTCCGGCGGCAAAAGCGCCCTTGATCTTGCCATGGAGCTTCTGGATACCTTCGGATCGCTCAGGAACCTCGGCCAGGCATCCTTTGGAGAGATCTCCGCGATCTCAGGCATCGGCACGGCAAAGGCAGCCCAGCTCAAGGCCTCGGCGGAACTTGGCAGGCGTATGTTCACTGCATCTGCTTCCAAAGGGCCCGCATTCACTGCAGGAGGGGATGTCCATGCGTTTGTCTTTCCAAAGGTGCAGGGGCTTATGAAGGAAGTGTTCTACTGCCTTATGCTCGACGTCAAGAACCGGCTGATCCGCGAAACCAGGATATCCGAAGGGACACTTTCAGCGTCTCTCGTGCATCCCCGTGAGGCGTTCCGGGATGCAATAAAGGAGTCTGCGGCCTCGGTCATTTTCGTGCATACCCACCCGAGCGGTGACCATACGCCAAGCCGGGAAGATATCCTTATAACAGAAAAACTCGCGGCGGCCGGGGATACTGTAGGGATACGGGTCCTCGACCATATCATTGTCGCGGACGGCGGTTATACCAGCATGCTCGAAAAAGGCTATTTAACCGCGGGATAACGTATAATAGACATTTGGTCCATCGTTTCGGAAACAGTATCAGATCCCGATATGCGAACTCATTATTACAAAGCTGCAGAGACATCTTGATTCAGAAAGGGCGGAGTAAACGCAATGAAAGTACTGGTAATCGGCGGCGGCGGCCGCGAACACGCGATCTGCTGGAAGCTCTCCCAGAGCAGGACGGTCGACAAGATCTATTGCTGTCCGGGAAATGCCGGGATCGCCCGGATCGCGGAATGCATCAACGTTGATCAGAACGACTTTCAGTCCCTCCTTGATTTCGTAAAATACGAATGGATAGACCTGACCATCGTGGGCCCGGAAGACCCTCTTTCCCGGGGCATAGTCGATCTTTTTGAGAGGGAGGGGAGACGTATCCTCGGCCCGACCAAGGCCGGTGCCCAGCTTGAATCGAGCAAGGTCTTCTGCAAGGACCTCCTTAAGTCGCATGGCATTCCCACCGCTGAATACAAGGTCTTCACCTCATATCTCCATGCCGAAGAATACGTAAAGTTCAAGGGCGCCCCGATCGTTATAAAAGCCGACGGGCTTGCTGCGGGCAAGGGCGTATTTGTCGCAGCGACGATCGAAGAGGCATTCGATGCGCTCCGGATCATCATGAAGGACAGGGCGTTCGGGCCAGCGGGGGACAAGGTGATCGTCGAGGAGTGCCTGCAGGGCGAGGAAGCGTCATTCATGGCATTCACCGACGGCAAGACGATCGTTCCCATGGTAAGCTCGCAGGACCACAAGAGGATCTTCGATGATGACAAGGGTCTGAATACGGGCGGTATGGGCGCTTACAGTCCGGCACCGATCCTTACTCCCGAACTCGAGAAGACGGTCATGGAAAAGATCCTCGAACCGACCGTCAAGGCGCTTCGGTCAGAGGGGATCGCTTATAAAGGCATCCTCTATGCCGGCCTGATGATCCGCAACGGGGTTCCCTCTGTACTTGAATACAACTGCCGTCTCGGTGATCCTGAGACACAGCCCGTTCTTTCCCGGCTCAAGACGGACTTCATGGAGATAGCCATGGCGATCACAGAGCAACGCCTGGCAGACATCAAGATCGAATGGCTCCCGGATCCTGCTGTCTGCGTTGTCATCTCATCAAAAGGATACCCCGGACAATATCGGAAAGGAGATGTGATCACCGGCATTGACGATGCCAATGCGCTTGAAGGCGTTCAGGTATTCCATGCGAGCACGTCGTTCAGGGACACTGCCGTCGTGACTGCCGGCGGTCGGGTGCTCGGGGTGACCGCCACAGGAAAGGATGTCGCTGCCGCCAAAGCACGCGCCTACGAGGCCGTGCAGAAGATCCATTTCGACGGCATGCATTACCGAAAAGACATTGCCGACAGAGCACTGAGAAGGCAGTCATAAAGGAGGAATCATGAAGATGAAAGTTCTGATCATCATGGGCAGCGACTCCGACCTGCCGATTATGGATGAAACTGCCAAGGTCCTGTGCGAGTTCGGCATCCCCTTCCGGATGACCGTAGCCTCTGCGCACAGGACGCCTGAACGAACGCTCAAGACCGTCAGGGAAGCGGAAAAGAACGGGGCCGAGGTGATCGTCAGCGGAGCAGGCATGGCAGCTCACCTGCCCGGCGTCATCGCGTCCCATACCATCCTCCCGGTCATCGGCGTGCCCCTGGATGTCCCTCCCTTGCACGGCATGGACGCGCTGCTCAGCATCGTGCAGATGCCTCCGGGAATACCGGTAGCAACCGTGGCGATCGGCAAGGCAGGGGCACGGAACGCCGGCATCCTTGCCTGTCAGATCATAGCCCGCAAAGACGCATCACTGAGCAAAAAGCTGGCGGAACACCGGAAAAAAATGGCCCGTGAGGTGGAAGAAAAGGCTGCCCGGATCGAAAAGAAAAAATAGATGATAACCCGCATTGACTGTCTTCCGTGCTTTCTGAGACAGACCGTCATCGCACTAAGACAGCTCGGCATGGATGGATCAGTGCATCAGAAGGTATTCAGGGACGTGTTTGCGATCATGCAGGATGCCGATATGAGCAAACCCCCTGCATATACCACCACGCTCATCCACAGGAAGATCAGGGATGCCGTTGACCGCGATCCTTTCGAAAAGATAAAGAGGGAGTTCAATTCCATAGCGCTTTCCCTGTACCCGGGGCTGAGGGCTCGGGTCAAAGCAGGTCCGGATCCGCTCTGGACGGCCTCGCGGCTCGCTATTGCCGGCAATATCATTGATTTCGGCATCTTTACGAGCATAGACATAGACGGATCCGTTGATCGGTCCCTCAGGGACGATATCGCGGTTGACGACTATGCCTCCTTCAGAGAAGACCTCAGGACTAGCAATGAAATTATCTACCTCCTCGATAACGCAGGAGAGATCGTCTTTGATAAACTCCTGATTGAGGAACTGCGGGAGGCAGGAAAACACGTTACGGCGGCGGTAAAGGGATCTCCGGTATTGAACGATGTCACATACGATGATGCTGTGCAGGTCGGTCTTGACGCCGTATGCGAGGTCATTGACAACGGCTCCGACGCGGTCGGGACCATCCTTCCCTGGACCTCCCCCGTGTTCCGGGAGAGGTTTGAAAAAGCGGAACTGATCATAAGCAAAGGTCAGGGAAATTTCGAAACGCTTTCCGGGACAGAGAAAAGAACCTATTTTCTTTTCCAGTCAAAATGCGATGTTGTCTCTCAGGAATTAGGCCTCCCGGCCTGCTCGATGCTCTTTAGGAAGTCCTGACTGCTGCGGGGCTTGCAAAAGGGAGCATCCGTCACAACAGGACGTATCAGTATCTGTCGCCCTTGTCTCCCCTGCCGCCTTTTCTGAACCCGCCCTCTCTCTTTTCCATAGGCTTAGCTTCATTGACGACGAGTGACCGCTCCATGAACTGCTTTCCATTGAACATGGTGACCGCCTTCTGGGCATCTTCATCTGAGGTCATCTCAACAAAGCCGAATCCGCGCAATCTTCCGGTAGCGTTGTCCTTGATAAGCTTTACCGACGCAACTTCTCCTGCCTGAGAGAAGTAATCTCTCAGATCATCCTCGCTGGCCTTGAATGAGATATTCCCTACATACAGTCTCGTACCCATGCATCCTCCTATGAATATAAATCGTCCTGCGCACGTCACGGTGCGGTTTCAGGATAGCTCAAATATGCCTAATACCCCGCCGGTTTGTCAAGGAATAAATACGTCTCTTTCCTAGGGAAACTCCCCTGTGCTACCATCTCTTTATGGTGACCATCAGACCTTTTGAATGCGGCATCACGGAAGCAATAGAACAGTGCATTAAAGCGCTGCTGCAGGGCGATATTGTCGCATTTCCGACGGAGACATTTTACGGCCTGGGAGTGAGATATGACCGTCATGCTTCTCTTGAGCGTCTCTATGCGGTCAAACAGAGGCCGCTCGAAAAGGCCATGCCGCTCATCATCGGGAAAAGGGCCCTTCTGGACCTCATCACCGAGGATGTACCCCCTGCAGCGGAACGACTGATGAACAGGTTCTGGCCCGGCCCGCTGACGCTTATCCTCCCGGCAAGAGCAAGCCTTTCGCATTACATCACTGCAGGGACAGGATCAGTTGCGGTGAGGATCCCGGGCAGTTCATTTGCCCAGGATCTTGCTGCGGCTATCGAATTTCCGATAACGGCAACGAGTGCCAACATTTCAACGCAGCCCCCCGCGGACAGTGCTGAGGATGTATACCGCTATTTCGATGCCCATGTCGATATCATCGTCGACGGGGGCAGAACCCCGGGCAGATCCCCTTCAACGCTTGTCGACGCGACGGGGGGGGCGCCTGTCATTGTCAGGCGCGGAGTCATCCCGGAAGAGGAGATCCTCCGTGCGCTTCAGACATAGATGAATGAGAGCAACACCAGAAAGACGACGCCCTTGCCGACCTCAAGCCACCCCGTGGTGCTGAGGCCCGTCCGGTACAGGATGAGGGCGAACAGCACGTTATCGATCAGCGGGACAAGGAGAAGAAGCGGCAACCCGAAGGTGATATAGAGCACTACCGAACCTGCGGCATATGCGATCATCATGACGCGATAGCGCAGCTCTTTCCTGAACTGTATCCTGACCTTGAATACCCCGGCAGTAAAAAAGACCGCAACCGCCAGGAACAGCCGGGGATCAATGACGCCGGATGACGCAAATCGTCCGATGAGCGATGAAAGCGACAGGAGTACAAAACCGGACACTTCTGTCAGAAGCGCATGCTCTCCGAGCAGCGTCAGGCAGAGAAGATAGACCAGGGGAATGCCTACATAAGGCAGTATCTGGGGAATGTTGTTTTCCACAACCTTCGTCATCATGATTATTGCAAGTACCATCTGGCCAAGAAACACCGTACGCGGGATCCATCTGTCTCCGGCCGGGCTTCGCATCCAGACGGTCAGGGCCTGCTTGGCATTGATGAAGAGAGCAAGAGAGAAAAGAGCTGCGCCCACCGTAGCGTTGAACCGTCCGGCAGCGACCAGCCCGGCAGCAAACGACATCAGCATTACGCCCCACGAACCGTATTCCTTCAGGATAAAGCGTTTCATCTTCCTCTCCGCGCTTCTATTGTCGCAAAGAATCCGGGAAAAACGACATGAGGTTCATCATATCCGGGACCGGCAGACATCTGCCGGTGAAGCCGTGCACACACGTTCACCGGAGATCACGATACGCGGACACGGCAAAGGGTCAGGAACGGTCGCGAGAACCGGCGGTCTTCCTTTTCTTATGCTCATACATGAGCCGGTCACCCTGATCCAGCAGATCCTCGGCCGTGCAGGGATGTTCCGGGTCATAAAAAGCAATACCGTAACTTATCGAAAGCCTGTGTTTTCTGCCGGGCAGGGCATTGACCGCAGCGATATTGCGATCCAGCCGCTCAGCGACGCTCTCAAGGGTCGCATTCCCCATGACCGCAGGCATGACAACGAATTCATCTCCGCCGATCCGGGCGACAACGTCAGATTCCCTGAAGGTATCACGCAAGACATCCGCTGCCTCCGTCAGGACTCTGTCACCTTCCTGATGCCCGAACGTATCATTGATGCCCTTAAGATTGTCGAGGTCGGCATAGAGGATGGATAGCTTGTTCTTCAAACGGTTGGCGATCTTGAAATACTGGTCCATGAGGGTAAGGAACCCTCTCCGGTTATACAGGCCGGTCAGCTGGTCTGTCAGCGACAATGCCCGCAGTTCCTCTTCCATGTGTTTGCGGACCGTGATATCTTTTGAGACAACGGTCACGGCGATCACCTTTCCGGACTGATCCTTTGCGGGGCTCAGCGTCTGGAGAAAGTACCGGTCATCCCGCTTGCTCCGGTGTTCATGCTGCAGCGACTCTCCTGTGCGGAAAACCCTGTCAACGTTCTCGACGAACGTCAACGTCTCTTCGGGTGTATGGAACTCACTGTACGGATGACCCAGGAACTGATCGGGACGCAATCCCATCCGCCGGGCATGCATCTGGTTCATGAAGAGATACCGGTGGTCAGCATCTATAAGATAGATGGAGTCCTGGGTAGATTCGACAAGAGAGCGATACCTGGCTTCGGTATGCAGCAGCGAGCTTTCCATCTGCTGTTTCTCCATCATCTCCTTTTCGATCTGCTGATGCACCTGCATGATCTCCCGGGTCCGGGTCTCGACAAGCTGTTCCAGATGGTCACGATGTCTTCTCAACTCATCTTCTGCAGCATCGCGTTCCCGGATGCTCCTGTGTGCGTTCAGGGCGCTGATAATGACGCCGACCAGAAGCCCGAGCGCGACACCGAACACAATGAAGGATGAACGGGAAACCAGTGCGTTGAAACTGTCCCTGCTTTTCGTAATGTCGTAGTACAGCTCGAAGGCCCCGATAAAATGGTCGCCCTTCATCAGGGGAGCATACGTTTCTATGACATCTCTTGTCATGAACTGGCCTTCGAGCGAATGGGCAGACTTCCTGACGACCTGCGTGTACGGACGCCCTTTTGCAACGACATCACGAAAATACTTTCTGCTGTTGATCGCACCCGTTTCCCGGGAGGCTGTCGAGTAGATTATTTCGCCTGCAGGAGAAAAGACCTTGACCTTTACCAACTGCATATCCTTCGCCATCTTATCCACCCCCTGCCTGAACAGGGGGGTGATGGAATCCTTTGTCATGTCCTCATTCGAAGGGAAGAACAGGTGCGCCATGTGCGAAGCAAACCTTTCTGCCTCCTCCTCTGTCCTCTCTGTAATGATCCCTTCGAACGCCGGGTAGAGATAATAAAATGTGTATACCGGCAGAAAAAGGACGGAGCAGAGGGAGATTACGACGATCCCCCGCAATAGATTTGATTTTAACACCCGCGCAGAATCCCCTTATCGGAAATGGATGCATTGATATTCGCATGTTTCATGATCTTAATGCAATATTCCCGCCCTTGGTGGCCTCATCTGCCTGTATGGTTTTCAAGAAGATGCTCTTCCCTGTTAATATAGACGTCATGGCATCAACGGTATCCGACTATCTCGAGGTCTTCAGGAGCAGGCGCATGGCTGTCATCGCCATGCTGGGATTCTCCTCCGGACTGCCTCTTGCACTCACCAGCGGTACGCTCCAGGCATGGATGTCCGTCGCAGGAGTTGATATCCGCACCATAGGGATCTTTGCGCTTGTCGGCCTCCCCTACACGCTGAAGTTCCTCTGGTCTCCGTTCATGGACAGGTTCGTTCCCCCCTGGCTCGGCAGACGAAGGGGCTGGATGTTCGGGACGCAGTGCGTCCTTATGCTCGGCATCGGGGCTATGGGGTTCACCTCTCCGCAATATGCCATCTGGGCCCTGGCCGCTTTATCGCTGGCAGTTGCCTTTACTTCGGCATCACAGGATATCGTAGTCGATGCCTACAGAACAGACCTGCTCCATGAAAAAGAACGGGGCGCCGGCGCTGCACTGTTTGTCTTCGGATACCGCATCGCCATGCTGGTTTCCGGTGCACTTGCTCTCATTTTGTCTGACCTCATCGGCTGGCATGCCACCTATCTGGTCATGGCCGGATGCATGATCATCGGTCTCGTCTCGTCTCTTTCCGGGCCTGAGCCCGAAAAGGAGATCATACCTCCGAAGACGCTGTCAGAGGCGGTGCTCGGTCCGCTGAAAGATTACTTCTCGCGTCCGGCGGCGCTCATGATACTGCTCCTCATCACCCTGTACAAACTGGGAGATGCCTATGCGGGCACGATGACCACGCCGTTCCTCATCCGCGGAGCAGGATTTTCCGCGACCGATGTAGGCACGGTCAATAAAGGATTCGGGCTTGCGGCCCTGGTCCTCGGCGCCATGTTCGGAGGATCGCTCATGGTCAGGCTCGGCCTTTATCGTTCCCTCCTGTACTTCGGCGTCCTCCAGGCAGTTTCGAACCTGTCCTTCATGCTTCTGGCCTGGGCAGGCAAGAGTTACCCGGTGATGATCTTTGCCGTGGGATTCGAGAACCTTTCCGGCGGGATGGGCACGGCGGCCTTTGTGTCGCTTTTGATGGCGCTCTGCAATCACCGGTTCAGCGCAACACAGTACGCACTTCTTTCATCACTCGCATCACTCGGCCGCATTGTCATTGCCCCGTCGTCCGGTTTCCTCGTCTCGTCTGTCGGCTGGGCCGCATTCTTTCTGGTCACTGCTGCAACGGCGCTTCCGGGATTATGGATGCTGGTTTATCTGAAAAAGGAGATCGAGGGGATCAGGGAAGCGTAGACGTTCTCCGCAGCCGTGACGGACATAAGTCTGCCGATCAGGCACATGCAGATATTTTTACCGGCAGGTCTAACGGTCTCAGCACGATCAGTCCCGGCCTGCCCTTGATATATCCGAAGAAGTCTTGATCAATGACCGCGCGCACATCCTGTGCAGATGAAGCGTGTCTCAGGAAAAGGGTGTCTTTGGTACGGATGATGATGCCGACATGGGACACATCAAGGCCCTCCCGTTCGGAGTATATGCCGGCATAGTCCCCGGTCCTCAAGCCCGACGCCACTTCCTGATCGACAGCGTCAGCCGGGATAACGGTAAGGGTAACGGCTCTCGGCTCGATCCCTTCAAGCAGGAGCGTCCCGTAACTGCTCCGGTTTAATTCTTTTCTGACCGAAAAGGCCCTGCCCTGCCCTATTTCGCCGGTAACGTCCGTGACAAAACCGGAATTGTATATTGTCCAGCCTGAAAAAAAATGGTTGCGCGTACGATAGGTCACCACCCCGCCGTGATACCGCACCTTCTGAAGAGCCAGGGGGAAATCATCAGGAGACGATGACATGCGCATCGCTTCAACATAGTCGAGAAAGGTAAAACAGTCCACGCCGCTGAGGTCGGCCACCAGATTCTCCGGCACATGAGTGTCTCCTATCAATGTAGATTCCCGGTAGGGTATGCCGAGAAAACGGCCCGAGATGAACGCGATGCGCTCCCCCGCATCCGGAATCCGGGCTGCCTGGCGAATAAGCTCCCCCAGTTCGTCATATGTCCATTTGATGCTGCGGAATATCATATGAAAAACGTATCAGAAGAGGGCAAAATTAGCAACAGGAGCCCGCGGGGAAAACGGTCTATGTATGCAGGGGACCGGCCGGTGCTGCACAGGATTTTCCCGGCACTCCGCTCTCCTGTTTTTCCATCGCAGCGGGAGACGGCTTCTCGCCGGCCTGATACCTGAAGAGTCCTCTGCCTGCTCCCAGCTCCCTGTTGCAGGCAACGATACACTCCCCGCAGTTCACGCAGGAGATATCGCGCTTGTTCATGCGCGGCAGCACGTTCATGAAGCAGGCCTTCTCGCATCCCCTGCAGTTGGTGCATTCATCTGCACGTGCCGGGTCCATCCTGACTCTCAGGGAGACAGGGCTGGCCCATCCGAAAAGCATCTGCATCAGTCCGGCGGCGCATATGTACTTGCAGAGCGAATGCCGTACCAGGATCGAGGTGATCAGCATATAGAGCGCTACACCAATGATGCCGGCCTTGACGCCGAAGGTAAAATTCCAGTTCATGATCTGGCTCCAAATGGTCTTCGGAGCAACCAGATAACCGGTAAGGGCGATGCCGCCGAGCAGGGGCAGGACGAGCAGGCTCAGCAATGCGACAAGGACATGGATCAGTTTCTTCCCTCCCGGCGCGTCAGGGTCATTGGGCCTCTTCGCAAAGAGACTTCTCCTGCCGGTCAGTTTCAGGGTCAGGTAGTCGGCAAGTTCAAAGAGAGTTCCCTCAGGGCAGAACCATCCGCAGAAAAACCTGCCGGTCAGGGCCCCGAGAATCGGGAAGACGGCAAGAACAGCAATCCACGGCAGTACCGCCTTCAGAAGAAACTGCAGGGCAACATGCCCGGCACCTCTCAGGCTGTGATCTGCATAAAATGCCTGCTTCAGTCCGAGACCCCAGATCTGGCCGAAGATGATCAGTTCCTTCGTGGCAGTGTCATACCTGAAGATGTTCAGGACAGGCATGAGGAAAACAAGGAGGATAAACGCTATTTGGGTCATTCTTCTGTACGTTGTCATGTTCATGCTCTATTTAATCATGCCGGTAATCCTTCGTACATGATATGTATCATACCGTGGCGGGAAACCGAGCGCCTTGATTGTCATAGGAAAAAGAGGGATGGCTGCCTGGTACTGCATTGGAGGGGTTCCCAGGCAGCCTTGGGGATAAAGATATATCGCAGATATGTTACATCCCTGTCTCAGCGGATAATATGATCTAGATCATAATGCTATGACCAGCGCATCAGGGCAATGACAAAGACGAGGAGAAAGACAAACGCAAGGTTCATATAGGCAAAGAAGAAGAACAGCTTTTCATGAAACGGTTTTTCAGCCTTCTGCGCAGCTGTCTTAAGCTCGCCGACCAGCTTCATGGCAACCACTTTTTCCTCTCCGTGCGGAGCGGTCTTCAGCGCTGCGGTCAGATCACTTCCGGCAAGGTGCTTGCGTGCATGGCTGCCATCCTTCCAGAGCCTGCTCATGGTCACATCATAGACCTTTCCTGCGTAGGCGACATAGGCAGGCCGTCCTTCCCTGCCGTCGAAATGAGAAAGCTGCTCGGGTGTTACATCCTGTTGCGCGGACGCACCGCTCGCTGCCGCAGCCTTCCCCCGCAGCCTTCGTTTCAGCCGCGGACCGATAAAGAATGTCACAATGACCGCGGTCGTCACCATGATCAGGAAAAGGGCTATCTTGATGCTCAGCAGGATACCAAAGCGGGTGGTGAAAAGCATGCCCCAGGACGGGATCCTGGCGATACTGAGCAATGTCCCGGTGACCGCAAGAACGATCATGGACATCCAGCCGAGAACGAGTTCTCCCTTGGGCAACCCTTTTGCGGCATAGGCAGGTTTAAGGAGAATGTGTACATACAGGATCGTGCCGAACCAGGCGATGGCGGTAAGCAGATGGATGTAGCCGATGATGAACCTGATTATCTTCTGAGAGGTCTTAAGCGGACGGTACAGTCCCTTGGTCTTCATGTCCTCAAGGTACTTCTCCCCTTCTTTTGTAAGAGGGCCCCCGCCGATGGTATCAACATGGCAGACCCCGCATGCGAATCCTGTCTGCCGGGCATAATCGGTCGTTGCCGAAGAATATCCGGGGATCAGGAGAAAACAGAAGAGAATAAGTCCGGCGAGCTTTTTCATGCTGCCATGATAACTGAAAACAGGGGCGGCCGCAACCGCCCCTGTTTTAACGTGGTATTATACCTGTTCCGGAGCCGCAGTCACGGCA
>VEOY01000053.1 GCA_012026685.1 Nitrospirota bacterium
CATGATCTCAGGGAGCCGCTGCTCATCATTGACTGGTCCGTCAAGAGGTTTCTTAAACATTATGAGGCGACGCTTGATGACAACGGGAAGGAAATGCTCTTTACGATCAGGGATACTGCGGAGAAGATGGAGCAACTCATAAATGATCTGCTGTCTTTTTCCCGCATGAGCACGAGAAACGTTCAGAGGACCGAGATCGACATGACCGTGCTGGTGAAAGACGTATTCAGGGGGATGGAGTCACTTGCACCAGGCAGGAAGGTGAGTCTGGAGGTCACGGACCTTCCCCGTGTCTTTGGGGACCCCTCCATGATACGTCAGGTGGTTGTGAACCTCATGTCCAATGCCATCAAGTATTCCAGACCGAAGGAGGCTGCCACGATCGAGGTCGGCGGAGAGGAGCGGGAAGAGGACCACGTCTATTATGTCAGGGACAACGGCATGGGGTTCAGCGCTGAGCAGACTGACCGGCTCTTCGGTTTTTTCCAGAGGCTGCATGAGGGAAAAGGCATCGACGGCACCGGCATCGGCCTCATGATCATCAAGAAGATAATTGAAAAACACTGCGGCACCGTGTGGGCTGAGGGTAATATCAACAAAGGTGCCACGTTTTATTTCTCATTGCCGAAACAGCCGCCTTATTGATGAGTTCGCGGCCCTGTCAGGATCTACCGGTCAGGGTCGCCGGTGACCGGACAATACTGTTTTCAGGGATCGGATGTTTCCCCTGCGTAACCGCCGAAACCGGAAGTTGCCGGTCAGCCCTGTCCTTGACAAAAAATCCTGTTATTGGCTAATTTTATGGGCACACTGGAGCCATTCACCATGTCGAAAATATCTTCTGGCATTAAGGCGTTAGACCGGCTCATCGACTCTCTTCATATGGGGCATAATGTCGTATGGGAGGTTGATGCAGGTACGTCGTACGATGTTTTCATGCTCAACTTCATCCGTCAGTCATGCGATGACGCACAGAAGGTGATCTATGTGAGCTTTAACAGGTCACCCCAGAGCATTCTCAATTATTTGCACGGAAACGCCGATCCCGAGCACCTGGTGCTGGTCGACTGTTTCACCTCAGGCAAAGGGAAGAACGACGCGACATTTCTGAAATATTACGATAAGCCCGCGGTCTTTCATGTGGTCAGGGTGAACAATCCCCAAAATATCGAGACGTTCACGGAGATGCTCAACTCCATAGAGGACGGCCTTCCTTCCGGTGCGCGGTATGTATTTGACAGCCTCACGGGCATGCAGGACCTTTGGGGCGAGGAGAACAGCACCTATAAGTTTTTCACCTATATGTGCCCGAGGCTCTTCGATCTGGAAACCGTGGCCTACTGGGTCCTGGAAAAGGACGCCCACAGCCAGCAGTTCAAGGCGAATCTGAGGCACATTACCCAGGATGTCTTCGACCTGTACGTCCGCCGGGACAGGCTCTTCATTAAAGCCCTTAAACTTACCGGCAGGAAGGAGCGGGAAGCATTTAAGCCCCACGTGTATGCAATAGAAGACGGAAAGGTGGAAATATCTCTTTCAAGAAAGGAAATTTCATCCGATCTTGGGGGAAGGCTGAAGGACCTGAGGACAAAGAGCGGGCTGAGCCAGAAGGACCTGGCGGATAAGATCGATGTGACTCCAAGCTTTATTTCTCAGCTTGAGAACAACCAGATAAGCCCCTCCCTGCATTCCTTTATCCAGATGTGCAGGGCTCTTGGAGTAACCCCGGCCCACGTTCTGGCGGAAGATGCCGGACGTTCCACTTCCTGGCTTGTGAAGAGAGCGAATGTTTCCGGACGTCTTATCCCTGTTGCCACGGGTGTAAAAGAGTATATAATAGTCGACGATGATAAATTATCGGCACGGATGGTGGTCATCGGGGCAGGGACAGCATTGGAGCGTCATTTTCACCCGTTGAAAAGACCCGAACTCATCCATCTGGTGAGGGGAACGGTTTCTATAACCGTGGATGGAAAGACCGAACAGTTGCAACCCGGAGACAGCGTATTCCTTAGAGATATCGCTCCGGTCCAGTGGAAGAATGAAGGAGGTGATGAGGCTGAATTGATCGAAGTGTGGTAGTGAGACTGCGAGGATCTTTTTCGGTTTAAAAAAGTCTTTGGATTTTTTTTGTCTTCTCTGTTCATGAATACTTAATTTTGACGGTCGATTGTTAAGCAGCGCTAAACAAAAGGCCCATTGCTGAGTACGGCATAAGTAAGGTGCGGGGGAGATATATGGCGAGAAACACATACAATACGACAAAAGGAGAAAAACATGAATCTGCAGCAACCGAATGCGAATGATGCAACCAGGACAACAAACCGGTCGAGAAATGTGTCGCCAATGAGCGGACTCTGTACGCGCTGTGTCGACGGATGCAGGGGGAATTGCGAGGTCTTCAAGGCAACCTTCAGAGGAAGGGAGTTGCTGTATCCCGGACCCTTCGGCAGCATAACCGCCGGTGGCGACAAGAACTATCCTGTGGACTATTCACACCTGAATATCCACGGGTATGCTTTAGGCGCAAAGGGGCTCCCAAAAGGCCAGGTAGGAGACCCCGATACTGCCAGGTTCCCCAATGTCAACACTGAAACCTCCTATGGGTGGGACAAGAAGGTGAAGATGAAGGTGCCGATCTTCACCGGCGCCCTCGGATCAACAGAGCTCGCCCGCAAGAATTGGGAACATTTTGCTATTGGTGCCGCTATATCAGGTGTCACGATCGTTTGCGGTGAAAATGTCTGCGGCATAGATCCCGAGCTTGAGTTGAACAAGAGCAAGAAGGTCAAGAAGGCGCCGGACATGGATCGCAGGATAGAGACCTATAATCGCTATCATCGGGGATTCGGAGAGATCCTGGTGCAGATGAACGTTGAGGACACCCGCTTGGGTGTCGCGGAATATATTATCGACAAGCACAAGCTGGAAACGATCGAGCTGAAGTGGGGGCAGGGGGCCAAGTGCATCGGTGGAGAGATCAAAGTGAACTCGCTGGAGCGCGCCCTCGAATTGCAGAAACGCGGATATATCGTTACGCCGGACCCATCAGACCCCATCGTCCAGGCGGCGTTCAAGGACCATGCAATCAAGGAATTCGAGCGCCACAGCAGGCTCGGATTCATCGGCGAAGAGGAGTTCTATGCCGAAGTCAACAGGCTGAGGAAGCTTGGGTTCAAGCGCATAACATTGAAGACCGGCGCCTATGGTCTGCGTGAGCTGGCCATGGCCCTGAAATGGAGCTCAAAGGCCAAGATCGATCTGCTGACCATCGACGGCGCGCCGGGAGGCACAGGCATGAGTCCCTGGCGCATGATGGAAGAGTGGGGCATGCCCTCTCTCTATCTGCACGCTGCTGCATATGAATTTGCCAAGATGCTGTCCAACAAGGGAGAACGCGTACCTGACATAGCGTTTGCAGGCGGTTTCAGCAGTGAGGACGGGGTGTTCAAGGCACTGTCCCTCGGGGCTCCCTACACCAAGGCTGTCTGCATGGGTCGCGCGCTGATGATCCCGGGCATGGTCGGCAAGAACATTGCATTGTGGCTGAAAGACAACGATCTCCCGAAGACAGTGAGCGAGTTCGGTTCGTCTGTTGAAGAGATATTTGTCAATTACGAGGATGTGAAAAAGCTGGTCGGCGAAAAGGAGATCAAGAAGATCCCGCTCGGCGCCATCGGCATTTACAGCTATTCGAGCAAGATCAAGGTGGGGCTGCAGCAGCTTATGGCCGGTGCCCGCTGTTTTAATGTCGATTCGATCACGAGGAACGAACTGATGTCTCTGACTGAAGAATGCGCAAAGGTTACGGGCATTACGTATTTGATGGACTCTTACCGCAACGAAGCAATGAAAATAATCAATTCCTGAGGTATGGATAACCCGGACGAAGGACACTGATTGCGCGGTGAAATGGTCTTCCGGAAGTGTTGCCGGAAGACCATTTCACGCCTGCTCAGACGTTTTCATGCGGACATGACAGCATGAGGACAGCTTGTCAGAAATACCGGTGAGCGTGCAGGGGGGACAACATGAAAAAAATTGAGGCTGTCATAAAGCCCTTTAAGCTGGATGACGTGCGTGACGGCTTGACGGAATTGGGCGTCAATGGGATGACCATAACCGAGGTGAAGGGCTTCGGAAGGCAGAAAGGACATACGGAGCTGTACAAAGGGGCAGAGTACGTGGTGGATTTCGTTCCGAAGATCAAGATCGAAGTCGTGATCGCCGACGATCTTGAGGAGGACGTTGTCCACCTTATCGAGCGGCATGCGAAAACAGGGAAGATCGGAGATGGGAAAATATTTGTGTTCGACGTCAGGGACTGCATGAGGATCAGGACAGGGGAGCGCGGCGAGGCTGCGATCAGCTGACAGCCGGCACAGAGGGCAAACATACCCAGGAATAGGAGGAACGGATATGATTGATTATACGTCCCACAAGATACACCCATCTCCCGGGCAGCTCTGGGAGAACATCAGGACCGGAGAGGTGCTGTTCATCTATAGGGAAGATGCCCAGTTCGAAGGCATTTGGGACAACGGGAGAAAGAAGCGGAACAAGGACCTGATGAATATGGAGCATGGCAAGGACGGATGGAAATGCGTCTACACCCCCGGCCGGATGGACGACACGGATAAAACAGATTCCCGCTCATATGAATTCAGGGCCTTGTGACCGGCTAAAAATAATTGCCGCGGCTGTCGCGGCGTCCCCCGAACGGTCCCTGTGAACATAGGCTCCGGGAGAGATGGAGGATATCGCGCATCGGGCCGGTTCGCGTTCTTTGGACGTATTTTCTGAAACAGTTCAGGGATGTTCAGTCGGCTCTCTTTACCGGATATCATGGGGAAAGCAATAACCGCGTGGCTCCATCCGTCCACTCATTCCTGAAGCAGCTTAAACCGTGATGGCGACAACAAGAATTCCCGGAAGCGGGAAATGTCTTCCCCACGATCCTCATCCCCGAACGAAGGCATGCTGGCGCCTGCGTGCCGACATTCCGAGGTGAAAGAACCGCACCGAATAAGGTAAAATGAGGTGTCTGTCCGTGCGGCAGGTCTTTGTACCGCAAATGATGAAGGATGTAATATGACCGAAGAAGCCCCAAAATCATCTGACTTTATCCGTGAGATCATCACGGAAGACCTGAAGACTGGGAAATACGATAGGCGAATCCATACGCGCTTTCCTCCCGAGCCGAACGGGTATCTTCACATGGGCCACGCAAAGTCCATCTGTCTTAATTTCGGCATAGCCGGCGATTTCAGCGGCAAGTGCAATCTGCGGTTTGACGACACGAATCCGGAAAAGGAAGAGCAGGAGTATGTCAACTCGATCATCGATTCGGTCAGATGGCTTGGCTTTGATTTTGGTCCTGAGCCGCTCTATGCCAGCGACTATTTTGACGTTATGTACCATGCTGCGGAATATCTGATCACCGCAGGCCATGCATACGTGGACAGCCAGACCGCGGAGGAGATGCGGGAGAACAGGGGAACGTTGACCTCTCCCGGAAAGGACTCGCCTTTCAGGGGACGTTCCGCAGATGAGAACCTCCGCTTATTCCGCGAAATGCGGGACGGCAGGCACCCTGACGCTTCGATGGTGCTGCGGGCGAAGATCGATATGGCCTCGCCGAACATCAATATGCGCGATCCGGCCATATATCGCATCAAACATGCCGAGCACCACCGTACGGGCAGCATATGGTGCATTTATCCGATGTACACCTACGCGCACCCGATCGAGGACGCTATTGAAAAGATCACGCACTCGATCTGTACGCTCGAGTTCGAGGACCAGAGGCCTTTTTACGATTGGCTGCTCGAGCGCCTTGCCGAAGGCGGTCTTTTGCAGCGCCCCCTCCCCCGGCAGATTGAGTTCGCGCGGCTTAATCTCAGCTATACCGTGCTGAGCAAGAGAAAGCTGATCCAGCTGGTGACCGAAGGCCATGTGAGGGGATGGGATGACCCGCGGATGCCTACCATATCGGGCATACGCAGGCGAGGGTATACGCCGGAAGCGGTGAGGAACTTCTGTGAACGCATCGGCGTTGCAAAACGGGACAGCATGGTCGATCTCTCGCTTCTTGAGTTCTGTATCCGTGAGGATCTGAATAAGAGGGCCCCGCGCGTCATGGCAGTGCTCCGTCCGCTCAGGATGGTCATTACCAACTATCCCGAGGATCAGGAAGAGGAACTTGACGCAATAAACAATCCCGAAGACCCGGCCGCAGGGTCACGCAAGGTGCCGTTTTCCCGCGTGCTGTATATCGAGCGGGATGACTTTCAGGAGAATCCCCCCAAACAGTTCTTCCGTCTTGCCCCCGGCAGGGAGGTGAGGCTCCGGTACGCCTATTACATCACCTGCGAGAGGGTGGTGAAGAACGAACAGACGGGGGAGGTCGTGGAACTCCATTGCACGTATGACCCGAAGACCCGAGGCGGTGATTCTCCTGACGGCAGGAAAGTCAAGGCAACCCTTCACTGGGTGTCGGCGAAACATGCTCTCCGCGCAGAGGCCAGGCTCTATGATACCCTTTTTATTACTCCTGAACCGGGGGAGGAAAGCGGCGATTTCAGGAAGGATATCAATGCTGATTCCCTCACGGTGCTTGATCCCGTGCATGTCGAGCCGAGTCTTGAGGGGTCGGTCCCCGGCAGCACATATCAGTTTGAACGCATGGGATATTTTTGTGTCGATCCTGATACGACTCGTGGTAAACTGGCATTCAACAGGACCGTTACCCTGAAGGACACATGGGCGAAGATCCAGAAGGCGCAAAAATAGAGAAGAAGCGGGTGCATATATGAGCTATATCGCGGTGATCGGCGCCGGAAGCTGGGGGACCACGCTTGCCTGCCTGCTTCAGGAAAAAGAGTACGATGTGACGCTGTGGGCTTTCGAAAAAGAGGTTGCAGATGAGATAACCGGGTCCGGCACCAACCGTGTTTATTTTCCGGGAGAAGAACTTCCTGGAGGGCTAAAGGCGACAAGCAGCCTTGAAGAGGCTCTCAGAAATGCCCGCTATATCCTGAACGTTGTCCCCACCCAATTTGCCCGTTCTGTTTTCAGGGAAGCGGCAGCATATATACACAGTGAATCGATCATCATCAGCGCTTCAAAAGGGATAGAGCAGGGGACATTGCTCACGGTCTCCGAGATCCTCCATGAAGTCACGGGGCGGCAGGTCGCAGCACTTTCGGGCCCGAGCTTTGCAAAAGAGGTGATCAGGAAATATCCGACCGCGGTGACGCTTGCCGCTGAGGACCTTGATACCGGATTGCTGCTTCAGGAGATATTTAACACAAGCTATTTCCGTGTCTATACGCATGCCGATATCATCGGCGTGGAACTTGGCGGGGCGCTGAAGAACGTCATCGCGATCGCATCCGGTATTTCCGATGGCCTGGGCCTGGGCCACAGCGCCCGGGCAGCCCTGATCACGAGAGGGCTTGTCGAGATCTCCCGTCTCGGACGGGCCATGGGAGCTGACCCCATGACCTTTTCAGGACTGAGCGGGCTGGGAGATCTTGTGCTCACCTGCACGGGGCCGCTCTCAAGGAATTATTCTGTCGGTGTCAATCTGGGAAAGGGCATGAAGCTCGGCGAGATCCTGGCTTCCACCCGCAGCGTTGCCGAGGGTGTGGCAACGTCTCTTTCAGCGTATGAACTTGCGCGCAAAAAGGACGTCGAGATGCCCATCATCGAGCAGGTTCATGAAGTGCTCTACCATGACAAGGACCCGGAAACAGCTGTTCTCAATCTCATGAACAGGGCGTTGAAGTCCGAGTTCTGATCCGGGTAAACGCTCGTGCATTTCCATCAGATAAAGAAAGTCCTGGACGCGGTGGGTACCGGAAAACTTTCTCCGGAGGACGCCGCGAAAGAGCTGAAACACCTTCCCTATGAAGACCTCTCGTTCGCGAAGCCGGACCATCACCGGCACCTGAGACAGGGGGTGCCCGAGGTTGTCTTTGCTGCCGGCAAGACCGAAATACAGGTGGTCCAGATCGCTCACGCGATGTATAAGAAAAGCAGGAGTTTTCTAATTACCAAGGCTACGGAAAAGATCCATGAAGCTTTGGAGATCAAAGAGGCTGTGTTTCATGCCGCATCAGGGGTTATTTCTGTCGGCGGAGAGAGGAAGAAAACCGGAAATGTCCTTGTCCTGACAGCCGGCACCTCCGATATCCCGGTCGCTGAAGAGGCCGCTGTCACGGCACAGTTTCTCGGCAGCAGAGTGCATACGGTGTGTGATGTGGGCGTCGCCGGACTGCATCGGCTGATGGACAACCGTGCCGCGCTTGACAAGGCGCGGGTCATCGTTGTGGTTGCGGGCATGGAGGGTGCGCTCCCGTCAGTCGTCGGCGGCATGACCGACAGACCGATCATCGCAGTGCCGGCATCAACAGGTTACGGTACAAGCTTCGGAGGGCTTACCGCGCTTTTTGCCATGCTGAATTCCTGTGTTCCCGGCATCGCTGTCATGAACATAGACAACGGCTTCGGTGCGGGATGTCTTTCCCACAGGATAAACACCATTCGTTGACATTGTCCTGAACGCTCCTCTATACTTTAAATAACCCTTGGGGGAGGCAGAAATGCCTGAGAGTCGCTCGCTTTTGCGAGGGTGACCCCTTGAACCTGATACGGATAATTCCGGCGGAGGAAACAGGGAATTGATCAGAAAAGGTGACCGTATCCTCAGAGGGATGCGGTTTTTTATTTTTCTATGAAGCTGACGATAAATGGGAAAGTTACGGACTCGATCAGGGCAGCTACCGTTCAGGAACTGCTGGACGAACTGAAGATAGCCCCGGTCAGGGTTGCGGTCGAAGTGAATCTGACCGTTGTCAGAAAAGCCGAGTATGAAACTTTCCGGATCCATGACGGAGACACGATCGAAATCGTGAATTTCGTCGCCGGCGGCTCACGACAGTGCAGAGTGTTAGTCGTAAGTATCAGCATCTGACAGCCTGTCATCGTCGCCGGCAACGATGTCTGAAACGTTTCTTGTGCTGATACGGACACTAAGGTAAGGAGAAGGCATGGAAGATAAACTGGTCATTCAAGGGATAGAGTTCAGGTCCCGGCTCTGGGTAGGTACCGGCAAATATAAGGACTTCGAGGAGACGAAGAGGGCTATCGAGGCTTCCGGTGCGGATGTGGTCACGGTTGCCGTGCGACGTACGAACATCACGGACAGAAACACGGAGAACCTTCTCGACTATATTGATCCCAAACTCTACAAGATCCTGCCGAACACGGCGGGGTGTTACACGGTGGAAGATGCGCTCCGTTACTCACGGCTCGCCCGGGAGGCAGGAGTCTCCGATCTCATCAAACTGGAAGTGATCGGTGACGATAAGACGCTTTTCCCTGACGTGATCGGGCTGCTCGAGGCAACGGAGATCCTGGCGAAGGAAGGCTTCATCGTTCTCCCCTATACCAACGATGACCCGATCATGGCAAAAAGACTTGTTGATGCAGGGGCGTCCGCTGTCATGCCGCTTGCTGCACCGATAGGGTCGGGGCTGGGCATCCGGAACCCCTATAACATGAAGCTCATACTCGAGCAGGCAACCGTCCCGGTCATCGTTGACGCCGGGGTCGGCACGGCTTCTGATGTTGCCGTTGCCATGGAACTTGGCTGTGATGCGGTTCTGCTGAATACGGCGATAGCCGGGGCGAAAGACCCGATCGCCATGGCAGCGGCAATGAAGCACGGCGTTATCGCGGGCAGGCTTGCATACAAGGCAGGGAGGATACCGAAGAAGCTCTATGCAACTGCCAGCAGCCCCTTTGATGGAATGCTGTGAAAACAGTGCACAGTGTCAGTCCTCAGTGACAGAATGCAGTTTTTCTTCTTTCGGACACAGTCACTGGACACGGACACTTCTCACTGATCACCGAAAACATGAAGCCGGATTTCAGGCTATACCTCATAACGGACAGGAAGCTCTTCAGTTCATCAGAAGAGATGCTGAAGGCAATCGAAAGCGCCCTCGAAGGCGGGGTAAGGGCTGTTCAGCTGAGGGAGAAGGACCTCACCAGCAGGGAACTTCTTGCTATGGCATATGAGGTGCGGAAACAGACGAAGAGATATGGTGCAAAGCTCTTCATCAACGACCGGATCGATATTGCCCTTGCTGTCGATGCCGACGGCGTTCATCTCGGAGGCAATAGTATGCCGGCCGGCGCGGCGCGGAAGGCGTCTGGCGGCACGTTGATGATCGGTGTCTCTGCGCACAGTGTTCAGGAAGCGCGAAACGCTCAGGAGAATGGAACGGATTTCATAACCTTGGGGCCGGTATATGAAACCGCCTCTAAGATGCAGTACGGCGAGCCGATAGGTACCCAAGTACTGAAAGAGGCTACCCGTGACGTATCTGTCCCGGTCTATGCCATCGGCGGCATCAGGACGGACAGAATTGCAGAAGTACTGCAGCAGGGAGCATATGGCGTAGCCCTGATATCAGCCATCCTGAGGGCAGCGGATGTTCGAATAACTACAGCAGAGTTTGTGAGGAAATTATCATGACAAGAATCGATCTGGCAAAAAAAGGTGTCATAACCGAAGAGGTTAAGCTTGTAGCTGCGACTGAGGGCCTGACGCCTGAGCAGCTGGCTGCGGACCTGGCAGCAGGTGTAAGTGTCATACCGATCAACCGGAATCATCCCATTACCCCCATCGGCATCGGCAGGAACATGCGGACGAAGATCAATGCCAATATCGGGACATCAAAGGACAAGATCTCCCTTGAAGAGGAGATGGAGAAGCTTGCAGTGCTGGTGAAATATGGCGCTGACGCTGTCATGGACCTGTCGACCGGAGGTCCGATCAGGGAACTCAGGCGAATGATGCTGGGTAAATCCCCGGTTGCCGTCGGTACGGTCCCGATCTACGAGGCTGCGGTGAGGACAGCTGCGCAGAAGGGCGCGATCGCGAAAATGAGCGCGGACGACCTTTTCGGCGTGATCGAAGAACACGCCGCGGACGGCGTTGACTTTATCACGGCCCATGCCGGACTTACCATGAAAGCGATCGAACGGCTGAAGAGTGAGGGGAGGATCCTGGATGTCGTGAGCAGGGGCGGCTCGTTCCTCGTCGAATGGATCATCTATAACGAACGGGAGAACCCGCTGTATGAACAATACGACAGGCTCTGCGATATAGCGTATAGATATGACATGACCCTGAGCCTTGGTGACGGCATGCGGCCGGGATGTCTGGCAGACGCGACCGACAGGACACAGCTCGAGGAACTGCTTACTCTTGGAGAACTGCGGGACCGCGCGGTCGAACGCGGGGTGCAGGTGATCATCGAAGGCCCGGGGCATGTGCCGCTCAATCAGGTGGAGCTGAACGTCAAGATAGAAAAGGAGATCTGCAAGGGAGCGCCTTTCTATGTTCTTGGTCCGCTTGTGACCGACATCGGAATGGGATATGACCATATCACGGCAGCCATCGGAGGTGCCGTTGCGGGCGCGGCCGGTGCGGATTTTCTGTGCTATGTGACGCCCTCCGAGCATATCAGGCTCCCGACCATGGAAGATGTGAAGGAAGGAGTAATCGTGTCCAAGCTGGCTGCCCATGCAGCTGACATTGCGAAGGGCATTAAAGGTGCCATGGATGCCGATATCCGAATGGCAAAGGCACGCAAGGCGCTCGATTGGAACGGACAGATAGCGCTCAGCCTCAACCCTGACAAGGTTCGTGAATGGCGCGCCGAGGTGCCCCCGACAGAGACCGAGGTCTGCAGCATGTGCGGAGAGTTCTGCGCCATACGGACCGTGGAACGGGCGCTGAAAAAGAAAGACTGATGTTGAATACGTACGGGCAGCCGCTCTTCAAACCCTGAAAGGCGATATGATTTATCAGGGCATGCTATCGAACTGCCAGACGCTGCAGCGTAAAAGGAACCGCCTGCCGTCCCTCAGGTGTGGCGTCCGATGCTCTTCGGAATCGCTGCTTGGGTCCTTCGTTTCGTCTGCCCGTCCGCTTGTGAAGAAAGTGTGTAATGGCAGCGTGTGACGTTGCCATGAACAGGGACCGACGGAAAATTTCTCGTGGGGCTTTGAGCATCTGCCCTGTTCATATGCAAGGCCAAAGTTATATTCGAGGAGATGAAGGATGCTATGAAAACCATTGAGGCGATCCTTTTGATCGGACCGACCAGCGCCGGGAAGACCCCGCTGGGAGATCATATGCAGCAAAGAGGCGTCTTCGGCAGGCGATGCCATCATTTTGATTTCGGCCGCGAACTCAGAAGCATCTCGTCGGCGCAGGGACCTTCCCCGGAATTCGGTCCGGAAGAACATGCATTCATACGCGATGTCCTTGACAAAGGCCAACTTCTCGAAAACGAACACTTCCCCCTTGCAGAAAAGATCTTCAGAAAATTCCTTTCGGAACGGGGATGGCAGGAGCCTGATCTGATCATTCTGAACGGTCTGCCGCGGCATGAGGGCCAGGCCCGGGACATGGAACGCCTTGTTACCATTACTCACCTGCTCGCGCTTGATTGCTGTGCGGAAGATATTTGCGCACGGATCGAAGAGAATACGGGAGGAGACAGGGCTTTTCGTACCGATGATTCAGAGAAGATGGTCAGGGAAAAACTCGCCCTGTATTCCAAACGCACCGCACCTCTTATGGAGCACTATTCAGCGAAGGGTTGCCATCTCACAACTGTCTGTGTCGGTGCAACCTCTTCCGCTGAAAGCCTCTATGCGCAGCTCTTGCAGTTGCTTTCTCCTGAAGGCGGTGCCGGAAGTGCCTGAAAAGGATATAATGGACAATATGAGTCCCTGTTTGGATTGAATGACTATGAGGAGACCCCATAATGATGATGCGCCTTCGAAATATTATGCTCACTGTCTTTCTTGTCCTGGTCCCGGTCGTTTCCCTGGCAGATGACACGATGCCGCTGCATGAGTTGCATGTGCGTTTTGATCCGGAAAAGAATATCCTCGCCGGAGAATCCCGGCTAACGCTTCCGCCCGGAAGGTCCTGGTTGATACGGACCGGCGGAATTACGGTAACGTCCGTATCCGTCACCGGTGCGGCACCCAAGGGAGACGCGAAGGCCGGGACGATCATGATCGAATCCGGGAGCAGCCCGGCAGTGGCCAGCATTTCTTTTACGATTTCGTATGCGCCGGTTCTCCCGAGCGGACGGGAGGACGGAATTGAACAGGCAAATGTCGCCGGGGCTGACGGGACAGCGCTCACCGGGACGTGGTATCCCGTCATCGACGGTCTGACGGTCTTCAGATTGACAGTGCTTCTCCCGCGCGGCTTCGAAGGGATGTCCGAAGCAGATAGTGTTCTGATGAAAGAACGGCCTGACGGGTTTCGGGAGTTCTCGTTCATGTTTGATCACCCGACTGAGGGCATCAGCCTGATAGCAGGGAAATACCGGGTCAGGACCGTCCGGCATAAATCTGTTGATATTGCCGCCTATTTTTTCCCTGAGGATGAAGAGCTGGGCGAGAGATATATTGAATACACAAAAAAATATCTGGACATGTATGATGACCTGATCGGCCCCTATCCCTACCGGAGGTTTGCGATAGTTGAGAACATCCTGCCTACCGGCTACTCCATGCCTACCTTCACCCTCCTCGGAAGAGATGTTGTCAGGCTGCCTTTTATCGTCGAAACATCCCTCGGCCATGAGATACTCCATCAGTGGTTCGGCAATTCGGTGTATGCCGACCGCGCCACGGGGAACTGGTCCGAGGGCCTGACCACCTATCTTGCTGACCATCAGTACGAGGAGCTGAAGGGAAAAGGATGGGAGTACCGCAAACAGGCGCTGATATCATACCGCAACTCTGTTACGCCTGAAAGCGATTTTTCCCTGAGGGAATTTTCATCACGGTCTGACAAGGCGACAGCATCGGTCGGCTATGGCAAGACCGCAATGGTATTCCACATGCTCAGGCAGGAACTGGGCCCGGACATATTTGCCAGGGCATTGCGGGAGTTCTACGCGAAGAACCGTTTTTCGCGCGCGTCCTGGCAGGACATACAGAAGGCATGTGAGGCCGTTTCCGGAATGGACCTTGGATGGTTTTTCCGGCAGTGGGTCGATGGCAAAGGTACCCTTGATTTCCGGGTCACGGATGCCGCGGTGCGGTATGAAGGTCCGGTCGCACGGGTATATTTCAGCGTCAAACAGCGGGAACGCAAGGACAGGTTCCTGTTGCCGGTCATCCTGAAAACCGACAAGGGCGAGATGCAGAAGGTCTTCAGGATCGAAAAGGAATCCGAATCGCTTGAGATCGAGACCGCGGAAAATCCGCAGGAGCTGATCGTTGACGGGGATTACGATCTGCTCAGAACGCTTTCGGGCGACGAGACCCCTCCGGTTCTTTCTGCGATATTCGGCGACCAGAAGCGCCTGTTCGTTATTCCCCGGGGAAAAGAAAAGGAATACGCAGGCCTTTCAGGAGTTCTTAAGGAAAACGGGTTCACGGAGAAGAAAGAAGAAGACGTAACCTACGATGATATCAAGAACACGTCCATGCTTGTTCCTGCCGGCATCACACTGGTAGAAAGGATCTTCTCCTTTCCCGACATCCCTGCGGGAGATTTTTCCCTCGTGACGAAATTCAGCCCCTACGGGACAAAGAGCTGCATCGGTATCGTCCGCGCGGATTCAATTGCCGTCGTGAAGCAATATCTGCAGAGGATCACCCATTACGGAAAATATACGAACCTCGCATTCAGTGACAGGAAAAACACGGAGAAAACGGTTGCCTCCAGTGAGCGGGGGATCGGGATACTCTTGTCCGAAGAGGTCAGGGGGATCGGGGTGCCGCAGCTTGAACCGATGTCCAGGATCATTGATGGCGTGAGCGGGAAGGACATCGTTTATGTCGGAGAATTCCATGACCGGTTCGATAACCATCGCTCTCAGCTTCGGGTCATCAGGGAACTATATCAAAAGAACCGGAAGCTTGTCATCGGAATGGAGATGTTCCAGAAGCCGTTCCAGAACGTTCTTGACGACTATATTGCGGGGACGATCGATGAGAGGACTTTCCTGAAGAGGTCTGAATACTATAAACGCTGGGCATTTGACTATAACCTCTACCGGGAGATCATGCTGTTTGCCCGGGAGAACAGGATTCCGGTCATAGCGCTCAACATCAGGAAGGAGATCGTGAGCAAGGTTTCCAAGGAAGGGCTACAGGCGCTCAGTGCGGAAGAGATGAAGGAGGTGCCCGGAGATATTGACCTTTCCGACATGGAATATAAAGAGAGGCTCAGGGAAACGTATGCCAGGCACGCCAACCCGGAAGGCAGAAACTTCGACTTCTTCTATCAGTCGCAGGTGTTATGGGATGAGTCCATGGCGCATAATCTGAACGAGTTCATGTCAAAGAACCCCGGTTATCAGGCGGTCGTACTTGCCGGCGTGGGTCATATGGCATTCGGTTCCGGTATACCGAAGCGTTCATTCAGACTGAACCGCAGGGACTATGCAGTGATACTGAACTCGGCGGATGTTGAACAGGGCATCGCTGATTTTATTCTTTTCCCGTCTCCCGTGCCGTTCATGGAAACTCCCAGGCTCGGGGTACAGCTGAAGGACGAGGGAGGGGCCGTAACCATATCCATGGTTTCCCCTGAGGGTGCCGCGGAAAAAGCCGGCCTCAGAGGTGACGATGTCATCATTTCCCTGGACGGGCAGAGACCCGAAGTTGTTGAGGACGTGAAGATCCACCTTCTGCATAAGAAAAAGGGTGATACAGTCGTCATGAAGGTAAAACGAAAGAGGTTCCTCCTTGGCGACAAGGAGATGGAGTTCAAAATAACCTTATGACAGTTTTTCACTCGCAAGGCTTAGGGGAAGAACTGACTACAGAAAATGGTCAATCAAAATCCGCGTAGATCTCGCCGAAGTTGATGCCTGCTATGGTCATCTTCTCGAATTTGCTCTTGATGGCGAGCTTTGCCTCAACGAGTCCCTGGCTGGTGCTGCCGTTCCTTATGGCCACTGAAGCCTCTATGAATGCTGCAAGCGAATCGGCGGCCTTTACGAGTTCACCGTCGCGCGGGTTATACTGGTTGTCGTTATAGAACTCGTTGATCTCATCGCTCGATGTCCTGAGCGTTTCGCCGTTGACGGATACAATGCTGTCGAACTCATCTTCCGTAAACGTTCTTATGTCCCCGTGCCACGTCCGGGGGATAAGACTGTAGACCTCCCGTTCCATCTGTTCGCGTTCATACCCCTTGATAAGGTCCGAAAGCCCTTCGATCGATCGCTTTACCGGGGATATGATATCCCGCGTCAATACCTCGGGCAGGTCATGGAAGAGACCGGTGAAATAGTTGTTGACGCAGCGCTTCGAACAGGCCATGATCTCGAGCGAGAAGAGGTAGGAAAGCAGGGCGACGAACAGGGAGTGACCCATGACCGAGGTCTTGGGGACACGGTGAAGATTGGCCCACCTGATCTGAAAGCGCAGTTGCCCGCACATATCGAGAAAATGACGGTAACGGTCCCGCTTCATAAGCTGGTCCATGCCCCTGAGGTCAAGATATTCGTTCTGTTTTTCCTGAAGTCGTTTTTTTATTGCTTCGATCTCAAAGCTCTGCGGATGGACCTTTTCGATGATGTCAAACTCCCATTTCGTGGCATAGAAATGGGCCGCGCTCAGTATCCTTCTGTTGATGTTGTCTTTTTCCTCGAGAAAATAATTCTGGAATACGGCGCAGAAGTCTTTGCCGAGAGGCGTCAGTACGGGCTCCAGTTCCTGGTATACCCATTCGTTCAGCTGACGGTACTTCAGCATGTCTTCCTTTATCCGGTAAAAGATCGGCGGTTTCAGGTCGGTGAGGACGATGCGCTGCAGGAGCTCGAAAAGTCCTCCTTCAATGATCTCTACCCAGCTGAATCCGCTCGTCTCCTCCTCAAACTTTCCGAGGAAATAGGCAATGACCATCTTATGTGCCTGCTTGTCCATCTCCACAAATTCCACAGGTCTGACCCGGTCATTCCAGCGCTGGATATACGCCGCATCAAAGATCCGTAACAGCAGTGATTTTCTGATCATGAGTAACGCTTTCCCCCTTGCGAGCCGAGTACTATCTTACCAAAATCAGGACGAAAAGAAAAAAGGACAAAATGGAAGAAGACACAAAGAAAGGGCCCCGTACCAAGGCCCGTTCCTTGTGCGATAAGCGATTAATAGCCCGAAGCTTTCTTTGCGGGTTTCTGTTCAGCTTTTTTCTCGGCCGGAGCTGCCGAAGGCTTCTCCCCGACCTTTTTCTCAGCCGGAGGCGGTGCAGGAGCCTCAGCAGGCTTCAGAGCCTCGGGAGCCGGAACAGGAGCCGGAGCTTCAGCGGGTTTTGGGACCTCTGCCGGTTTCTGCTGGCAGCCGGTAACCAGTACCACAGACATCGCAAGGTTGAGGGCAAACATCAAAGCTGTCATTTTTTTCATATACGTGAATACCTCCTTTTTGTCGATAAGATAAATGCCCGTATATTCTATGAATGAATAAATACTATTGCCTTATCACCTTACTGTCAAGGCAGAGGACGGATCAGGCTGAAACAGGCGTACAAGAACAAAAAAAAGACCCATATTTCTATGGGTCTTTTTTTGCTTGTGCCGGGTTTCTTACTTCTTCGGAGCCTCAGCAGGCTTCTCAGGAGCCGGAGCCGGTGCCGGAGCCTCAGCAGGCTTCGGGGCCTCAGCCGGTTTCGGAGCCTCAACTGCAGGCTTCGGGGCCTCAGCAGGTTTCTGCTGGCAACCGATTGTCAGAGCCATGGAGAGAACCATGGAAGCAGCAATAACGAATGCAAAGATCTTCTTCATTCTGTAACACCTCCTTTCAGTAATAAAATGAAATACCATATACATGGATTTGAGGTCATACTATACCATGTTCATTTTTTTTATTTCAATACAATCAGTTCTCTCAAAAAAGACAAAAAAAGATCAATTTAAATATGCAGTTATTGTGCCAGATAAAATATATTGATTTCTTAGTATCTACTGTCGTCGTGAGTCCTTAATTGAGGAACAGATTTCCCATATAGGGAAGCTGGCGGCCATTTTGCTTGCGACCTTGCCGTGCTTGTTAATAATGAATCCAAGCATATATAATTCTGTTGATGAAGACAGCACTCACTATAGCAGGTTTTGATCCTTCTGGCGGGGCCGGACTGCAGCAGGATCTCAAGGTATTCAATGCTTTCGGGGTATATGGGATGTCTGCGGTTGCAGCGCTGACAGCCCAGAACAGCTCGGGCGTTGCTTCGGTCGAGGCTGTCGACAGCAAATTTCTCAAAAAGCAGCTTGAGGTGCTCATCTCTGACATTGTCCCGGATGCGACGAAAGTAGGCATGCTTTTTTCCGCCGGTAACGTTTCTGCCGTTGCATCATTTTTAAAAAAGTATCGCCTGAAGAACATTGTCCTCGACCCTGTCATAATGTCTTCATCCGGCATGATGCTCGTTGAAGAAAGTGTGCCGGAACTGATCAGAAAAAAAATATTTCCGCTCTGTACGGTCATCACACCCAATATCCGGGAGGCTTCGGTCCTGAGCGGGATAGAAATAACGGGCATTCGTGATATGGCAAAGGCTGCGGTCGTGCTGAAAGGTTTTGGTCCGGAGCAGGTGATCATTACCGGCGGGCATCTGACAGGCAGCGCCGTGGACATGCGATATGACGGCACTTTTTCTTATTTGAAGGGCAGGAGGGCGCCCGGCACATATCATGGCACAGGGTGCGCGTTCTCATCCGCGCTCGCGGCTCTGCTCGCCGCCGGGAACGACGTGCCGGAAGCCGCACATATCGCGAAGAGATTCATGGGACGTTCATTCAGAAAGAGTGTCAGTCCCGGCAAAGGAATGAGACTGTTTTCGCTGTAGACGCGGATGGAGGGCATGCATGCACCATTCCGCTCATCGGCAGCTACGTGAGAAGGGCACCGTAACATGAACAAGGGACAGAGAACAATGATGTCAGGCAAGGCCGAGCTGCGGAAGCTGCGTCAGCGCATTGCTCATCGGGAAAAGTCGTCAGAAATAGGCGCATTGGAAAGAAAAGAACTACATGACAGCGGGCGGTTCCGCAATTTGGTCGAGGTCACCAGCGACTGGGTATGGGAGGTAAACCGCAGAGGGGTGTATACGTATGTGAGTCCGAAGGTGCTGGATATACTGGGGTACAAAGCTGACGAGGTCCTTGGCAAGACCCCGTTCGACCTTATGCCTCCGGGTGAAGCGGTGCGCGTGGGTGCGATATTCAGTGCAATTGTCGCGAAATGCAGGCCTTTCACCTGCCTTGAGAACACAAACGTGCATAAGGACGGGCATCTCGTTGTCCTGGAGACCAGCGGCGTTCCCTTCTTTGACAGCAAAGGCACATGCCTGGGATATCGCGGCATAGACAGGGACATCACTGAGCGCAAAAGAATGGAGGAGAAGCTCAGGGAATCAGCTGAAAACACGAGACTGCATGCCAGGGAGCTTGAGGAAAGCTATCACGCGCTGAAAGTTTTGCTCAAGCAGCGGGAAAATGACAAGAGAGACCTGGAAGATAACATTTTATCAAACGTGAAACATCTCATACTGCCGTATATCGAAGAACTGAAAAAGAGCATGCAGATGACGGATGAGCGCATGTATCTGAATATCATAGAATCCAACCTGAGAGAGATCGTGTCGCCATTTTCAGCTAAATTATCATTCGGGCATGTATGTCTGACGTCAAAAGAGATCCTCATCGCCGATCTTATCAAGGATGGGAAACAGGACAAAGATATCGCTGAAATTCTATCGATCTCGGTGGATACGGTGAAATCTCACCGCAAGAACATACGAAAAAAACTTCACATCTCCGGTGCGCGGACAAATCTCCGGACATATCTCCTGTCCTTGTAAAATAGGGATATTGCCTACCCATTTTCTAACCATTAAAGCATCTTTAAATAATCGCACGAATATCTGATAGTAAATGGTGGTCAGCGAGCGGATCGTTGCCACACAAGTGATATTCATGGGACAGGAACAGAAGCATAACTGCTGGTATTTCATGAAATGCGGGAGGGAGCCTTCCGGTGCCCTGGTACACCACTTTGGTGTCTGCCCCGCTTCGATCGACCGGCGTCTGGACGGCGCGCACGACGGGAAAAACGCCGGGAGGGCGTGCTGGGTAGTTGCGGGATCTTTCAGCGGGCAGAAAAGCGTTCCCTGCGTTTTTGCAAAGATTTACAAGGACTGCAGAAAATGCGAATTCTATATCCTGGCAAAGGAAGAGGAAGGTCATGCCTTCATCGAAGCGGAAAAACTGATCGAGAGGTTCCGGATATGATGAAGAAGAACTGCTGGGAATTCAAGAGATGCGGAAGAGAGGGGGGAAGACCGGAGGATGAGTTCCGCATATGTCCTGCGGTCTATAACGTTGCGCTGGATGGTGCTCATGACGGCATGTGCGGGGGAAGGGCCTGCTGGACGGTAAAAGGCACATTCTGCAATGGCGTGGTCCACGGAACATTTGAGCAAAAATTCAAGGACTGCAGCACGTGCGACTTCTACGAATACGTCAAGGAACAGGAAGGTGATGAACTTCTGCCGACCTTTATCCTTCTTGAAAAACTTGAAGGTCTGGAGCAATAGTAGCCACTGCCGGTCATTCACTGCGATGAACCCTGAATTCCCCGCTGGCAGCAGACCCGCACCCCTCTGCTTATCTTTGCTGAATCGCATCTGAAGACACACGCATCCGGTTATAATATTTCATGCGCAGGATCCTGCATATGGATATGGACGCTTTTTTTGCCGCAGTGGAAGTGCGTCGCCGGCCGGAGCTCAGGGGGAAGCCGCTTGTCATAGGCGGCTCAGGAGATCCCACCAAAAGAGGCGTAGTTTCGACCGCTTCCTATGAGGCCCGCACGTGCGGGATCCATTCCGCCATGCCGCTCATGAAGGCGTACAAGCTTTGTCCTCATGCAGTGTTCCTGCCTGTGGATTACCGCGAGTACTCCCGTGTCTCCCATATCATCAAGGATATCTTTCATGAATTCAGCGCGGTCATGGAGGACGTGGGCATTGACGAGGCATTTCTCGATATCTCCGCATCGGAAAAATCTTCGGAACAGATTGCTGCCGAGATCAAGGAGAGGATCAACGCCGTAACAGGGCTGAGCTGTTCGATCGGCATTGCCCCGAACAAACTGCTTGCGAAGATCGCCTCCGACATGCAGAAGCCTGACGGCCTGACGATAATCACGGAAACAGATATTGAGTCGCGGATATGGCCGCTTCCGGTGCGGAAGCTCTGGGGGGTGGGTCCCAAGACAGAAGGGTATCTGAAACAGCTGGACATCCAAACCATAGGCGAGCTTGCTGCCGCTTCACAGAACCAGCTCATTGAACAATTCGGGAATTCCTACGGACAATATCTGTATGAGGCATCGCGCGGGATGGACGACAGCCCTCTGGTGACGCATTGGGAGCCCAAATCTTTCAGCAGAGAGACCACCTTCCAGGCTGATACCGACAACTGGCAGACGATCGCACGGAGTCTTGCAGACCTCGTAAAGGAAGTCGTCGATGATCTCAGGGAAAAAGGGTACAAAAGCAGGAATGTGACCGTCAAGATCCGGTTCAGTGACTTCCAGACGCAGACACGGACCAAAACACTTCCCGAGCCGGCGGATGACCGTGAGACAGTGCGAAGAGCGGCTTTTGCCTGCCTCGCCAGGTTCGAGCTGAAGAAGAAGGTCCGGCTTGTGGGCGTCAGGGCGGGAGGCCTCTCAACAGAATGATCGACTGACCCGGAAGAGACAGACTCCGTTTATGGAGACGGGACAAACGGATTATTGGTTAGGATGATGGATGCGGTGGGTCAGCAAGGTTATTTCGGCAAAATAAAGCTGAAGGTGCTCCCTTTTCCGGGCGTGCTTTCCGCCCATATGTTGCCGCCATGACTTTCAATGATTGACCGGGCAATAGATAAACCAAGGCCTGATCCCCTCTCATTGCTCGTTGCGCGATAAAAGGCATCGAAAATATAAGGGAGGCGATTTTCAGGAATGCCGGTGCCGGTATCAATGATCTGAACAAGGATATCCCTTCCCCTGTTAAAAACCCTGATCCGTATCGTACCTCCGGACTTGCTATACTTTATGGCGTTATCAAGGAGATTTGCGACAACCCTGTTTATCATCGCTTCATCCGCTGTCATCTGGGGAAGCGGGTCTCCTGATAGTTCTGCCGAGATCCTTATGTTCTTCTCCTCTGCCTTTATTCTCGCGCTTTCCATACGTCTTCGAATAATAGCGTCCATCCCAACGGGAGCGACTTTCGGTATATATTTTTCCGCCTCAAATTTCGAGAACTCGACGAAATTTGCGAGCAGATCCTCCGCTTCCGTTAACGAGTCTCTTACCAGGGCGATGTCGACATCAGGATTTTGAACCTTGCCCGACAGAATGCCGGTCAATAACCCTATTGAAGGCACAACAGCGTTCATGATGTCATGGGCGAACATGGAGAGCATATTCTTGCGTTCCCTTTCGAGTCTTCTGATTTCATCCAGCTTGTTCTTGACCTCCGTCATCAGTCTGTTCCGTTCAATGGCATAGAACATTGACTTCAGCAATAGACCGCTGTCTGCGTGGCCCTTCACAAGATAGTCCTGAGCCCCGCTCCGCAGCGCCTTCATAGCAAGGTCTTCATCATGCAACCCTGTCAGCACGATGATCGGAGCATGCGGATAGGACGCATGAACCCTGACAAACGTTTCAATGCCCAGACTGTCAGGCAGGCCCAGATCCAGGAGAACGATATCGACCTTTTCCCGGTTAAGACGCTCCAGACCTTCGGACAGCCTGTCAGTCAATATCAGTTCTGTCCGGCAGCTTTTTATATCAGATAACAGTGCCCGCAGGTGCGCGGCGTCTCCGGCATCATCCTCGATGAGCAGGACCTTCAGTCCTATGTCTTCATCCTGTCGGACCTCCTTTTCTTTTCCCCTGAGTTCGGGTTGATCGCGCACCAGCTTTTCATAGAGCTCAGGCTGATCTTTCTTCATGCATGCGGGGCAGATACCATGGCTGAAGGCAGCATGGGTGTGTTCCTCGATGTAGGTTTCGACGTTTTTCCAGTAGCCTTCATCATCCCGTATCTTCCTGCACCATGCACACATTGGAATCAGGCCCCTCAGCGTCCTGATTTCCCTCAGGCTCTTGTCGAGGCGGGTCAGTAATTTCTGTCGCTCCATGGCATACCGTATGGAGCGGACCAGAAGGTTGCTTTCAATCCGTCCCTTGACAAGATAGTCCTGTGCGCCGTCCCGTACTGCCTGTATTGCAAGTTCTTCGTCACTAAGCCCGGTAAGCAGAACTACGGGTATGTCTGAAAATTCAGCGTGGACCTTACGAAAGGTGTCGGTCCCCTTGCTGTCCGGCAGGTCCAGGTCTGACAGGATAATGTCAAATGATTCACGCTTCAGACGTTGGATTGCGGACGACAATCGTGTTGCGCGCTGTATGTCGAAACGGATGCCCTTGACATCCCGCAGCATCTCACGTACAAGTTCCGCGTCAGCGGGGTCGTCCTCAATAACCAAGATCTTTATGCCTTCGTCACTCTCCATGCATATGTCCCGTCTCTCGTATCACGCGGCCGGAAGTTTCACGATGGTCACCCAGAAATCATGGATTGCCTGGACAATTCTCATAAACTCCTGCAGGCCGATAGGCTTTGTGATACAGCAGTTTGCGCCCAATTCATAACATCGGTTAAAATCCTCTTCGCTTGCGGATGTCGTTAAGACCACGACCGGAATGGACTTCAGCTTTTCGTCTTTTTTGATCTCCAGGAGCACATCGCGACCGTCTTTTTTCGGCAGGTTGAGATCGAGAATAATCAGTTCGGGTCTTGCCGAAGCATTGTAAGGCCCTTCTCTTCGCAGGTACTTCATCGCCTTGATGCCATCGTCTACGACATGGAGATCTATCAATATCTTCGCATCATCCAATCCCTCTCTGATCAGTTCAATGTCGCCGGGATCATCCTCTACGAGCAGTACTTCTACATCTTTCACAGGTGTCATGTTTCCTCTTCTCCTCTTCTTTCCGGTAATCTGAAATAGAAGGTGGAACCCTTCCCGAAATCTGATTCCACCCAGGTACCCCCCCCATGCCCTTCGATGATCTTCTTGCAGGCGGCGAGTCCGATGCCGGTCCCCGGGTATTCCTCGCGTGTATGCAACCTCTGAAACATAAGAAAAATACGGTCAAAAAAAGCCGGCTCTATGCCCATGCCGTTGTCACTGACCGCAAATAGCCAATCATGTCCTTCACGCCGGGCAGAAATATGAATGCGCGGCGGTTCATCACGGCGGAACTTTATCGCATTGCTGATCAGGTTCTGAAGGACCTGGCCGAGCTGCAGATCATTGGCTGTGATTGTCGGCAATGCATCATGGGTCACGACAGCGCCGCTTTCTTCGATAATCTTATCCATATCAGAAAGGACCCGTTCAATAATATTGTTGCAGTCAGCCGGAGCAAACGTCACTTTGCCTTTTCCGAGGCGTGAATAAGCCAGCATTTCATTAATCAGCGTCTGCATTCTCGCCGCTCCGTCAACAACATAATGGATATACCTGTCAGCATCTTCACCCATTTGCCCCCCGTACCTTTTCTCAAGGAGTTGGGTAAAACTGCCGATTTTGCGCAGAGGCTCCTGAAGGTCATGGGAGGCGATATAGGCAAACTGCTCAAGTTCATTATTGGAGCGTTCCAGTTCCGTTAATGTCTGTGCCAGTTTATCACCCGTGCGCCTGTGCTCTTCAAGTTCGGTCTTGAGTTTCTCCTTTGCTTCACGTTCGAGAGCCTCCTTTTTCCGAAGCTCCAGCGAGAGCCTCTGGATCGAAAACATGAGCGTCATGCCCTTATATGCAACGGTCCCGCCGATGACCAAAAAGGCTCCCGCAAGGAGGAAAAGCCCGAATACGATCTCTCCTGCGCGCTGAAACACTTCCCGGGCTGGCCTCTGCATTACCACACCCCAGCCCCATTTCATGGGGCGGTACGCCGAAAGCATCTCTTCATTGCTGAAAGGGTCACGGCCCCGTTCGACCCCGGACATGCCTCTTTTGACCTTCTCGACGGCCGGGACATTCGAAAAATCGATAACCCTGTCCAGAAAAAGGTTCGGGTGGTAGATAAGATTGCCCTTCTTGTCCACAGCGTAGAGAAAACTCTTCCCTATCCGTATGCTGCTCAAGAGATCCTTCAGATAATCCGGCTTTGGTTGGAGGACAAGAATCCCTGCGGTTAACCCTGCGGCGTCCTTTACCGGAATGGCTATCGAAAAGAGATATCTCTTCGGCTCTGCCTCACGAAGATAGAAATCGGACACATAGGGAAGCCAGTCCCTCGAGATGCCGTGATACCAGTCTCGGTGAGAAAAATCCCTGCCTGCAACAAGGGGAGCATGAGGATAATCGGCTAGAAGAATAGCTTGCGCTGTGGTGATGACGGCCCGTTCAATGGTATTGGAATTGTCGATAAAGCTCCTGAGGTGCATATGTATCGCTGTCACATCACTTTTTTTTATGGCGTCTATAAGCAGCGGCCTTTCGGCAAAGATCTTCCCGTTCGCAATGTCCGTGTAAATTTTTTCTTCGAGGAAGCTCGCTGCCAGACTGAAAAATGTCTGGTTTTCCTCAAGGATGTCCTTTTTCAATTCCGAGATCACCTGACCATGGACATACATCGTGAGACCGACGAGAGGAACGGCAACAGTAAGAAAACCGGCGAGGATCATCCTCAGCCTGTTGTCGAGAAGCCAATCCTTCAGGCTGCGGTTATTTTGAAACAGCGGCATACATTGAGTCTAGCATAATAAAGGGGAGCTTAAACCACAGATGCCTGCAGCAGGCTATGAAATTATTCGTTACTTATGGAATCATATATACTAAATGCCATTCTTGTAAAAGGTGATAAATTCATGGCTAAGACAAAAACTTTCTACCAGTGCCAGGCGTGCGGCCATACCAGCGCAAAGTGGCTCGGCAAGTGCCCTGACTGCGGAAGCTGGAACAGCTTCGTTGAGGAGAAGGAAGCCCCGTTGGGCCGCAGGGGGTCTCTGCAGCCTTCGGCGAAGACCGAGCCGGTTTCTCTTCAGGAAATTGAGAACATATCCGAAAAAAGAACGTCAACCGGCATCGGGGAGTTCGACCGGGTGCTGGGCGGGGGCGTTGTCGCCGGGTCGGTCATCCTTGTGGGAGGAGATCCCGGCATCGGAAAATCCACGCTTCTTCTTCAGGCCTTCTCCGGCCTTTCGCGGAGGACCGGGAAACTTCTGTATGTGTCCGGAGAAGAATCACCCCAGCAGATCAAGATGCGCGCTGACAGGCTTTCGGTCAATGCGGAAAATATCATTCTTCTTCCTGAAACGTCGCTGGAAGGCATACTCGATGCAGCCGGCAGGATGTCCCCTGACGCCATGGTCGTTGATTCGATACAGACAGTATACACGCAGGAACTCATGTCGGCACCCGGCTCGGTCGGCCAGGTGCGGGAGTGCGCTGCAAAGCTCATGTTGCACGCGAAGCGGTCGCACACCCCTGTTTTTATCGTGGGGCATGTCACGAAAGAGGGGACCATCGCCGGTCCCCGCGTCCTCGAGCATATCGTCGATACGGTCCTCTATTTTGAAGGTGACAGGGGACATTCGTACCGCGTGCTCCGCACCATTAAGAACCGCTTCGGATCGACGAACGAGATCGGCATATTCGAGATGTCGGATGCCGGGCTCCGTGAAGTGAACAATCCTTCAGAACTTTTCCTCTCCGAGCGGCCGAAGAACGTGTCGGGGTCCACGGTCGTTGCCTGTATCGAAGGGACCCGGCCGCTCATGGTCGAGATCCAGGCCCTCGTTTCGCAGACGAACTTCGGCATGCCCCGGCGGACCTCCATCGGCGTTGATTTCAACAGGGTCAACCTTTTGATAGCAGTCCTTGAGAAGCGGGCCGGACTGCATCTCGGCGGTATGGATATATTCATCAATGTCGTCGGGGGCCTGAAGATCATGGAACCGGCTGTCGACCTCGGCATCATTGCGACCATAGCCTCGTCGGCGCGCGAGAGACCTGTTGAGCCCAGGACCTGTGTGTTCGGCGAGATCGGCCTTTCCGGCGAGATCAGGGCAGTCGCGCAGGCGGAGGCACGACTGAAGGAGGCTGCGAAGATAGGGTTCCGGCGGGCCGTGATACCGGAGGGCAATGCGGCAAAGATCACGGGGAAACAGGAGATCGAGATCATAGGAGCGCGGGATTGTGAAGAATTCCTCAAAGCTGTTCTTATGTAGCATCCTCGTTCTTGCGGCTGCATGTGCGCCGACGATGATGGAAGTGCCTCCTCATGAAGAGCGGAGGCTTGACGCGGTCATTGCCGAGAGGAATGCGATCGAACGCATTGACGCAAACATGTCCGTTGTCTTTGAAAAGAAGGACTCGGAAATGTACGGGGACGCGGTGCTTGACATGACCAGGACCGGAGACCTCCACCTGAAGGTCTTTACGCTCGGCATTCTCGGCATGGACCTCTCCTCAAAGAACGGCGTCGTGAAGAGCACGCCCCGGCTTGACAAAGCCAAAACAGCCATCCTCACCAGGGGCCTCAGAGACTGTCTGTTCTGGTGGGACCTGCAGGACTTTACGGTCCAGGAAGAGGGCGATTATCTTGTTATGCGGAGCGCGACGCGTTCCGTGTGGCTGGACAAGAAGACGCTTCTGCCGGGCAAGCAGCGGATCGATTTTGACGACGGCAAACAGTTAACGGTCATGTATGATACCCCTGCCCGTCAAAGCGGCATCTGGTACCAGGCGAGGATGCGGATAGAGATACCGCGCTATGCGGTCACGCTGACCGTGAATGAGATTTCGTTCCTGAAGAACATGTGAACGCTGCTGCCAGGTATCCGCAGGAAAGCAGCTGGTGAAGGTCGATCAGCTTTCGAGGCCCAGGTCAATGGCAACCGTCCTGATGATGCTGTCGTCGAGCACGGTGTTCTTGAACAGGAATCCCTCGAGCAGCGCATTGTCGCAGATGGTATTGATGAGGCGGGGGATCCCGTTCGAGTACTTGAATATCATGGATATGGCCTTGTCGGTAAAAACATCAGTGTTGCAGCCCGCCACCTTCATCCTGTGCTGAATATACTGCCTGGTGTCATCTTCAGAATAGGCGTTCAGCTTGATCCGTATTGCCACCCGCTGTTTCAGCGGTTCATCGAGCGCGAGCACTTTCTCGAGGTCAGGAAGCCCGAAGAACACGAAGTTCACCATCTTGCCGTCCGAGGACTCCATGTTCAGGAGCCCCCTGAATTCTTCCATGATCTCACGGGAATTCAGCATCTGCACCTCATCCATAAGAACGACCGCCCTTTTGCCCTCTTCGTTGATCTCGTGGAGGCGGCGGTAGATCTCTCCCAGCAGCTCTATCTTGTTGTCCGAGACGTTCTTGACCCCGAGCTGGATGGCGAACTTCTTGAAAAGCCATTCGGAGCTTACTGAAGAATGGATGATCACCAGGAGCGCCGCCTCGTAATGTTCCTCGTCGAACTCTTCAAGGATCTTCCGGGCAAGAGTGGTCTTTCCCGCGCCGATGTTGCCGATGACGACCGCAAGCCCCTTCCGGGTGTCAACCGCATATTTCAGCTTTACGACTGCCTCAGACTGCTGAGGGCTGTTCCAGTAGAACCTGCTGTCGACAACGTTCGAGAACGGATGCTCTTCCAGTTTGTAATATTCCAAGTAGTCCATGATTTACAGATAGGAAACCCTGTCTTTCCTTTCCTTTGGTTTTTCCCTGTCCTTGCTTTTTTCTGTCCCGTCCGCCTTGGGAGCATGGGACTGCAACAGGGTCATTTTAGCAGAAATATCGCGAAATTTCGCATTCCATCCGTAAATTAACGTGTAAAGGCCGACAGCTTCCGCCAAATTCTGGTTCTTTTCATATGCTTCCGCAAGTTCATAGCTGAGAGCCCAGTAGGACTCGCCCTTTTCCTTCAGGGACTCCAATGCCTTTGTCAGGACGTCGATGGCAAGAGAGGCGAGGCCTTTTTCCATATAACAGACACCGAGCATGGTGGATGACTGGAGGAACCTCTTGGGGTCGGCCTTGGCTGTCTGGAACTCCTTGATAGCGTCATCTACAAGGCCCATTTCCTTGTACGCTATGCCAAGGTTATAGTGGGTCTCGGCATCCTCATCCCCGAGCTCTTTCTCAAGCCCCTTCTTGAACTCCTGAAAGATCTCGAGGACATCATTGTCGAGGGCCGGTTCAGGCATCTCCTGCGCATCAACAAGGTCACTTTCCGAAAAGCTGAAATCCTCAAATGCTTCTTCCTTTGTCTCTGACGGAGGTTCTCCGGTGAGAGATATATCCTCCGGCTCAGATTTCTCCCGGGGTTCCTTGACCGCTTCTTCCCGCTCTCCGGCAGACAGGGATGTCTTTTCCTCCAGTTCAAGCTCTCCGAACATGCCCGTGTCCGTTGTCAGCTCGGGACTTTCCGGCTCTTCCGCCTCACCGGCAAGGTCAAGACCTCCTGCAGGGCCGGTCGTTTCCGGGGAGCCAAACTCTCCCCGGGTTTCTGAGGGCTGAGGTATCTCGTACGTATCGTACAGGTCCACGCTGCCGGTCATCTCCTCAATATCGGCATCCGAAGGCGTCCTGCCAAGAGCGTGAAGCCGCTCTATGACGTCTTTGTTTTCGGGGAAGAGCCTCTGGAGTTTCTCAAGTATCTTGACCGCTTCTGTGGTAAGGCCCTGCCGTGCGTAGAAATCTGCCTCTGCTATCTCCTCCTCATAATCCTCGATGTCAGGCTCCGCGCCCGGGACGGCTTCTCCAAAGCTTACGGCAGAAGGCGGTGCGGGTGAAGGCTGTATGACGGACGGGGTGAAGCCGTATTCGGCAAGTCTCGGGTCACGAGGATTAATTTCGCCGGCTTCCTTCAGCATCTGTCCGGAGCGTATCTCATCGCCTTCGCGCTTGTAGAGCTTGCTGAGGACGATGCATTCTGTAACGGCGCGCTCCCTGTCCTGGATGTCCATATACAGGGCCTTGAGACGCGTGTGTACTTCGATGTTCTCCGGGTAACGGTTCCTGAGGCCCTCGAGTAATTTCTCCGCCTCAACAAGCAGTCCGTAACGGGAGAAAATGTCCACTTCGGTTATGATCTCATCGAACGGTTTCTCACCGTAGATGGTTATGCGCTCTTTTTCCTCAAAACCGCTGACAGCGGGTGTTTCCTCCGGTTCAGATGGTATTTCCGACTCAGGTGCTTCGGCGGTCTCTTCCGTTGAAAGGAACAGG
>VEOY01000061.1 GCA_012026685.1 Nitrospirota bacterium
TCAGGCTGTAGTACATACCTATACCACCGCCGGTACGTTCACTGTTACCCTGACGGCGACCGACGACGACGGCTCTGCGGGAACAGCCACCACGACCGCAGCCATTGCAGGTCAGATAGAAGTATTCTACGACGACTTCGAAACCGTACCGGGAAATAACTGGAACGGGCTCTGGACCGAAGACAAACAAAATGACTGGTATATATCCTCACAGCGTGCTTTTAGAGGCACTCTATCTGCAGAAGTGAAAGGGAGTGCGAATAATGCTGCGCTCACCTCCCGTGCGATCGATCTCCAGGGCCGGACATCCGCCACCATCACCTTCTCATGGTTCATAGGGAGCAGCCTCGACAAGGGGGAATATCTTGCTTTTATAATATCGACCAATGGCGGATCAACTTGGACCGAACTTGCCCGACTGCGAGGCAACATGGATCAGGAGAACGTATGGCACGCAATGACCTTTGAACTGACCGGCATCAATAACTTGGAACTGCGCTTCAAAGGAAAAATGTCTAACTCGGATGAAGATGCGAATGTCGATGACGTGAGAATAATTGCACAGTGAACGGCGGTAAAGGCTTTTAAAGAAGATTTCGTAAGACCACCTCTCATGCTCTGATCAGGGCCGCATCCCGGTATGTCTTTTCCATATACCGTGATGTATGTCCCTGCTGTGTCGTTCTTCAGTCCTGCAACCCGATCAATATGCCCGAAGTAAAGGCAATTTTGGTAAACGTGGTACAAGCGGCTATACATCAGACATAATCAACAAAAAAGGTGTTCTTGAAGAAGGAATTGACTTCATTTCAAGGCCGGTCACAGCGCACGACCTTTTGCTCAAAATAAGAGAAACCCTGAACAAATAGGGAAAAGATGCTCATGTGGTTATTGTCGGGTGACAGTCATCCTTCGAAACCGCCCGGGCCTACCATCAACCCAAACATCATAACTTCGGTAGTCCCGGCAGGCCGCAGTAGCCCCTGCGCTGTTCAGGATGATCGACCCATTCGGAATCTTCTGTCCCGCATTTTTCACAGATGTGAGGGGTATACTCCGCCCATCTCCATGCCATGCAGTCCGAAGCCACGCATTTCGCGACCTGGGTCGAAAGTGTGATGTGACACCATTTTTCCCTTGCATCATGTTCATTAAGCATCATGACAGTCCCTCCTGAAGCTGAATGTGAGCATTATCGCATTTTTCATTGTATACGGGGAGGCTTCGTGTTGCAAGAATACTGTGGGAAACTTATTGAAATGGAAAAATAATATCCTGTATCATATACCGTAATATTACAATCTTTCCAAGAGCGGAGGTATGCTGTCATTAAGTTTGTAGCAAACGATGGAAGTGAGCGGAACTTCAGCGAACTGCCCGACCTCGAAAAACACCTCGCAAGATCTAAAGCTTTAGCTGTCAGGATCAACGGTCAACTCTCCGACCTCAGTGCTCTCAGGACGGTGAAAGCCGGTGACACGGTGGAGGCGGTGACGTTTGATTCGGATGAGGGAAGGGATGTCTACCGTCATAGCACGTCGCACGTAATGGCCCACGCGGTAAAAAATCTCTTTCCTGACGCGAAGGTTGCCATTGGGCCGGCCATTCAGGATGGCTTTTACTATGATTTCGACATTGAGAAGACCTTCACGCCGGAAGATCTTTTCTCCATTGAAAAGGAAATGGACAAGATCATCAGGAAGGATTCTCCGTTCGCATGCCGCGAGATGACGAAAGATGAGGCGATCAGTCTCTTTGAATCACTGGGCGAGCCGTATAAGGTAGAGCTCATCCGGGACATCCCCGATGAGAAGGTGACGGTCTACGAGGAGGGCGGTTTCGTTGACCTCTGCAGAGGGCCGCATCTTCCTTCAACCGGCAAGATCGGCGCGGTCAAGCTCCTGAGCATTGCGGGGGCCTACTGGCGGGGTGATGAAAAGCGAAAGATGCTGCAGCGTGTCTACGGCACCTCATTTGCCAATCCCAAGGACCTGAAAAAATACCTCGACTTCCTCGAGGAAGTGAAGAAGAGGGACCACCGGAGGATCGGGAAAGAGCTCGATCTCTTCAGCATCAATGAGGATGTCGGCCCCGGCCTGATACTCTGGCATCCCAACGGCGCGCTGATACGGAAGACGATAGAGGATTTCTGGCGCGACGAGCATCTGAAAGCCGGCTACAAGCTCCTCTACAGCCCGCACATAGCACGGCTCGATCTCTGGCGGACCAGCGGACACATTGATTTCTACAGCGAGAACATGTACTCACCGATGGAGGTCGAGGGCACCCCGTACGAGATCAAGCCCATGAACTGCCCCTTCCATATCCATATCTACAAGAGTTCGCTCAAGAGCTACCGGGAGTTCCCGGTCAGGTATGCCGAGCTGGGTACGGTCTATCGCTTTGAGCGGTCGGGCGTTCTCCACGGACTGCTCCGCGTCCGCGGCTTTACACAGGACGATGCCCATATTTTTTCCCGCGAGGACCAGATAGAGGAAGAGATACTGAATGTCCTTGATTTTGTCCTCTTCATTCTGCGTACATTCGGATTTGAACAATTCGATACTTATCTCTCGACCCGTCCGGAAAAATATGTGGGGACTGACGAGCATTGGGAACGTTCGACTGCCGCCCTTGCAAGCGCCCTGCGCGCGAAAGACCTTCCGTTCAGCACTGACGAGGGCGGCGGGGCCTTTTACGGACCCAAGATCGACATCAAGGTGAAGGATTCCCTCGGCAGGGCCTGGCAGTGCAGCACTATCCAGGTGGATTTCAATCTTCCCGAGCGGTTTGACATCACGTACCGGGGGTCTGATGGCAGGGAGCACCGGCCGATCATGGTGCACAGGGCCCTGATGGGGTCGCTCGAGCGGTTCTTTGGCGTATTGATCGAACATTACGCGGGCGCATTTCCGCTCTGGCTTGCACCTGTGCAGGTTTCTGTCCTCACCATATCCGAAAAGCACGCGGCATATGCAGAGAAGATCACATCCGCCATGATACAAAAGGGGATACGAGCTGAACTCGATGCCGACAGTGAGAAGATCAGCAACAAGATACGGAAAAGCACGGTAAAGAAAGTACCGTACGCGGTTGTCATTGGTGACAAGGAGGCAGAGCAGGGCAGCATGAGCCTGCGGAAGCGTAATGGGGAGAATGTGGGCCCATTTACATGTGATGAACTTATATCTTTTCTTGCGGAAGAGATCAACTCCAGGAGGTGAAAACATCAGTAACCGGGACATCGGAAAGAACATCAGAGTAAACGAGCAGATCAGGGCGAAGGAGATCAGGGTAATTGACAGTGACGGCGGCCAGCTCGGCATTATGTCAGTGCGGGATGCCCTGGTGGTCGCTGAAAAAAGGGAGCTCGACCTGGTCGAGGTATCACCCACAGCAGCTCCGCCGGTCTGCAAGATCCTTGATTTCGGCAAATATAAGTATCAGCTCCACAAGAAGCACACCCAGAGAAAGTCCATTGACGTCAAGGAGGTGAAGATCAGACCGCAGATTGACGAGCATGATCTTCACCTCAAGATCAGGAATATCAACCGCTTCATTGAAGAAGGCGACAAGGCCAAGGTCATGATGTACTTCAGGGGCCGTGAGATCATCAGGCCCGAACTCGGCATGAAGGTCTATGAACGGATCATCCAGAGCCTTGCCGGGAAGTACCAGATTGAACAGCAGCCCCGGCTTGAGGGCAATCACATCACCATGGTCGTTGCTCCAAAATCATAATGCTTTTCCAGTGACAAAATAATTTATTTTGGGGTATAATACTCACTCTTGTTCAGGAACGGGTTGCATATGCCTGTTTTCTCAAGGAATTCTATTATTGGAGGATAAAGATGCCAAAGATGAAGACCCATAGAGGAGCCGCCAAGCGGTTCAAGGTCACCGGCACCGGCAAGGTCATGAGACACAAGGGTTACAAGAGCCATCTTCTGACCAGCAAACCGGCAAAGCGGACCCGCAGCCTGCGTCAGGCAGCCGTCGTTGCGAAGACAGACCAGAAGAACATCAAGACACTTTTACCATACAGTTAGGATTACGCACGTGCAGGGCTTGGGTCTGCGGAGACCTGACACCTGCTAACAGAATCAGGAGGAGAAGAAGATGCCAAGGGCAAAAAGTGGTGTTAAAAATACGAGGAGCAGGAAAAAGCTCCTTGCAAAGGCAAAAGGATATTACGGCGGCAAGGGACGCCTCGTCAAAGCTGCCGCGGAAACCGTTGATAAGGCTCTCCAATACTCGTATCGCGACCGCAGGGCGAAGAAACGCGAATTCAGAGCGCTCTGGATTACCAGGATCAGCGCTGCGGTGCGTTCATTGGGGCTCAACTACAGCCAGTTCATGTCAGGGCTGAAGAAAGCGGATATCGTGCTGGACAGAAAGGCACTCGCAAATCTCGCATATCATGATCCGAAGGCCTTCGGTCAGATCGCAGAGACTGTAAAGACTAAGCTTGCATCGTAATCTGCCGTGGGTGATCTGCTTTCCCTAAAACAGTCCTTTCTTGAAGAGGTCAGTGCAGTTTCGGAAGCAGCAGAACTTCAGCAGCTCAAAGCAAAATATACGGGTCGGAAAGGGCTGGTCACCGCAGAGCTCAAGGCCCTGTCGGCCGTCCCTCCCGCAGAGAGGCCTTCTTTCGGCAAGGCTGTCAATGAACTGAAGGATTTTGTCGAACGGACCATCGAAGAGAAAGAATCCTCTTTCAAAGATGTCGAAAAAGGGCGGCGTCTTCTCGCAGAGAAGATCGATATAACCCTCCCCGGCAAACCTGACATCCCCGGCAGGTTCCACCCCCTGAACAGGGTCCTTGAAGAAATCAAGGACATCTTTGTGTCCATGGGATTTGGCATTGAGGAAGGACCGGAGATCGAACTCGACTATTACAACTTCGAAGCGCTCAATATTCCCCGTCACCATCCCGCCAGAGACATGCAGGACACGTTCTATGTATCCGACGATGTCGTGCTCAGGACACACACGTCTCCGGTGCAGGTGAGGGTCATGGAACGGAAACAGCCGCCGCTGAAGATCATTGCACCCGGGAAAGTTTACCGCTGTGACGCGGATGTCTCTCATACACCGATGTTCCATCAGGTCGAAGGCCTTATGGTGGATGAAGGCGTCTCCTTCAGTGACCTGAAAGGCGTCCTCGAACTTTTTATCCACAGTTTTTTCGGGAAGGGAACACCGGTCCGATTCAGGCCGAGCTACTTTCCCTTTACCGAGCCGAGCGCGGAGGTTGACATCGGCTGCATTTTCTGCGCAGGCAAGGGATGCAGGGTATGCAAGACCACGGGATGGCTTGAGGTTATGGGCTGCGGCATGGTAAATCCGAAGGTGTTCGAGATGTCAGGCTATGCCTCCGATGCGTATACCGGCTTTGCCTTCGGCATGGGTGTGGAACGGCTTGCGATGCTGAAATACTCGATAGATGACATACGCTTGTTTTATGAAAATGACCTCAGGTTCCTGAGGCAATTTTAGGGGTAGACCGGAAGGACCATGCGCATATCGCTTGAGTGGATAAGGGAATTTGTCGACGTAGCTGCCGGGCCTGAAGAGATAGCCCACCGTCTTACCATGGCCGGCCTTGAGATCGAAGGCATGGAGAGCATTGACGGCGATGTTGTCATGGAAGTGAACGTCACGCCGAACAGGCCTGACTGCCTGAGCATGCTGGGTATTGCACGGGAAGTCTCTTCGGTCTTCGCCATGCCGCTGAAACTGCCGAAAACGGTGATTGACGGACCATTGCCGCCTTCGGAAGTACAGGTCGTTATTGATGATCCCGACCTGTGCGCGCGGTATACCGGAAGATCTATCCTCGGGGTAACCGTAGGAGATTCCCCTGAGTGGATGAGGAAGAGGCTGGAAAAATGCGGGATCCGGGCGATAAATAATATGGTCGATATTACCAACTATGTGCTGCTCGAACTCGGACATCCTCTCCATGCATTTGACGCGGACAGGATCTCAGGGGACAAGATCAGAGTTGCACGGGCGGGAAGCCGCAGGTCCATTATGACCCTTGACGGCGCTGACCGCAAACTCGATCAGGACACGCTGCTGATCTGGGACGCGGAACATCCGGTAGCTGTCGCAGGCATTATGGGTGGAGAGGGTTCATCCGTCACTGAGTCCACAAAGAACATTTTTCTTGAAAGCGCGCATTTTACACCCATGTCGATCAGGAGATCGGCAAAGGCTCTCGGACTTAAAAGCGAGTCTTCCTACCGTTTCGAGCGGGGAACTGACCGCGTATTCCTGGAACATGCCTTGAACAGGGCAGCTCTCCTGATGGCGGAGATCGGCGGCGGCACGATCAGGGATATCGTTGATGTATACCCCGGGAAGTTCATACCTGCGGAGATCACGGTTCCCTTCCGCAAGGTGAATTCCCTGATCGGGATAGATATACCCCGAGATGAGATACGGCGACTGCTCAGCGGTATAGGTATCACGACGGAAGACAGGGGAGATGAGTTCATCGCGTTTCCTCCGGCGTTCAGAGGGGACATCAGCGAGGCCGTTGACATCATAGAAGAAGTGGCACGCTGCTACGGATATGACAGGATCCCGGCACGCATTCCCAGAACCGTGCTTTCTGACGGCGTACTGAATGATAAAGAAAGGGCTGTGCGGTCCGTGCGGGAGGCGATCAGAAGATCGGGATTCCATGAAGTCGTCAACTTCAGCTTTATGAACAGCGCAGACCTCGATGTTCTTTCCATCTCCGATAATGATCATGAGGACCGGCGTAAGCATGTCATGCTGAAAAATCCCCTGCGCCAGGAAGAGTGCCTGATGAGAACAACCCTGATGCCCTCTTTGATAAGGAACTTTCTCTACAACCATTCAAGGGGGCTGCGGGATATTCGTCTTTTCGAGCTTTCCCGGGTGTTCATCGATTGGGGAAATCAGCTGCCCCGCGAGGGATTGAGGCTCGCAGGGATATTTTTCCAGGATACGACGCCGGTGATATGGAAGGACACGGTCCCGCCGTTCTATCTGGTGAAGGGCGCGATCGAAGCCCTGTTTGAGGAGATGCGCCTGAAGGATTGCTCGTTCTTACCTTCCGGAGAGGCATTTCTTCATTCCGGCAAATCTGCGGACATGCATTGCCGGAACGTGAAGATCGGGTATATCGGAGAACTGGGCCCTGAGGTTATCGAGCGGCTTGACATCAAAGCTCACAAGCCTCTCATCATAGTCTTTGAGATCGACGTCGATCAGATGCTCGAGCACAGAGATCAGAAGATCCTGTATAGACAGATACCGAGATATCCTGCGATTGAACGGGATATTGCCCTGATCCTGGATGATCAGATCAGCGCTGCTGAGGTCCTGAACCTCTTCAGGTCCTACCGGTCGGACATCATCGAGCATGTGGGACTTTTTGATTATTACAAAGGAAAGAACATCCCGAAGGACAAAAAGAGCCTTGGTGTGAGAGTGACGTACCGAAGCGCCGGAAGGACGCTTACGGAAAACGATGCGGAAGAAGTCCACGGTGCAATCGTCGATTTTGTCACTGCCAGGACCGGAGCGACAGTTCGGGGCGCGGCATAATTACGCTTTTATTTTGTAGCCCGCTCTGGTAATTGCTGCCTCGATATCTTTTTGCGAAGTCTTCGCGTCATCAAAGCTCACGGTCGCTTTTCCGACCTCAACATTCAGATCAGTAATGCCGGTGAGTCCTTCGATCGCCTTTTTTACCCTCATAACGCAGTGCATGCATGACATGCCATCGATCAAGATCGTAGTCTGAGTCATTATTTTTTCCTTTCGCGGCATAGATAGTTAGATTCTAAACTTATTGATTTATACTAAGCGATGACCGCGGAAAAAATCAATCAGGCGACGGAGACAAAAAAGCCTCACGCTCTTACGACAAGGCATGCCCCGACAGACCAAACGCCGGTATCGATCCCACAGATAACTGTTCGGACCCAAGGCGAAATCAGAATCATAAAATCCTTAATAATGCAATAGTTGCGGCATAGATACAGAGAAAATGCTGGATAAAGAACGGGGCAGTTTGTTACAATTACGTCGATTTTTTTCAGGGAGGAATTATGGAATTGAAGGGACAGGTTGTCATGGTAACCGGTGGCGCGCGCGGCATCGGCAGGGCAATTGCCGACAAGTTCGCGGAGAAGGGTGCTGACCTGGTCATCGCGGATGTATCTCTCCAAAGCGCGGAAGAGGCCGCTCGGGAACTGTCGCAAAAAGGGGCGAGGGCGAAAGCGGTCAACCTCGACGTTTCCAAAGCACCGGAGGTCACCGGGGTTTTTGATCAGGTGATGAAGGAGTTTGGCAGGATCGATGTATTGGTCAATAATGCCGGCATTACCAGGGACGGACTCCTGTTGCGGATGAAGGAGGAAGACTGGGACCTTGTGCTCAGCATCAATCTGAAAGGTGTGTTCCTCTGTTCCAAGGAAGCTGTTAAAATGATGGTAAAACAGCGCTACGGCAGGATCATCAATATCGCGTCGGTAGTTGCGTTCATGGGAAACCCGGGGCAGGCGAACTACAGTGCGTCAAAAGCCGGCATCATCGGACTTACCAAGACGACGGCCCGGGAATACGCAAACCGGGGCATCACGGTGAACGCTGTAGCCCCCGGATTCATCTCAACGGCAATGACCGATGCGCTGAGTGAAAATATCAAACAGGAAATGTTAAAATCAATACCTATCGGAAAGTTCGGCTCCGTTGCGGATGTGGCGAATGCAGTGACCTTCTTTGCAGAGCCGGGGAATGGGTATATTACCGGACAGGTGATCCACGTCAATGGCGGGATGTATATGTAAGTGCACTGCGTATCGGGCTTTATATTACGAGAGAAAATCAAATTGGAGGTAAGGGAATGGTAGAGGAAAAAGTTAAGGAGATCATTGCAAAGCAGCTCGGCGTGAATGCCGCCGAGATCACACCGGAGTCGTCATTTGTTGAGGACTTGGGCGCGGACTCTCTGGATACCGTTGAACTCGTCATGGCGTTCGAGGAGGCGTTCAATATCGAAATACCTGACGAAGACGCAGAAAAGATCCAGAAGGTCAAGGACGCAGTCGAATATATCAATAACAAACAGGCTTAATGGATAAAAGACGTGTAGTTGTAACCGGGGTCGGCCTCATTACACCTCTTGGCGTCGGGGTTGAGAAGAGCTGGGATGGTCTTATGCACGGCAGGTCCGGCATTGGCCCGATAACCCATTTCGATGCAACCGCATTCCCCACCCAGATCGCGGGCGAGGTCCATGGTTTCAACCCCGAAGATTATATCGAGGTCAAGGAGATCAAGAAGATGGACAGGTTTATCCACTTCGGCATCGCCGCCTCGATCATGGCCATGGAAGATGCCGGGCTGAAGATCGATGAGGCGAATGCGCCGCGCGTGGGGGTGTATGTCGGCGCCGGCATGGGCGGCCTCCCGGCCATTGAACATTATCACAAGGTGCTGCTTGAAAAGGGACCGAGAAAGATAACGCCGTTCTTCATCCCCATGCTCATCATCAATCTTGCGGCAGGCCAGATATCTATACGCTTTGGCGCCAAAGGACCCAATTCCGCTCCTGCGACGGCGTGCGCGACGGGAAGTCACGCTATCGGCGACGCGTTCAAGGTAATACAGCGGGGCGATGCTGACGCCATGATCGCCGGCGGCACCGAGTCGGTGATCACCGCCATGGGCATCGGCGGCTTCAATGCCATGAAGGCCCTTTCCACGCGCAACAGCGAACCGGAAAAGGCGAGCAGACCCTTTGACCGGGACCGGGACGGTTTTGTGATGGGGGAGGGATCGGGCA
>VEOY01000108.1 GCA_012026685.1 Nitrospirota bacterium
ATCATCGGTCAGGACCTCAATGCCTTTGCGCATATCCATCCTGAAGACCTTGGCCCGATCACAGAGGATATGGTGAAAAGAGCGACGCTGCCGCTGCGCTACACCTTTCCGAAGCCGGGCAGATACGTGATCGGGATAGATTTCGCTGCCAGGGATGAAGCGTACAGTAAAACGGTCATGGTTGACGTAACAGCGCCCAAGGCAATGGAGAACCCGGCGCCGGTCTTTTCGAACAAAGGGGCTTTTGACGGCTATGACGTCGCCCTGAGGTCCTCCCCCGAAAAAGTGATCGCGGGCGTGGACACAACGCTCCGCTACCGCATAGAGAAGGATGGCAGCGCCGTGAAGGACCTGCAGCCGTATCTGGGCGCCGCAATGCATCTCGCCGTCGTGTCCGCGGACCTGAAGACGTTCATCCATGCCCACGGGATGGTCACCGGCGGATCGCACATCCATGACCATCTGCATGCGCCGCCTCCTCCCGAGCGGTTCGGACCGGAGATAGACGCTGATATTACCTTCCCTGAAAAGGGGATATACAAGGTGTTCAGCCAGGTGAGCCATAACGGCAGGGTACTGCTTTTCGAGTTTATGGTGAGGGTGGAGTGACCATCATCGTGAAGAAAGGATAAGGGACAATCGCATGAAACCAGAGAGATCGACTGTTTCGTTGTTTATCGCTGCAGCATACATCTGCATCGCGGCCCTTTCTGGCAGCCTTGCTCATTCCGGCGAACATAAGGGCGATGCGCATTTCACCAAGCATTTCAACGAGACGCTCTTTGCCCTGGGGGAAAAGGGACAGATGAGCATAGAGCTCCTGCTCGATGAGAAGGAGTACAAGATCGGAAAGGACGTGATAGGCATCGTGGTCCACGACAGTCATGACGAGGATGTGGAGGACGCGTCGCTTGCGGCAACGGTCACCGGAACTGCCGAACCGCTGAAGGTGAAGGAAAAAGGCGGGGGACTGTATCTTGTCCCATCCGCCGGTCTTCCGAAAGAGGGGAAGTGGGAATTGAAGATCGCGGTGAAAAAGAAGAAGGTCGATGACAGCGTGACGTTCGTATTCCCTGAAGTGTCAGGGCATAAAATGCCTGCGGGGAAATACGATAAAGAAGGATTGAAAGGAAAGAAGCTGCAATAGCGCACTGAAGGCATGCATCCGAAAGACCTTTACAAATCGCAATCGGGTTATCCGGGCTCTCAGGCGTCTGTGTTGTCATACCATCTGATCCCTGGTTAGCACGCGACCTTCAACGGTGGCGATGGTAAAGGATTTTCCGGACACACACCTTCAGTGCGATCGTGACAAAGGAATTAGCAGGTCGGCAATGCTGACCATTCGATACTTTATTGGTGACGCAGTCAGCGCTTTCTGGATTCCCGCCTTCGAGGGAATGAGGCTGTGCATAGGGAGTGACAGTGTGCCGCATTTTGGATTGATGAGCACAGAGGAAAGCTTCAGAACGCCTGAAGGGGCGCTTCTCAGGGCAAGGCTCCATATCCGCGCCGGCAGGAGAAGGCTCGGACAGGGGAAGGTCTCTGCGGGCATCGTGACGCTGTATGATGCGCTCATCTTCGGTCTTCGGTGGTACCTGATGGTGCCGCAGCGCCGGGAAGAGCTCCAGGTCAGTGAAGGGCTTGACCTGCTGGACGAGAAGGCCATGCTCAGGGTCCTTGAGTCGGCGGGCGTTGTTGACGGTTCCTTTGATCTCCCCGCGTTCGATAAGCTCGTCGAGAGGGCCGCACGTGAAGAGCTGCATGACTATGACTACCGGCCCATGCTCAGCCGGTTCGAATCTCTCATGACCCAAATCGAGGTCATGCCGTTCGATGAAGCGGCTCTTCCGCCGGAAGACCCGTCGACGTTCTGATCTGACTTCGTTGACGCTGAAAAACCTGCTGTGATAAAATTCATGACACAAAAAAGCGGTATTTCCCGTCATTATTTCTTTGTAAATCGAAAGGACCAGACAGATGAGGATAGTTGTTTGCATCAAGCAGGTGCCTGACAGCGCGGAGGTGAGGATCAATCCCGAGACCAACACGCTCATCAGGGACGGCGTACCCACGATCATCAATCCCTATGACATGCACGCGCTTGAGGCGGGGCTTCAGATCAGGGAAAAGACAGGGGGAAAGGTCACCGTACTCACCATGGGACCTCCCCAGGCAGAGACGGCGCTCCGCGAAGCCATTGCCATGGGTGCTGACGAGGCGGTGCTCCTGACGGACCGGGCATTTGCCGGCTCCGATACGTGGGCGACCGCCTTTACCCTGTCAAAGGCCATAGAGCAGATCGGCGCTGACGTCATCCTCTGCGGCAAGCAGGCCATTGACGGCGACACGGCGCAGGTCGGACCGGAGATCGCGGAGTTCATGGACATCCCGCATATCTCCTATATCAGGAAGGTCGTAGATGTTGCGTCCGACAGGCTTGTCGTCCAGAGGCTCATGGATGACGGCTTCGATCTTGTCGAATCAACACTGCCTGTTCTCCTGACCGCGGTCAAGGAGCTGAACGTGCCGCGGCTGCCGTCGCTCAAAGGGAAGATGGCTGCCAAGAAGGCGGAGATCAGGAAGATGTCGGCTGCGGATATCAAGGCAGGTGAAAATGATCTGGGCCTTAAGGGGTCGCCGACACAGGTCAAGAACATCTTTGCCCCGGAGGCGAAAAAGGACCGGAAGGTGCTGGAAGGCACAACCGAGGAGAAGGTGGATACTCTGGTAAAGGAACTGGTGGGACTGAAATGTATATAAAGGTCAACAGAGCTCTATGTTCCGGGTGTGAGGCTTGCCTTCAGTCATGCCCGTATGACGCTATCGTGATGAAGGACGGCAAGGCGGTGATAACGGAGCTCTGCCAGCTTTGCAGGGCCTGCCTGAGCGTATGCCCGGAAGGTGCGATCTCAGAGGTCAAAGAGGCCTCGGACACCAAAGAGACGGCACAGGGCAAAGGCGTATGGGTCTTTGCTGAACAGCGCGACGGAAAGATCGCCGGCGTATCTCTTGAGCTTCTGGGTGCAGGCAGGGGACTCGCCCAAAAGCTCGGCGCCGAGCTGAGCGCTGTGCTTTTCGGCGGCACAGCCGATGACGCGCAGGAACTCATCCGCTGGGGTGCTGATAAGGTGTTCCACTGCAGTGATCCCCTGCTGAGCGCATTCAATGACGAACCGTATGCCGCGCTTCTATCCAAATTGATCGTGGAGCAGAAGCCCGAGATCGTTCTCACCGGTGCCACGCCGATCGGCAGGTCTTTTTTCCCGAGAGTGGCAGCAAAGCTCAGGGCAGGGCTCACTGCAGACTGCACGTCGCTCGAGATCGATGCGGAGACAAAGAACCTGCTGCAGATCAGGCCGGCGTTCGGCGGCAATATCATGGCAACGATCTTCTGTCCCCATGCGCGTCCCCAGATGGCCACGGTCCGTCCCCGCGTAATGAAGCGGGGCGAGCATGATCCGTCACGGAAGGGCGAGGTCGTCTCGGTCAGTGCCAAAGGCATAGCCTCCCGCACGAAGGTCGTGGAGACCGTTAAGGAGGTTTCGGAGACCGCGATCAACCTGCAGGACGCCAATATCATTGTGGCCGGGGGCCGGGGCATGGGCGGCGATAAGGGCTTTCAGCTCCTGTATGAGCTTGCCGAGGTGCTGGGCGCATCCGTTGCCGCGTCGCGTGCTGCGGTCGATGAGGGATGGATACCCTACCGGCATCAGGTGGGACAGACCGGCAAGACCGTGGGTCCGAAGCTGTATATCGCATGCGGTATATCCGGGGCGGTTCAGCACCTGGTGGGAATGCAGTCTTCCGATATCATCATTGCGATCAACAAGAACCCCGAGGCGCCGATCTTCAGTGTTGCGACCTACGGCATCGTGGGGGATGCGCATGAGATCATCCCGATGCTCATCCGGAAGATAAGAGAGGCAAAAGGTCTATGAAGACAGCGTATGTGTTTCCGGGTCAGGGCTCGCAGAACGTCGGCATGGGCAAGGACCTATGCGATCATTTTGAAGAGGCGCGGAAGGTTTTTTCAGAGGCGTCTGATGCCCTTGGCTATGATGTCGCGAACCTCTGTTTCCAGGGTCCGAAAGAAGAGCTCGATAAGACCTTCAGGACCCAGCCCTGTATGCTTACGGCAAGCATCGCGGCATTCCGGGTGCTCGCGGAAAGAGGTGTGACCCCTGAAGCCGTGGCCGGGCACAGCCTCGGAGAGTATTCCGCGATCACGGCCGCCGGCGTGCTGACATTCAGTGACGCGGTACGGCTTACGGAAAAAAGAGGCATGTTCATGCAGGAGGCGGTCCCTGAAGGCAAAGGCCTGATGGCAGCCATCCTGGGGCTTGAGAGAAAGAAGGTGGACGATATCTGCCTCTCGGTCGGGTCAGGTTATGTAGCTCCCGCAAATTACAACAGCCCCGGACAGATCGTCATCGCCGGCGAGAGACAGGCGGTGGAGGATGCGATGAAACTCGCGAAAGAGGCAGGCGCCAAGAGGGCCATCGCCCTTGCAGTGAGCGCGCCTTCGCATTGTACGCTTATGGCCGGCGCATCGGCCAGGCTTTCCGACCTGCTCAACACGCTTGAGCTCCGGAGTCCGTCAGTCCCGGTCATGAATAACGCAGACGCTCTTTTTCTGAGCGATGCCGACAGCATCAGGACCTCTCTGGTCAAGCAGCTCAACAGCCCGCTTCTGTGGGAGGATTCCGTCAGGAACATGCGTGCTTCGGGCATCGATACCATTATTGAGGTCGGACCCGGAAAGGTCCTCTCCGGCCTGATCAAGCGCATCGAGCCTGATGTCCGGATCTTCAATGTCGAGGATGTCGAAAGCCTCAACAAGACCCTCGAAGCGCTGAAAATCTCGAATTGATCGTCGCAACGAAGGCCTGACCCGGATCATTTGTCCGGCAAGGAATCAGCATCTCTTCCTAACAGCAGCCATTCTGAACAAGGCAGGTGCCTCGGAAAGAAACGGCAAATGCGGTCACAGCGCCTGATCCTTCAGCTTCGGTCGCGGAGCTAAGATATCCGAAGGGGTCCGATTAATCCTGCTTCTGTTTCAATCCGGCATCTCCACGCTGTTCACTGTCTTTTACCAGCTCCCGCCGCCGCCACCGCCGAAGCCGCCCCCTGAAGAACCGCCGCCAAAGCTGCCGCCGCTGCCTGCGCCACTCCCCCGGGGAGCGGAATAGATAGCGGTCGACAAGCCGGGTACCGCGGAATGGAATGAACGGTTGAACCCTCCCGGATTGAACGTCCCCATGCCCCCGGGCGAAACGTACCATTCCGGCCGTTCCTGGTATATGCCCTCGAACGCCTTTGCCCAGTTGTCCGCGACATCAAGCGCGAGGGCATACGGAAAGAGCTTCGAGAAGAGGTTTTGGTCCCTCATGCGTTCGAGCTGGTCTTTTTCCGCCCGGTTCAGGAACTCCTGAAAACCGAGGATATGCATATATACCGCCGAGCCGGTCCTTGTCGTGGCGGGCATGTATTTTGCGAATATGAATACCGGCAGCCCCGTCAGAATTCCGGCAATGAACGGCCTGGCATCACCGAGTCTGCTGCCGAACAGGAGGGACAGAAGAATGACCGTGCCGGCGGCCAGTGCACCGGCAATGATGAGATACATCTTCCGCACACCATCAGGATTGGTGGAAAAGTATTTTTTCCGTATAAGCTCTCCGTACAACGAACTTTTCAGCGAAGGTATGTTCTTGTAGAACGTATTTTTCATTTCCGACACCATCTTGCCGGATTGGGAACCGAATATATCCTGCATGAGCTGACGTTCGAACGGCGAAAGCGCGGCATCGGTCTCTTTCAGTTTCTTCAGATAGTAGTCGGTGGAATCAAATATCAACCCTTCGGTCTTCGTCTCCTCGATCTTGATATAGCCTTTGACCGCCAGAGCGACGATCGATGCGGTGATGTCCCTCGGGTCGAGCTTCTCATCTACCATGGCGCCGACCTCGGCAGGCGAAAGCAGTGCTCCGCCCGAGGCCGGAGGTTCGTACATTACGGTCACGGACTCCCTGACACGCGGGTCTCTGCCGATGCTGCGCCACAGTATTATCATGCCGATGAATGAGACGAGCGGCAGGACAAAGACCCAGTTCTGTCCGAGGTTCAGCTTCCAGAGGAATTTCTGCAGCGAAGTGGGGGGAGTGACGATACCTTTGTTCCATCCGTACGCTATCGTGAAACCTTCACCCGGCATGAGGTCCTTCTGCGAAATGAACTCGATGAAATTGTCGCCGGGGATATTCCTGCATGCTGATTCCCGTGAACCTTTCCTGCCGGTGTAGCAGGAGGCCCAGTACTTCGCTGTCTTGTCGCCTTCGAGCGATACCATGCAGCGGACCTTCTTTATCCGCGCATCCCATTCATTGCCGGTGACGTTCCAGTACAGTTCGTCGTGATCGTCAAGGAAAAGGACGGCGTTTTGCACGCGGTAGGTGATCTCATATGTCCGGATCCCCGAAACATATTGCTTGGCGTCTCCGATGCGCACCCTGATGGTGTTTCCCGTTCTGCTCACCTTGTACTTGACGCGTCCGTCGCTCCCGTCCGTGACGGAAATGATATCCGTGGGTGTCAGAATCGTGCTTCCGTAGCTGTCCTGATAGCGGTAGGGGATATCGCGGTAGATGCCATGTCTCGGCCTGTGGAACTCAACCGAGAGAGTTTCCCTGACCGTAAAGGAAGAGTCCTTTTTTACGGATATGGATGACTCGAAGTCATTGATCGTGAAGTCCTGGGCAAACGCGGCAGAAGAAATACAGAGGTACAGGCAGAGGCAAAGAATCCGAAAGGACCTGCGAAATTTCAGATTCAACACAAGCCCCTACGAAAAACTCACCTTGACCGGTTTTCTTTCGACACCCGCTTCTTCGAGCTCGAAGAACTCCGATTTTTCGAAACGGAACTGGCCTGCCACGATGTTCGACGGGAAGGTCTCGGTCATGATGTTGTAATCCCTGACAACGGCGTTGTAGTAGCGGCGGGCGTATTCGATATTGTCCTCGAGCTCTTTCAGCTGCTGCTGAAGCTGCATGAAGTTCTCGTTGGCTCTGAGCTGGGGATAGGCCTCAGCGACCGCGAAAAGGCTTTTCAGGGTCTCTGAGAACATGTTTTCCGCCTTGGCCTTGTCAGCGGGCGACGAGGCCTTCATAGCGGCAGCCCGGGCCATGGTCACATTTTCCAGCACGGACTTTTCGTGCGTCGCGTAGCCTTTGACGGTTTCTACAAGGTTCGGGACAAGGTCATATCGTTTTTTCAGGTGCACATCGATGTCGGACCAGGATGATTTTACGGTTGTCCTCAGCCGGACCAGCTTGTTGTAGATCACGATCCCGGCATCAATTATCAATACAGCAACTGCGATGATCAGAACGAGTGCAAGGCCAAGAATTGCGACCATAATACCCCCCTAAATATTTTCTAAGACTATAAC
>VEOY01000200.1 GCA_012026685.1 Nitrospirota bacterium
CCCAGTTCCTCCTCTATGCGTAGCAGCTGGTTGTACTTTGCAATGCGGTCGGTCCTGCTTGCCGACCCCGTCTTTATCTGGCCCGCCCCGGTCGCCACGACAAGGTCAGCGATGAACGTATCCTCTGTCTCTCCGGACCGGTGCGATACCATGGCGGTGTATCCGGCACTCGCCGCCATCTTCATGGCCTGGAGCGTCTCGGTCAGCGAGCCGATCTGGTTGACCTTGATGAGGATCGAGTTCGCGACCCCTTCCCGGATGCCCCGGGCCAGCCGTTCGGTATTGGTCACGAAGAGGTCGTCACCCACCAACTGGATCTTCTTCCCGAGGGTATCGGTCAAAAGCTTCCAGCCCTTCCAGTCGTCCTCCGCCATCCCATCCTCGATGGAGATGATCGGGTATTGACGGACCCATTTTGTCCAGAACTCGACCATGTCCGTCGAACTATGTCTGCTCTTGTCCGACTTCTTGAATACGTATGCTTTTTTCTGGCCGTCGTAGAACTCGCTCGCAGCAGGATCAAGAGCAAGCCCTATATCTTTTCCTGCCTTGTACCCTGCCTGTGTGATCGCTTCGAGGATCACCTCGATCGCCTCCTCATTGGACCTGAGGTTCGGCGCGAATCCCCCCTCGTCCCCTACAGCCGTCGAGTATCCCTTTTTCTTGAGCACACCTTTGAGGGTGTGAAATACTTCGGCGCCCATCCTGAGCGCTTCGGCAAAACTGGAAGCGCCGAACGGCGAGACCATGAACTCCTGAAAGTCCACCGAGTTGTCCGAATGCGCGCCCCCGTTGAGGATGTTCATCATCGGCACAGGAAGCACGGATGCTGACACACCGCCGAGATACCGGTACAGCGGCGTCCTCTGGGACTGGGCAGCTGCCCGCGCCACAGCCATCGAGACGGCGAGGATTGCGTTCGCCCCGAGGCGCCCCTTGTTTTTCGTCCCGTCCAGTTTGATCATCTTCAGATCGATCTCCTCCTGGCACGATGCCTCCATACCAGCTATCGCCCGCGCGATCTCCTTGTTGACATGCAGCGCGGCCTTCCGCGTGCCCTTGCCGAGATAGCGCTTTTTATCTCCATCCCGCAGTTCCACCGCCTCGTGGACGCCCGTGGAGGCGCCTGACGGTACTGCAGCCCTTCCCATGCTCCCGTCGTCGAGAATAACATCCGCCTCTACGGTCGGGTTTCCCCGTGAATCGAGGATCTCTCTTCCTATGACCTTTACGATCTCTGCCATTGTTCATTTCTCCTTTCTTGTCCCTATATTCCCGCTCTTCACCCGCTCATCAGAAAGACGACAAAATCCCACCCCTTCTGTTGCACAAGAAACGCTCTCCGGACATGGCATGTGTTCCGGAAGACCGTTCGCAGCGATTCCGAAGAGCATCGGAAGCCACGCCTCTGAACCGGCGCATGACCGCATCATAACAAGAACCTTCGATATCCCTCCGCCAATGCCCAATGAGATATATCGCCTTGAACGGTTTTGAGGGCATCTGCCATGTCCCCTCCAATAAGAGGATCTGAAATCCCCGTTGTTCATTTCCCGTCTCCCAGCAAGATCGTCACATGCGCCAGTCCTTCAGAGATTTCCTGTGTGACCGGGAAACCGCTTTTGCCGAAGACCGCGAGCATCCCCTTGTTTTCCTGCAGGACCTCTGCATGGAACTGCACAATCCCCTTCTGCTTTGCGATCCCGGCGAGGTGCCTGAATATCATGCTGGCAATGCCGAGGCCATGGTAGTCCTCCTCGACCGTGAAGGCCACCTCTGCTCTGTCTGGAGGTTCAGCATCGCCAAAGGCGATATAGCGGCCCGCTCCGATGATCTTCTCTTCTGCGCCGTCCCGTATGCAGGTCACGAGTGCGACGGTCCGGACAAAGTCAACCGCTGTTGCTTCCGTCAGCTCCCGATGCGAAAACTCCTTCTTCTGTCCGAAGAAGCGGAGGTAGATCGTCCTCTCCTCCAGTTCTTTTAATGCTGCCAGCACCGCATCCCGGTCATCCGGCCTGATCGCGCGGACCGTCACCTCGAGTCCGTTCCTGAGCGTCTCCTGAACTGAGTAGCTCCTCGCGTCTGTCATCGGGCCCGCCCTTTCACCCTCTCGATGATCTCAACGGTCTGCTGCGCTATCTCGCGCTCCTCATCGGTCGGTATGACCAGTATCCTGATCCTGCTTTCCCCGGTCTGGATCTCTCTGATGCCTCCTGCCGCCGCGCTGTTCCTGCTTTCATCAACAGTTATTCCGAGACCTGACAGTCCCTTGCAGGTCCTGGTTCGCACCAGGGCGGAATTCTCGCCAATGCCCCCGGTAAAGACAACGGCGTCTATCGTCCCAAGGGCAGCGTAATACGACCCGATGTACTTTTTGACGCGGTAGCAGAACATTTCGACGGCGAGTTCCGCCCGCGCGTCTCCCTTCTGAGCGCGCTCCTGGATCTCCCTCATATCGTTCGAACCGCAGATGCCCCTGAGGCCGCTCTCCTTGTTCAATATTCCCTCGACCTCTTCAACGGCCCTCCCCGTCTTTCTGGCGAGGTAGAAATGGACCGCCGGATCCAGGTCTCCGCAGCGCGTCCCCATGATCAGCCCTTCCAGCGGCGTCAGGCCCATGGAAGTGTCGATGCTTTTTCCCTGCTTTATCGCTGTTGCGCTGGCGCCGTTGCCGAGATGGAGCGTGATCAGGTTCAGCTTATCCTGAGGGACGCCGAGATGGCGCGCAGCCTCACGCGCAACATAGCGGTGAGAGCTCCCGTGAAACCCGTAGCGTCGCACGCCGTATGTCCGATAGAAGTCATAGGGCAGCGCGTAGTGGTAAGCCCTCGGCGGCATGGTCTGATGGAAGGCCGTGTCGAATACCGCCACCTGCGGCACACGGGGCAGGAGATCGCGCATTACGTTGATGCCCATTAGATTGGCCGGGTTGTGAAGCGGCGCCAGGGGTATCAGCTCTTCTATCGCCCTGAGGACCGCATTATCGATGATCACCGGTTCGCTGAACTTCTCGCCGCCGTGCACCACGCGGTGTCCCACACCGAATATCTCCGGGGGCTCGCTGCCGGACCGCGACCTGCCGCTCACCTCCAGGATAAAGGAAAAACCCTCGCGGTGGCCGACGACCGGGCGTGTCTCGACGATCTCCTCCCATCTGCCGGCCGGAGTGAGCCACTGGTGCCTGAGCCTGCTGTCCTCCGTGCCGATGCGCTCCAGAAGTCCCTTTGATGCAGCTGTGAGGCTTTTAAGATCAAATGTCTCGTATTTGATCGAGGAGCTTCCCGAATTGACCACGATGACCCTCATGCAGGGCCTCCTTTGGCCTGGGCCTGTATGGCGGTGATCGCA
>VEOY01000203.1 GCA_012026685.1 Nitrospirota bacterium
CGTTATCCTCTCGTCTGCCGGCGACAAGAAGATCCAGGTAATCAAGGTCGTCCGCGAACTGACCGGCCTTGGTCTCAAAGAGGCAAAGGACCTCGTTGATGGCGCGCCGAAGCCGGTGAAGACCGGTGTTTCCAAAGAAGAAGCTGATTCCATGAAGGCGAAGCTTGAAGAGCAGGGAGCAGCCGTAGAAATAAAATAACACCGCATAAAGGTTTTAAAAACAGGTAGAGGCGGGCGGAGACCCTGCCTCTACCTTTGCCTTTACAATAGAGAAGGAGACATATGGCAAGGGTACTCAGAAAACGACAGGATTTTGGCAAGGTTCCCCAATTCCTTGAAGTCCCGAATCTTATAGAGATACAGAAGCGCTCCTATGAGCAGTTCCTGCAGAAGGATATCCTGAAGGAAAAACGAAAGGATATGGGCCTGCAGTCCGCTTTTGTCAGCGTGTTCCCGATCACCGATTACAATGAGACCGCAGAGATTGAGTTTGTCGGATATATGGTCGGCGAACCCAAATATTCCGTGCGGGAATCGCTTCAGAAGGGAATAACGTTCGCCGCCCCGCTGAAGATCGGCGTGAAGCTGAACATGTTTGAAGCTGATGCGAACGGGAAGAAAAAGCTGAAGGAGTCCCGGGAGCAGGAGGTCTATATCGGCGAAATGCCGCTCATGACCGAGACGGGGACCTTTATCATTAACGGCACGGAGCGAGTTATCGTAAGCCAGCTTCACCGTTCGCCGGGAGTGTTCTTCAGCCATGATAAGGGGAAGACGCATGCGAGCGGCCGTCTGTTGTTTTCAGCAAGGGTCATCCCGTCCCGCGGCTCCTGGCTCGATTTTGAATTCGACTCAAAAGACATACTGTATGTAAGGATCGACAGAAGGAAGAAGCTTCCTGCAACCATTGTGCTCAAGGCCCTTGGCTACTCGAACGAGGAGCTTCTGAAGACCTTCTATCCCGTCGAAACCATTAATATAAAAGGTAATACATATACCCGGGGAGTGAGTGAGATCCTCGTGGGGAACAAATCAGTGCAAAACATCATAGCTCCTGACAGCAAAGAGGTCATCGTCCGCGAGGCGATGAAGATCACCAAGGGAGCTATCAAGAAAATGGAATCATCCGGGATCAAGACGATCCCGATAACAAAAGAGGAGATTGTCGGGAGGATCACCCTGAAGGACATCGTCGATCCGTCAACCGGAGAGGTGATACTGGAGGGCAACGAAGTACTTACCGAGGACATTTTCAACAAGATACTTTCGTTCAAGATTGATACCCTCAATCTCCTGTTCATAGACAACACCAACTATCTGTCGTCGCTTCGCGACACACTCCTTACCGACAAGGTGAGTACGCAGGAAGAGGCGCTTATCGAAATCTACAAGAAGCTGAGGCCGGGCGAACCGCCGACGCAGTCGGCTGCGCGTGACCTTTTCAGCGGCCTGTTCTTTGACCCGAAGAGATACGACCTGTCGCCGGTCGGCAGGCTTAAACTGAACAAGCGGCTCAACCTTGACATACCCCTTGATGTGAGGGTGCTTACCGACAAGGACATCATCGAGATCGTGAGATATATCCTCAGCCTGAGGACGGGGAAAGGAGAGGTCGACGATATCGACCATCTCGGCAACCGGAGGATTCGCGGTGTCGGCGAGCTCCTTGAGAACCAGTTCAGGATCGGGCTGGTGAGAATGGAGCGGGCGATTAAAGAGAAAATGACACTTACCGAGCTTGAGAGCGCCATGCCGCATGATCTGATCAACGCAAAGCCGGTCATGGCTGCGGTCAAGGAGTTTTTCGGTTCAAGCCAGCTCAGCCAGTTCATGGATCAGACAAATCCTTTGTCCGAGATAACGCATAAAAGGAGGCTCTCGGCGCTCGGTCCGGGAGGACTGACCAGGGAACGGGCGGGATTTGAGGTCAGGGACGTCCATCCGACCCACTACGGCAGGATATGTCCGATCGAGACACCTGAGGGACCGAATATCGGTCTTATCACGTCGCTGGCATCCTATGCCCGGGTGAATGATTACGGCTTCATCGAGGTGCCGTACCGGAAGGTTGCTAATGGCAAAGTGACAGAGGAAATAGAGTTCTTTTCTGCGATCGAGGGCGAAAAATTCATCATTGCTGAAGCAACGTCCCCTGTCGATAAGAATGGCAAGCTTATCGGCGAGCATGTGTCTGCCCGTGAAGGCGGCGATTTCAGGATGGTAGCGCCGCACGAAGTCCAGTATATGGACGTGTCGCCGAAGCAGGTCGTTGGCATCTCCGCAGCGCTTATTCCGTTCCTTGAGAATGATGATGCGAACAGGGCGCTCATGGGCTCCAATATGCAGAGACAGGCTGTACCGGTGATTACTCCGGAGGCTCCCGTGGTTGGTACGGGCATGGAGTTCGTAGCTGCGAGGGACTCAGGCGCAGTCATCCAGGCGAAGAGGGCCGGCAGGGTGGAGAGCGTTGATGCGACACGCATTGTGGTCAGGACATCCGGTGGCGACGGCGGAGTTGATATTTACACTCTCGTGAAGTTCCAGCGGTCGAACCAGGCAACATGCATCAACCAGCGGCCGATTGTGAACATCGGAGATACGGTCAAAAAGGGGGATATCCTTGCTGACGGTCAGTCGACGGACCTCGGCGAGCTCGCTCTCGGAAAGAATGTCCTCGTTGCGTTCATGCCTTGGGGAGGCTATAACTTTGAAGACGCGATTCTCCTCAATGAACGGCTTGTCAAGGAAGATGTCTATACATCGATCCATATTGAAGAGTTCGAGGTAGAGGCCCGCGAGACCAAGCTCGGGCCGGAAGAGATAACCCGGGATATACCGAATGTCGGTGAAGAGGCGCTGAAGGACCTCGATGATTTCGGCATCATCAGGATAGGCGCTGAAGTCAAGCCGGGCAATATACTCGTCGGCAAGGTAACGCCGAAAGGAGAAACGCAGCTCACTCCGGAAGAGAAACTGCTAAGGGCGATCTTTGGCGAGAAAGCCGAAGAGGTCAAGGAAAGCTGTCTCTACGTACCTCCCGGCATTGAAGGAACGATCGTTGATGTCAGGATCTTTTCGCGAAAAGGAATAGCCAAGGACGGAAGGGCCAAGAGTATCGAGGAAGAAGATATCCAGCGGCTTCAGCGGGACCTTGAGGAAGAGATCAAGATTATAAAGGAAGAAAAATACACGAAGCTGCGCCAGTTGTTCCTCGGACAGCGCGTTGTAGACGAGGTCAAACACTCCAAGACAAAAGAGGTCATTTGCCCGAAAGGGAAGGCGTTGACGGACAAGCACCTTGAAACCATCAAGGATGAGCACCTCATGCGCATACGGATCATGGACGAGAGCACCCAGGAAAAGATCGATGCGATCAATACAGAAGCGAACCAGTATGTGCGTTTTCTCGAGTCGCGGTATGACGAAAAGGTCGATAGGGTGCGGAAGGGTGATGAGCTGCCTCCCGGCGTCAATAAGCTGGTTAAGGTCTATATCGCGATGAAGCGCAAAATCCAGATCGGAGACAAGATGGCGGGACGACATGGCAACAAGGGTGTTGTCGCCATGGTGGTGCCTGAAGAGGACATGCCGTATCTTCCTGATGGGACGCCGGTGGACGTTGTTCTGAACCCGCTTGGCGTTCCTTCCCGTATGAACGTCGGGCAGATACTGGAGACACATCTTGGGTGGGCTGCAAAAGCGCTCGGTCTTCATGTTTCTACCCCTGTTTTTGAGGGGGCCAAGGAGTCCGAAATCAAGGAGAAGATGAAAGAGGCCGAGATGAAGAAGAAGGTCGGTATGCAGCCGTCCGGCCAGATCCAGCTCTATGACGGGAAGAGCGGAGAACCCTTCAAACGGACGGTTACGGTTGGATACTCCTATATGCTGAAGCTCCATCACCTTGTTGATGATAAGATCCATGCTCGGTCCATTGGCCCGTATTCGCTGGTGACGCAGCAGCCTCTTGGCGGTAAGGCGCAGTTTGGCGGGCAGAGGCTTGGAGAGATGGAAGTCTGGGCCCTTGAAGCGTACGGTGCCGCTCATACGCTGCAGGAATTCCTCACGGTAAAGAGTGACGACGTGTCCGGAAGAGCGAGGATGTATGAGGCGATTGTGAAAGGCGACGCAACGCTCGAACCTGGCGTCCCCGAGTCGTTCCATGTGTTAATCAAAGAACTCCAGAGCCTTGGGCTTGATGTAGAGCTCCTGGAGAAAAAGAAGAAGGGGGAATAGAATGGCAGAAGACATTTACGCCATTTTCCAGAAGCCCAAAAATCCGACGGATTTTGAGGCGATTAGAATAAAACTTGCTTCGCCCGACAGAATCAGAGAATGGTCGTACGGCGAGGTGAAAAAACCGGAGACCATCAACTACCGGACGTTCAAACCGGAGCGTGACGGTCTGTTCTGCGCCAAGATCTTCGGACCCATCAAGGACTGGGAGTGCATCTGCGGTAAGTACAAGCGTATGAAACACCGGGGCATTGTCTGCGACAAGTGCGGTGTCGAGGTCATCCAGTCAAAAGTGCGACGCGAGAGGCTCGGCCATATCGAGCTCGCCAGCCCGGTAGCCCATATCTGGTTCCTGAAGGGTGTGCCGAGTCGCATAGGCATTCTGCTGGACATGACCATGCGGAATCTTGAGAAGGTCCTGTATTTTGAAAGCTACATTGTCGTTGACCCGGGTGATACGCCGCTGAAGGTTAAAGAGCTCCTGAGCGACGATGAGTATAAAAAGAAATTCTCCGAGTACGGCACGCGGTTCAAGGTGGGCATGGGAGCGGAGGCGATCCGGGAACTGCTTAGAATGGTCGATCTCGAGACCCTCGGGGTTGAGCTTAAGAGCAAGATCAAGGAGGCGGCTTCCATCGGGGTCAAGAAGAAACTGACGAAGAGGCTGAAGGTGGTGGAGGCGTTCAGAAAATCTGAGAACAAGCCTGAATGGATGATCATGGATGTCATTCCGGTTCTTCCTCCTGATCTGAGGCCGCTTGTCCCGCTCGAAGGCGGACGGTTTGCGACGTCGGATCTGAATGATCTTTACCGGAGGGTCATCAACAGGAACAACAGGCTCAAGAGGCTTGTCGAGCTTAAGGCGCCGAGCGTCATCATCAAGAACGAAAAAAGAATGCTTCAGGAGGCTGTTGATGCCCTCTTTGATAATGGGCGCAGGTCTAAGGTCCTGAAGACCGCGACGAAGAGGCCGCTCAAGTCTTTGAGCGATATGATAAAAGGCAAGCAGGGACGATTCCGGCAGAACCTGCTGGGCAAGAGAGTTGACTATTCCGGAAGGTCGGTTATCGTCGTGGGCCCTGATCTGAAGCTCCACCAGTGTGGTCTTCCGAAGAGGATGGCGCTTGAACTCTTCAAGCCCTTCATATTCAACAAGCTTGAGGAAAAGGGATATGCAACAACCATAAAGGCAGCGAAGAAGCTCGTCGAGAAAGAGTCTCCGGAGGTCTGGGACGCGCTTGAAGAGGTGATCCGGGAAACGCCGGTGCTTCTCAACCGTGCTCCGACCCTTCACCGGCTCGGCATACAGGCATTCGATCCTATCCTTGTCGAGGGCAAGGCGATCAAGCTCCATCCTCTCGTCTGTACGGCATTCAATGCTGATTTCGACGGCGACCAGATGGCCGTCCATGTGCCGCTTTCTATCGAGGCCCAGATCGAAGCACGGGTGCTCATGATGTCTGTCAACAACGTGCTTTCCCCTGCGAATGGGAAACCCATCCTGCTGCCGACGCAGGACATGGTCCTTGGTATTTATTATCTGATGAAGGAACGAAAAGAGGCCAAGGGTGAGGGCAGGGTATTCGCTGACCCGGCAGATGTTCGAATCGCCTATGACGCAGGACAGCTCAGCGAGCACGCGAGGATCAAGGTGAGCAGCTTGACCGGGATCATGGAAGACGGAAGATTTGAGCAGGATCCGGCGAAGTGGAAGAATTATACGACAGCCGGGAGAGTGCTCTTCTACGAAATTGTCCCCAAAGATATAGCATTCGAAGATATCAACCGGGATATGACCAAAAAAGCTCTTTCGAAGATCATTGAGGACTCATACAAGAGGGTCGGCAGGAGACAGACCGTTGTCTTCCTCGACAACCTTGAGAAATTAGGGTTCCATTTTGCTACAAATTCGGGGATTTCGATATGCATGGCAGACATGCATATACCGACCAAAAAGAAAGAGCTGATAGATCAGGCAGAAAAGGAAGTGATGGAGGTCCAGAAGCAGTACGCTGACGGACTGATCACCCAGGGGGAACGCTACAATAAGGTTATTGATATCTGGGCGAACGTCACGGAGCGCATTGCTGATGAGATGATGAAGGAGCTCGGTGCCGAGGATGGCAAGATGGCCTCCGAGGAAGAACTGAAGGAGAAGCGCCTGTTCAATAGCATCTTCATGATGGCCGACTCTGGCGCGCGAGGCAGCACGGCGCAGATCAGGCAGCTTGCCGGCATGCGAGGTCTCATGGCAAAGCCGTCGGGTGAGATCATCGAGACGCCGATCACGGCAAATTTCAGAGAGGGTCTTACACCGCTCCAGTACTTCATTTCAACGCACGGTGCGCGCAAGGGTCTTGCTGATACCGCGCTGAAGACGGCGAACTCGGGATACCTTACCCGGAGGCTGGTCGATGTTGCGCAGGATGTTCTCATCACTGAGGATGACTGCGGTACAACTGACGGCATCGTTGTGACCTCGCTTGTTGAGGGCGGCGAGATCATACAGCCGTTGGAGGAGAGGATCATCGGCAGATACGCTGTAGAGGACGTAAAGGACCCCGACAAGGTGATGATCGTCAAGAGAAATCATGAGATCACCGAAGATGTCGCAAAGGCGATCATTGAGGCCGGCGTCGACAAGGTAAAGATACGTTCGGTCCTCACCTGTATTTCCAAGTTCGGTGTATGTGCAAAATGCTATGGCAGAGATCTCGGCAGGGGCGAATACGTCGAGATCGGCGAATCTGTCGGCATTATCGCAGCACAGTCCATTGGCGAGCCCGGCACACAGCTTACGATGAGAACGTTCCATATCGGTGGTACGGCATCCAAGGTCGTCGAACAGACGGTCCTTGAGGCAAAGCATTCCGGGGCCGTAAAGTTCATCAATATCAATACGGTCAAGAATCGCGAAGGCTTTTTTGTGGTCATGAACAGGAACGGAAGCATTGCGATCACTGACTCGAAGGGAAGAGAACGCGAAAAATATTCCGTTGTCTATGGCGCAAAGCTTCTTGTCGAGGAAGGTAAACGGATTGAGGTCGGGCAACGGCTCGTTGAGTGGGATCCTTACTCGACTCCGATTCTTACGGAGTTGGGCGGCAAGGTCGCCATGGGCGATATTGTCGAAGGAGTGACCGTGAAGGAAGAGGTTGATGAAACTACCGGTCTTTCACACAAGGTTATCATTGATTATCCGGTGAATATGCGGCCGAGAATCTCCATTAAAGATGAGCACGGCAAATCAACACTCAAGATCCCCAGTACGGGGAACCTTGCGCGCTATCTGTTGCCGTCCGGTGCACATATCGTAGTGGACAGAAGTGATATTGTGTATCCCGGAGATATCCTCGCGAAGATCCCGAGAGAAACGACAAAGACCAAGGATATTACCGGAGGTCTGCCGAGAGTTGCTGAACTGTTCGAGGCGCGCAAGCCGAAGGAGCAGGCAGTCGTCTCTGAGATCGACGGTATCGTCGAGTTCAGGAGTGCGCAGAAAGGCAAGCGCGTTGTCGTTGTCAAGGGCGGAGAAGTGAACAAGGAATACGACATTCCGAAAGGAAAGCATGTCAGCGTCCATGAGGGTGACTGGGTAAAGGCCGGAGAGGCGCTCATGGATGGTGCAGTGAACCCGCACAGCATTTTGGACATTCTTGGCCCGAAAGAGCTCCAGGGATACCTGGTGGATGAAGTCCAGAAGGTCTACCGGCTGCAGGGCGTTTCGATCAACGATAAACATATCGAGACCATCGTACGCCAGATGATGAAGAAAGTGCGCATCGAAGATTCCGGAGATACCATGTTTCTTATCGGCGAACAAATAGACCGGATGGCATTCCAGGAAGAGAACGCCAAGGTCAAGGCCGAAGGAGGCAAACCTGCGCAAGGCAGGCCATTGCTTCTCGGCATCACCAAGGCGTCGCTCACAACAGACAGCTTCATCTCTGCAGCGTCTTTCCAGGAGACAACGCGTGTGCTGACCGAGGCCGCGATCAATGGCATGATCGATGAACTCCGTGGTCTCAAAGAAAATGTGATCATGGGACGGGTAATCCCGGCAGGGACCGGTATGCTGCGGTACCGGAATACCTTTGTGCAGCGTGAACAGATGCCGCAACTTCCTGAAGCGGTGGAAGCAGAATAGAAATCGCATATTTTCAAGACCCCTGTACCATCGGGTACAGGGGTCTTTTTTTGTCCTGATGCCGCAGCGTGGCGTGCGTTCAAGGCATGGTGCGATATGCTATGATAATAACGGCAGTTTATGTCTGTTTCGCGGAAACTGAAGCCAGGGAAAAGCGATGAAGTTTATTGTCGATGTGATGCTGGGGAGGCTTGCAACATGGCTGAGGTTGCTTGGTCACGATGTTCTCTATGACCGGAATATGGACGACCGCCGGCTGATCAGGTATGCCCGGGAGCAGGGGCGGATGATCATTACTCGGGATACCGGACTGGTGCGGCGCAAAGCGGCACGTGATTGCATATTTATTGCGTCAGATCGCATTATCGATCAGCTTAAGGAGATGAAGCAGCTGCTCTGCAGCATGGACAGGCCCCTGCGCGGACGGTGTACACGCTGCAACGGTGAATTGGAGTGTGTTGGGAAGACCGACGAAATAAGGGACAGCGTTCCTGACTATGTCTATCATGCACATGACCGATTCCTTCGGTGCACTACGTGTGCGCAAATTTATTGGGAAGGATCCCACTACCGGCAGATGAAGAGAACGCTTCAGCAGGTGCTCAGGTAAGAGTTTGAAGACAAATATCATATTGCTCATTCTGGCAGTTTTTATTGTTTCGCTCTTCATTACGCTCAATGTTTTTTTTCAGCAGAACTATCAGAGCGAGATGGCGGAGCAGTTTAATCGCCAGCAGCTTCTCATCGCGAAATCCGTGGCAAAAAATATTGAGAGCCATATGGATCACATCCAGGAAGAGACGCTTTCCTTTGTCCGGCTCTTGGCGGATCGGGGATTGGACAGCCGGAACATGGAAGAATTTGTAAATGATGCCTTTGCAGAGGCCAGGGAAGAGATCAGTATCAATCTGAAGATCATTGACAATCAGGGAAGGCTTAAATATAGCTCATCAGGTGAATCGTTGACGGACAGAGACGCTGTTTTTTTTCGTGAAGCCCAGAAGATCGAAACGGGCAGGGTAAAGTTCGTAGATCTGTCGCTGGAAAGCAAGAAGATCGTTATGCTCACACCTATCGGCCGCAGTTCTGAGCGGAAGGGTATTCTGATCGTCGATGTCATGCTCCATACAATCAGTCAGAAATTTCTGGCTGCTATCAGGGAGGGTACGAAGGGACATGCATGGATGATGGACGGGAAGGGGACCCTTTTGTATCATCCCACCCAGCCTCAAATGGTCGGAAAGAACATCTATGCTGCCGACAAGACCTGCTTTCAGTGTCACGAGTCATTTGATGTGGAAAAAAGGATTTTACAGAGTGAAGATATCGGCTTCAGCGCGTATATCGCCCCTTACGGAGAGGACAAGATCATCGCCTTCTCCAAAGCAAAGGTGGCTGATACGACATGGATCGTATGTGTGACTATACCGTATTCTGAAGTCACCTTCAGCATCAGAAAAAGCATGAAGCTTCATTCCCTTCTCGTGATTTTTATCTTTATTGCGACCGTTGCTTCGGCCTTTGGCATTGTTGTCATGAACAGGCAGAGGATCAAGGCGCAGGAGCGGACGCGCCACCTTGAAACACAGCGTCAACTCGAAAAAGAGATCGTGCAGACCAAAGATTATCTGGAAAATATTCTCGAGAGCACGGAATCGAAGATCATGGTGCTCGACAGGGATATGAAGATCAGAACGCTCAATTCTGCACAGGAGAGGTTCTGTAAACAGAAGAAGGAAGATATCATTGGCATCAGCTTCTTTGATGTTTTCCCTTTTTCTTCAGAGAGTGACCGCAGTAAATTTGCCGAGTATATGAGAACATGCCTTGACGGCACAAGTAATCGTGTCAGCGATTACGAGTATATCAGGGGGCAGGAGAGACTTCACATCAACATCAATATCAACCCTCTTATCCTTCACGGAGAGGTGTCAGGCATAATCATTTCGAGCAACGACGTGACCGAAGAAGTGAATCTCAAAGAAGTTTTGAGAGACTATGCTGCCCGACTTGAGGAACTTGTAAAGGAGAGGACAGATGAGCTTATCAGCGAGAAGGAAAAGCTGAATGCCATTGTTGAGACCGTTGGGGCCGGCATTTTTCTCATCGATGAGCAGTCCAATGTCACCTGGGTAAACAGGACGCTCAGACAGTGGCTTGGCAAGGAGGAAGGGCAGCCGGTCTCCCTTCATGACATCTATGGCGAACATGACCTTCAGCGGGCGATTATCGACAACCGGATACTTCAGGAGGTCATTCATCATGAGTTCGGCCGAAAAGGAGGGTTTTTTCAGTTTACTGCCAACACTCTTGTTGGACCTGACGGCCGTATGCAGACCCTCGTCCTTGTACAGGATATAACAGACATGAAGAAGATGGAAGAGCAGATGATGCACTCCGAAAAGGTCTCCGCCCTTGCTCGTATCTCAGCGGGAGTTGCTCATGAGATCGGCAATCCGCTCACGTCGATCTCTTCATACGTCCAGATCCTCAGGGAGATGGAGCACGATGACTTCACGAAAGAAAGCCTCGATACCATAGCAAAACA
>VEOY01000020.1 GCA_012026685.1 Nitrospirota bacterium
AAAAAAACAGATGATCCCCTATTCTGTCTTTCTACCTGCATTGTATCATCAAATGTACGGTTATGAAGAAAGGATAGGGTCTTTAACGGCACTTCAAGCCGACAGCGCCCGGGAGGGAATGCGGCCACTTACTAATGAGCTCTCAATTAAGACATCACGAATGTCATTCCCGCACCAACAGCAGGCGTCTTAAGCGAGCGAAGCGCGTCGGGAACCCTCCTGGAACAGAGAGAGATTCCGGACCGGTCCCGGACCAGGCCGGGACAAGCGCCGGAATGACAAAGCAGGCAGGATGTGACGTTACTTATGACCTTCTTGGTAAGTTGGACGCCTGCATCAGTTTCGGTCCCCCTCGGACAAGATCTGACGGTTATTCATACGCGGACAGCCTTAGCCCGCTATTTCGATGATCTTACGTCCGTATTCCTCTTTCAGTTGCGAGAGAAATGCGCTGTCGATCTGCCCCTTCCAGGTCGTTATCTCCGAGAACCGTTTCGGGATCGCTATGTTTTCCGGCCGGTACCCTGACCTGACACGCAGCTTCCACCTCAGTTTCTGGATCTCACCCGCAATAGTGTCCATGTTGTCAGCCAGCGTTCCGTAACCGACGCTCTTCAGACAGTTGGCAAGCACCTCGTCCGTATACACACCCCGTGCAAACAGACATGAGACCATCGAGGTAAGAAGACACCTGCCCTTTTCGTCCTGGACCAGGAACTTCACGGCATCTTCGACTTTTTTACCCTTCGGCTTCTGGTCGTACGAATAGCCTCCGGAATCAAGGTGCGAATGGCGCAGACCGAGTGCCTGGGAAACAAAGAATGCCTCGCCGGTCGCGTAGCCGGCCATCTCCTGCCCGAGGACGCATGCAAAGTCACCGCCCCCGTACCGTTCCGCTGCCTTCGCGGTGCTCTGGGACAGGAGCTGGTAGAAGTCATTGGTCCCATAGGCCATGTGCTCAAGGGCTTCCTGGTACGCAGCCGAGTTTCCAAACGCGAGGGGAACAAGGGTCTCCTTTTCCGTGACAATGCCCTTGGCAAGCGCTTCTGTTGCCCATGCCAGCGCTACGCCGGGAGACATCACATCGAGCCCCACCCTCTCCGCCACATCGATAAGCTTCAGCACCTCGAAGCAGTTCATGATCCCCAGCATGGAGCCGACAGCGAAAATAAGTTCATGGTCATACGAGATCTGGCGATAGAGATAGCGGTTCTCTTCCCGGAAGCGTTCTCTCACAAAACCGATATGGATGCAGCCCACCGGGCATCCTGCGCAGGCGGCATTTCTCAGGAGCGCGACCTCTGCGAAACGCTCACCGCTGATGCCCTCGGTCGCCGGGTCTGCGGTTGCCTGGAGGTTCCTGATCGGCAGGGCCTTCAGGTCGTTCATGACCCTGACGTTGCCGGGGGTACCGAGGTTATGGTATTTGCTCATCATGTCGGTATCGGTCATGTCAGCATAGACCTTGTCAAAGACCCTGGCATAGTCGCCGCCCTCGGGAAGCGGGAAAGAGCCGTCGCCGTGGACCATGATAGCCTTCAGGTTCTTTGCGCCCATCACGGCCCCGGCGCCGAGCCTCCCGAAGTGGCGATAGGAGTCAGCGTTGATGCAGGCCATGGGAGATTGCCTCTCCCCTGCGGGACCGATCCTGAGTATTGTCCGGTGGCCTGAACCGGGGAGCATGCGCCGCAGGATCTTTCCCGCGGCATACAGGTCAGTGCCCCACAGGTAGTGAACGTCCTTGATCTCGATCTGCCGCGACCCCACGATAAGGGCAGACGGCGATTTCGCCTTGCCAATGATCACCACGGCATCAAAGTCCGCAAAGCGCATGGCCAGGGCTGAGCGCCCTCCTGCATGGCTCTCGGCATATTGGTCGTGGTACGGCGATTTGAAAGCGCAGACCGTCTTGCTCATCAGCGGAAAATATCCGGTCAGCGGACCGATGGCGAAGATGAGCGGCTGTCCGGGATCATTCCATGACTTATCAAGGATGGCGTATTTTTCGAAGAGCATCGCTGCCAGACCGCTCCCGCCGGCGACCGTGTTCCTGCCGTCAATGTCCGTAATGGTCCTCTTCCCGGTCGAAAGATCGGCCGTGAGTACCCTGAAATGGTCTCTGATCATGATTCCACCTCCCCGGCATCCGCCGCTTCATCTCCTGAAGGAGCCGCTCCTCTTGAAAACTCCGTATGCTCCAGACAGTCATGGGGGCAGAAGGGTACGCATCTGCCGCAGTGGATGCAGACATAAGGCTCAAGGGCCGTGTCAAGGTATATCGCGTCCACCGGACAGGCCTTTGCGCATGCCCCGCAGCGGATGCAGAGCTTCTTCCTCACCACGACACCCCCGCCTTTCCTCTGGGAATACGCAGCCGTCGGACATGCTGCGACACAGGGCGCGGGGTCGCAGGCCAGACAGGTCCGGGCCTCGAACCCGGTTGAGAGGCCGCCCGAGGACCGTATGCGAATGCCTGCCGTGTCCCAGGACAGGCGCTTGTGAACAAGACGTGCACAGGCAAGCGAACAGGAATGGCATCCGATGCAGCGTTCCATTCTCGGTGTGGTCAAGATCTTCATGGTCTTATCTCCCTTGTATCCGAAGGATTCCCGACAAGCGGAAATGACAGCCTGTCTTCACGTCTTCACGCTTTCACGTATTCGCCTCTCACCCTTTTGTCTTTACCTCTACCTTTACTTTTCTTCTTTTGCCTCCACAGCTCGCCTTTCTCCTCTACACGTCCACGCATTTACGCATTCGCGTATTCGCCTCTTGCCCTTTGTCTTTATTCTTTTCCCCTTTACACGTTCACGCTTTTACGCTTTCACGTCCTCGCCCTTCGCCTTTTGCCTTTACCTTTGCCTTTGCCTATACCTCTTACTATGCCTTCGGTTTTGACTGGGCTGCTACGGCATCCGCGGCTTTTTTCGCGGCCTCCGGATCGCCCAGATAGTATCGCCGGATCGGTCTCATGTCGTCCTCAGTCTCGTAAACCATGGGGACGGCGGTAGGGATATTCAGGTCCGCGATGTCCTTGTCAGAGATGCGCTCCGCATACTTGATCAGACCCCGCAGGGTATTCCCATGGGCCACGAGAAGCACCCGTTTCCCCTGCCGTATGGCCGGCCCGATATTCTCCTGCGCGTACGGCATAAAGCGTGCGATGGTGTCCTTGAGACACTCTGTGGCGGGGAGATCTTCGGGATGAAATCCGGCATACTTGGGATCATTGCGGGGGTGGCGCGGGTCGTCCGGTTTGAGTGCGGGAGGCGGCACATCAAAGCTGCGGCGCCAGAGCTTCACCTGTTCCTCGCCCATTTCAGCGGCTGCCTCAGCCTTGTTGAGTCCCTGAAGCGCCCCGTAGTGCCGCTCATTGAGACGCCAGCTGCAAACAACCGGGATCCACATCAGGTCCATCTCCTCCAGCACGATCCAGAGGGTCTTGATCGCCCGCTTCAGTACCGAAGTGTATGCAATGTCGAAGGTAAACCCTCCTTCGCGGAGGAGTCGTCCGGCTTCCCGCGCCTCCTCGATCCCTTTTTCCGAGAGCGGAACATCGGTCCATCCGGTGAAGCGGTTCTCCTTGTTCCAGACGCTTTCGCCATGCCTGACCAATACGACCTTTTTCATGGTCTCCTCTCCTTAATTCACTCCGCCGATTCTATGGGGTTTTTCAATATGTCTGCCTTCATTATTTTTGCAGTGCCAGGGCATAAGCCTTGGTGTTTACTTCACCTTCTCCTGAATTTCCTTAACGGTCTTGATCGCCATGTTGACCTTATTAAAATCGTACCAGGTCTCGTCCTCCACCGGGAGCTTCAGATCGCTGCCGTAGACTCGCCACCCATCACCGTAGTTCGCCACATCGTTGTAGCCCAGCGCCCGCAGGACCAGGTAGGAGTATGATGCCCGCTGTCCGGTCTGGCAGTGAACGATCACCCGTGCACTCTTCGGCACGTCCTTGTAGATGCCCTGCAGCTGGTCGAGCGGCAACATCCTGAAGGTAGTGGCGTCGAAGTTCTTCGCAAAATCGATATTAACGGCCTTCGGGATGTGGCCTCCCCTGAGCGCCCGCACATCCAGGCCTTTGTACTCGTTCGCGGACCTGACGTCGATAATGACCATCTTCTTCTCACCCTCGGCAATACGGACTATCTCTTCGGCAGTCACTCTCCGCTTCAATTCAGGCGCCGCCTTGAACGTTGCCGGCTTCACTGCGGGCACCGCCTGATCGAGAGTGCTGCCGCCTGCTTTCCATCCATTTACGCCTTCATCGTAAAACCGCACCGTGCACCTCATGCTATCGCTGTTGCAGCCGAAAAGCTCCATAGCCCAGAACATAACCGCGTTCCATGAAGTGTGCTTCGGCTCCCCATAAACGATAATATGACTGTCGTTGCCGATCCCCATCTCACCGAGCGTCTGCTCCATTTTGGCAAGTGATTCTGTCTGGCGCTTGGTATCGTCTGCGAATGCTTTAGAAACCCAGGCAGGCAGGTTGACAGCTCCGGGGATATGCCCCTGTTTGTAGGCATCTGCGTCGCGCATATCGACCAGTACCCACCCGGGTTTGCCGGTCTTGTCCTTGACAAACGCAGTGTCAACGATAAGATCGCTTCCCGCTGCTAACGCCTGACCACAAAGACACACGAGAATCGCCACCAGTATAACCAGATATTTCTTCATGCTCTTCATCCTCCTTTATAAGTACTACTCCTGGGTATGCGCAGGCAGTGCTTTTATATTACGTTTTGCTTCCTATCAATCTCAGACCCCCGCCGCAGCAAATGTTGCGCTGACGATCGCCACAGCCTCTTCCTGGATCTTCTGCAGATGCACTTCACCCAAAAAGCTTTCTGCATATATCTTGTAAATATCTTCAGTGCCGGATGGACGTGCTGCGAACCATCCGTTCTTCGTGATCACCTTGAGCCCGCCGATCTCCGCGTCGTTCCCCGGCGCCCGGGTCAGCTTTGCGGTGATCGGTTCGCCGGCGAGTTCATTGGCAGTGACCCGCTCGGGCGAGAGCTTCGCAAGCACCGCGCGCTGCGCGGCAGAGGCGGGGGCGGCGATCCTCGCATAATACGCTTTCCCGAATTGACCTTCCAGTTCCCGGTACATATCAGCAGGGTCTTTCCCTGTCCGTGCGGTAATCTCACAGGCGAGGAGGTCCATGATGATGCCGTCCTTGTCCGTTGTCCAGACCTTCCCGCTCTTTCTCAGGAACGAGGCGCCCGCGCTCTCTTCTCCGCCAAACCCGTATGAGCCGTCGATGAGTCCGTCGACAAACCATTTGAAGCCGACCGGCACCTCGGAGACCTTCCTGCCGAGCGCGGCTCCGACCCGGTCGATCATTGACGTGGAAACGAGGGTCTTGCCTATTGCCGCGTCCTTTTTCCAGCCGGGCCTGTTCTGGAACAGATACCAGATGGCGGCGGACAGATAGTGGTTCGGGTTCATGAGGCCCGCTCCCTTTGTGACAATGCCATGGCGATCAACATCCGTATCATTGCCAAAAGCGATATCAAAACGGTCCTTCAACTGAATGAGACTCGCCATGGCATAAGGAGATGAGCAGTCCATCCTGATCCTGCCGTCCTTGTCGGCGGTCATGAAGGAGAATGTGGGATCAACCATATCATTGACCACCTCGAGGTTCAGGCCATAGCGTTCAGCGATAGGCTTCCAGAACTCGACTGCGGCCCCGCCAAGCGGGTCCACGCCGATCCTGAGACCTGCCGAAGCGATGGCCTTCATGTCGATGACATTTCCCAGGTCATCGACATAGGGAAGTATAAAATCATTCTGCTGAACAGAGTCGCTCCTGATCGCCTTTTCAAAGGGGGTTCTCCTGACACCCTTCAATCCTTTCGCAAGGAGTTCGTTCGCCCTGCCTTCGATGACCTTAGTCGTTGCCGTATCGGCCGGACCGCCATGGGGCGGGTTATACTTGAAGCCCCCGTCCTCCGGCGGGTTATGGGAAGGCGTAATGACCACTCCGTCTGCCCGCCCTCTGCTTCCGCGTATCTTCTGGTTGTATGTAAGAATCGCGTGGGAGATCACCGGGGTGGGCGTATAGGTATACCCTGCCTGCACACGAAGGTCAACCTTGTTCGCGGCGAATACTTCGATTGCACTCACAAAGGCAGGTTCGGACAGGGCATGGGTATCCATCCCGAGAAAGAGCGGCCCCCTGATCTTCTGCGCTTTCCGGTACTCGCAGATCGCCTGGCTGATCGCGAGGATATGCGGCTCATTAAAACTGCTCTTCAGTGATGAGCCACGGTGGCCCGAGGTGCCGAAGGCAACCCGCTGGCCCGGCTCCGAGACGTCCGGCTTATAGGTATAATAGGCAGCGATAAGTCTCGGGATGTTTGCCAGCAGCGATCGTGGTACCGGTTTTCCGGCGAGTACATGAATATTCATGGCCATCCTCTTTCCGGGTTTATTTTACAGAAGCCATATGGACGATGAGGTCAACGCACTTGCTGGAATAGCCCCACTCGTTGTCGTACCATGCGATGATCTTGACGAAGTTGTCATTAAGCGATATGCCCGCCTTGGCGTCAAAAACCGATGTACAGACCTCACCGATAAAATCAGAAGAGACCACTTCATCCTCAGTATATCCCAGTATCCCTTTCATCGTGGTTTCAGAGGTCTTTTTCATCACGGCCTTGATATCGTCATACTTTGCCGGTTTCGCGAGACGGCAGGTCAGATCAACTACCGAGACATCGGCGGTGGGGACACGGAATGCCATGCCGGTCAGCTTGCCGTTGAGCTCGGGAATCACCTTGCCGACCGCCTTTGCCGCGCCGGTGCTGGACGGGATGATGTTGAACGCTGCTGCGCGGCCGCCGCGCCAGTCCTTCTTGGATGGACCGTCGACCGTCTTTTGCGTGGCAGTGGTGGCGTGGACCGTGGTCATGAGTCCCTCGACAATGCCCCAGTTGTCGTTCAGTACCTTTGCGACAGGAGCCAGGCAGTTTGTCGTGCAGGACGCATTGGAGACTATCGGCTCTCCCCTATATTTGTCGTGATTCACGCCCATGACGAACATGGGGGCGTCCTTTGACGGCGCCGAGATGACCACGCGTTTTGCGCCGGCCCTGGTGTGGGCTTCGGCCTTGTCAATGTCCGTGTATACGCCCGTGGATTCGAGCACATATTCGACGCCGAAGGACGCCCA
>VEOY01000040.1 GCA_012026685.1 Nitrospirota bacterium
CGCTGACTGACTGCCGTTTTTCGTGACCGTATCCTTTTCTTTCCAGCCACATCGTAATAATTATTTATCCGGGGCCGTTCCGTTCCCCGAACAAGACATTGGAGGCAGCCCGCTCCGGGGCCTTAATTATCCAATATCAGAATGTTAAGGATATGGGGATGCCCGGCAGCTCCCTGCCCGGTTCCAGAACGCGAGACTGGTAAGGCGCGGGATTATCTGACGCGGGCTCTCCTATGCTCGGCACCGGAATTTATGATATATGTTGTGTTAAAATTCTTCGCGACAGGGGGAGTGCTGCTGGTGCGGTGGGATCGATTCCCCGGAAAGGCAATCAGGAGGCCGGATGGAATATTTGACCATGCTGTTCCCGATTTCAGGAGTAAAGACCAACGTTCTGATTCCTCCTCTGGTAGCAATGGTTATCTCTTTTTTTACATCCATGGGCGGAATTTCCGGCGCCTTTCTGCTACTTCCCTTCCAGATGAGCTTTCTTAATTATACGGCTCCCTCCGTGAGTGGAACGAATCACGTTTTCAATATCACCGCAATTCCCAGCGGGGTTTATCAGTTCATCAAAGAGGGACGTATGGCCTGGCCCCTTATGTGGGTAGTCGTCGCAGGTACGCTGCCCGGTGTCTTTCTTGGTTACTATATAAGAGTTCTATACCTGCCGGACCCAAAGGCCTTCAAACTGTTTGTCGGCTGCGTACTGCTGTATATCGGCATCAGACTCGTACAGGATCTCCTGGGCAAGAGCAAACAGAAATTTTCAGCGTCCAGGGCGCTCGAGGAGAAATTCAGGGCAAGAGCGGCGGAGATCAAAAAGGAGCAGAGCGCAAGGGCGGCAGCAGGGCTGCCGGCGGATGCTGTAGTAAAGACCGTCTCTGTGTCTTTTCATAAAATCGAATATGAGTTTTGGGGAGACCGTTTTTCATTCAACCCTGTAAGCATGTTCATGCTTGCATTTGTAGTAGGCATCATAGGCGGAGCTTATGGCATCGGCGGGGGTGCAATCATTGCTCCTTTTTGTGTGGCGTTCTTCCATCTGCCGGTCTATACCATAGCCGGAGCTACTCTTATGGGTACATTCATAACGTCCCTTGCGGGAGCATTCTTCTTCAGTGTTCTGCCTGCATCGGGAGGATTCTCGTGTATGCCTGACTGGCCTCTGGGCATCCTTTTCGGGATCGGAGGGTTTTTTGGCATATACCTTGGGGCCAGAGCTCAGAAGTTTGTACCCCAACGAACCATCAAACTGATAGTAACCGCCGTAATAGTTTTCCTTGCGATCAGATATATTGCTCAGTTTTTTTGATGTGTCCGGACGGAAAACTTCGCAAAGATCGGCATGGAAAGCATTGCGGCACTCCGGATAACGTCGTTACGTCGACAATATAATCCGTTGAAGGTATGGTGCTTCGCCTGCTGAATCAGTAAGGGAGGCTTGGCAATAAGACGACAGCGGAATTCATCTGCTCTGTTTCTCAATCTTTTTTTGCCAAGTGTTGGAAGCTCTGAATGCCAGTCGGGCAGTTTCATGCCGGTCTTTCTTTGCATCCGTCCACGGTCTTTCGAGCCTTATTCAGCGGCACTGCCGTCAGACTGCAAAAACGACGGCTGTCCCGGAGAACGAAACCGATTTGCCGGTTACACGTAAGAAAGCCTTCGGGCTGAGAGTTTAAGCTATACTTCCGGTTCAAGAATGCAGAAAAAAAGAGCTTGCCTTGCGTTATTCCCTGTATTATATTACGGTTATGTATCAGAAGAGTCAGAAGAGAACTCATGCGCATCATAAAAGCGCAAAAGCCTTTCCCGGGCTCCGTGGTCGAGTTTGGATCGATGCCGCAGAGGGCACCTTTCTGGGGTACGGCCGCATCGTCCTGCTCGAACGCATCCGCGAGTTCGGCTCTATTACGAAAGCCGCGAAATCCATGAAGATGGCGTACCGGCATGCCTGGGACCTCGTAGATTCAATGAACAGGCAGTCACCGGAGGCCCTCGTAGAAGCGAGTACCGGCGGGAAGGGCGGCGGAGGTGCGAAGCTCACAGAAGCAGGTGAGCGGGCCATCGCTCTTTTTTGCAAGTTTTATGAGGATTTTCAGGATTTTTTGAAAAAAGAAGCAGACGTGTTAGGTTTCTCGGTCGATAGAAAGAAACAGTTAATGAAAAAAGATGCGCGTCCTGCGAAAATGCAGAGAAAGAAGAAATAGCAGTCTCTGGAGTCAGAGACAGGGACCGCAAAATATGATTACTGCGGAGGTTGTAGAATGAAAAAGATCATGTTGCTCCTGCCGTTCCTCTTGATTTTGACTGTTGTCGGAAGCGCGTTTGCCCAGAGCGAGATCATCTGCTCATCGACAACGAGCACTGAAAATTCAGGACTGTTCGGTTACATCCTGCCGCTGTTCGAAAAGAAGACGGGCATAAAGGTGAAGGTGGTCGCGCGCGGCACGGGCGCAGCCATCGAAATGGGCAAACGGGGTGATGCTGACGTGGCCTTTGTCCATGCGAAGGAGCAGGAGCTCAAGGCTGTCGAAGAAGGCTTCTTTGTCAACCGGCATGACGTCATGTATAACGATTTCGTCATTATTGGTCCTGTTGACGACCCGGCGAAGATCAAGGGAATGAAATCCGCTGCCGAGGCGCTCAGAAAGATTTCGGGTACGGCATCGTTCGTCTCTCGGGGGGATAACTCAGGAACAAATACAAAGGAATTGTCTCTCTGGAAGAAGGTCGGCATAGAACCCAAGGGGCAGAAATGGTACCTGGAAGTCGGTCAGGGCATGGAGAAGACCCAGAGGATCGCCAATGAAAAGCGCGCATATACTCTTACGGACAGAGGCACGTGGCTTGCAACAAAGGACAAGGACAAGCTCGAAATGGTGCTCGTTCTCGAGGGTGATCCCGTCCTGTTCAACCAGTACGGCGTCATGGCGGTGAACCCGGAGAAACATAAGCACGTGAAGTACAAAGAGGCTACGGAATTCATCAACTGGCTTATCTCGAAGGAGGGGCAGCAGGCGATCGCTTCGTTCAAGGACGCTCTCGGGAACCAGCTTTTCTATCCGAATGCGAAGTAACGGCATGATCCTTCCGGAGATCAGAGAGATCAGCATGGTCGTTGATGCTGTCAGGGACTATGCGGTTGCGAGCGCCCGGGCATGCTGCGAAGAGCGCCTGACAGAAAGTTATCAGGCGCCGTCCCTTGCTTCATGGGACGCATGCATGTGGTTCGACCTGCTGCAGAATTGGGAGCTGTCTTGCTTCCTTGTTTCCGGCACGGACAGGGCAAAGAGGCTGCTCAGGAGTCTTCAGTCCTGCCTTCAATGGTACGGGCAGAGCGAAATTGCTGAACATCTCAAGCGACTGAGCGTCCTGAGCATACTGAATTGAAAGGAGGGGGAGGTTGATGCAGCAAGGCAGCGCAGCCTCCCCTGTTTGAATGCCCTATGTTTTTAGCTGAAAGTTTTAAGACAGCGTTTTCTCTGATCATAGGTCTGAATGCCGAGCTGCTCGGGATAATCCTTCTTTCCCTCAGGGTCTCGGGCACAGCGCTTCTTATTGCCACGCTTCTCGGCCTTCCCGCTGCCGCCCTGCTCGGGTTTAAGAGGTTCCGGCTCAAGGGGACGATCATCAGCATTCTGCATACCTTCATGGGTCTGCCGCCGGTGGTTGTCGGTCTTCTTGTCTATCTGCTGCTGTCGAGGAGCGGCCCCCTCGGTTTCCTGGCGCTGCTCTATACCCCATCAGCCATGATCATCGCACAAAGCATTCTCGCTTTTCCCATCGTGGCTGCGCTCAGCCATTCAGCCATCGTGGGGGTTGATCGCATAATCACGCAGGCATCCATGACCCTTGGGGCTACGCCCTATCAGGTTTCGCTGACGGTCATCAGGGAGGCCCGGTACGGCATCATGTCAGGCATCCTTGCTGCCTTTGGGAGGGTCATGGCTGAAGTCGGGGCAATTCTTATCGTCGGCGGCAATATAGCGGGCTTTACGAGAGTGATGACCACTACCATTGCCCTGGAGACCGATAAGGGAAACTTTGATCTCGCCCTCGCCCTCGGCATAATACTCTTGACCATCTCTCTTGCGATCAATTCCGCCGTGCGTCTTGTTCAGCAGAAAGGGACAGCAGGAGCAGGCAGATGACCTTGGGACTCAGTGCGTCGGGCATATGGAAGAAATATAACGGCGATCAGATATTACGGGACTGCTCGTTTTCTTTCAACGAACAAGGCATTTATGTCCTGACTGGAGCGAACGGCTGCGGAAAGTCGACGTTCCTCCGGATCTGCACCCTTATTGAAGAACCTGACAGCGGTGAGATCCATTATTCCGTTGACGGCCGAATGGTCCAAAAGGACCTGGAACTGAAACGCAGAATTACCTTGGTGCTGCCCAAGGTCGGGGTTTTTAATACCACTGTCCTTAAGAATGTTGCCTATGGTCTGAAAATAAGAGGGATAGGGGGCACAGAGGCGACAGAGAGAGTTGCAAAGGCCCTGGAGTTTGTGGAGCTCAGGCACAAGATGGACCAGAATGCCCTTACACTTTCGAGCGGAGAAACGCAGCGCCTCGGTATTGCCCGAGCACTGGTCATAAACCCTGAGATCCTCTTTCTTGACGAGCCGACCGCCTCGGTCGATCAAAAGAATACGGGGATCATTGAAGACATAATTTTGAACATGAAGCGCGATAGCATGGCGACTGTGGTCATTACAACTCATGACAGGGAACAGGCAGCACGGCTGGCCGATCACCTGCTGGTAATGAATGAGGGAAAGATCCTGCCGTGTTGAAGTTATGCCGGTTCGAGGTCTCGGTCTGCACATACCTGCCGGGTGAATCTGCAATGTTATCCTGCTGAAAGAGACGTCGTTGGGTCTTTTCTGAGGTCTCTGTTTCCTGTCATAGCTGCATGGCCTGTTGCATCCTGAAACTCCCGGTTTATTGCCCGACTACTGAACGTTATCCTGCATTGAGCACAGTCCCGTACCGTTTGCCTCGCTCTGCCGCAAATCATTCCGGACCGCGATCTGCAGGCTATTACATTGAAACATTCGCATAAAAGAGACAGTAAAATGTATAATAATATCTTATGGAGGCATTAGAATGATTATGCAGAAGATGTTGATAGTGCTGGCAGTCATTGTTTCACTTATCATGCAGGGAGCCGGCCCGGGGTATGCTGCAGAGGGAGGGCATGATCATCACGATCATGAGGCGCATCAGCACGCGTCCTCGCCCGCAGGACCCGAACCGGTCGTTGACCTGGAGACTGCACCTGCCGTGATCGTTGCCGGCAAGCCGGCAATGATCACGTTCACGATCAGGGACGACAATAATAACCCCATCAAAGACCTTGTCATTACGCATGACAGGCTTATCCATGTCGTGATCATCTCCGAAGATCTCTCGGTCTTCGGCCATATCCACGCGGAAGATATCGGTCCGATCACGGCGGAGATGAAAGACCACGCGCGCTTTCCGGTGCGTTTCACGTTCCCCAAGGCAGGGAAATATACCCTTGCCGTTGATTTCGCGGTCAGGGACAGGGGATATTCGGAGCTGCTGGATCTCGAGGTGTCGGGCAGCCCTCTCATGGGAAGCGTCCACCGTGACCTTTCCCGTGAAAAGGATTTTGACGGCTATAAGGTGAATCTGGTCCTGTCGCCGGAGCAGCCGGTTGCCGGGAAGGAGACCGTGCTGCGGTACACGATCATGAAGGACGGCAAGCCGGTCGCCGACATCGAACCGTATCTGGCCGCTGCCATGCATCTCGCTGTTATCAATGAAGGGGCGGGCAATTATTTTGTCCATGCGCACGGGGACCGTCCCGGCGCCATGCAGCACACCGGCCATGCCGGACATATGACCTCTCATATGGGGCACAGTTCACCTTCCGGGACAGTATACGGTCCGGAGATCGAGGCGCATGTCGTCTTTCCGGCAAAGGGGACGTATAAGGTATTTTCAGAGATCAGACATCAGGACAAGGTCCGGCTGTTTGATTTCATGGTCAATGTCCAATAGCGGGCAAAGAGAGGCGGAACTGCGGGAACATGCACAGGAAAGAATACAAAAGGGAGATACTGAAGGTCACCATGCCGCCGCTTCTCACCATGGCGCTCTTTGCTGCCGCGTTGTTCGGTGTGGTGTTGCCGCTCGTTAACCGCGATCTGGTCGAACAGAAAAAGAGCATGATCACAGGGGCAACCCAGACTGTCGTGAACATCCTTGCATTTTATGAAGGAAGGATCAGCTCCGGGGAGATCTCGGTTGATGAGGCGAAGAGCCTTGCCATACGGCAGATACGAGCGATACGGTTCGGCAGGGACGGGAAAGATTATTTCTGGATAAATGACCTGGGTCCGAAGATGATGATGCATCCATACCGGCCTGATCTTGAAGGGAAGGATATATCCGATTTTCGCGATCCCCGGGGCACATATCTTTTCAAGGAATTTGTTGCCGTGGTACTGCAGCATGGTTCCGGATTTGTTCCCTATCTGTGGCAATGGCAGGACGACCCGAACAGGATCGTTCCCAAACTGTCATATGTTCAATTGTTCAAACCCTGGGGATGGATCGTCGGCACCGGCATATACACCGATGACGTGCAGGAGGAGATCAGGAAAATCTTACGCAAGCTGATCTACAGTTTTATCCTGATCCTGGCAATCGTTGCTGTCCTTACCTATGTCATTATCCGGAAGGGGGTCAGGGAGATGAATTTGCGATGGGCCGCGGAGGACGAGATTGCCCGGCATCGTGACTCCCTGGAGGAGCTTGTAGATCAGCGTACAGCGGAACTCCGGCAGGCCCTGTCAGAGGTAAAGACGCTGAGCGGTTTCCTGCCGATCTGTGCTTCCTGCAAGAAGATCCGCGATGACAAGGGATACTGGAACCAGATCGAGGCATATATCGGTGAGCGCTCTGACGCGGAGTTCAGCCACGGGATCTGCCCTGAGTGCGCGAAACGTCTCTATCCGGACTTCGACGAAAAGGAATAATATCAGCTTCCCTGTCTTCTTCTCTGCGTGACGGTCTCACCGCCGATCCCCCAATTGTCCGTGTCCACTTCCTCGATGATCACGACCGTTGTCTGCGGGTTCTTTCCCATGATATCCCGGAGCAGGTTCGTCACGCCCCGGATAAGCTCGGCTTTCTTCTCTGTGGTCGCGCCTTCTTTTGTGATCTTGATGTTCACATAGGGCATAACGTGCCTCCTTATTCAAGATAGTTGATCATGATCAGCCGCGCGATGAAAATTCCCAATGCGGTAAAGACGACACTTGCCGCATATGCCGTCATTATGCCGATGAACGATCCGAGCCACCAGCCGAGCGCTCCTCCGAGCGTTGCACCTGCGAGAAGAAGGACCTTGTTCATCGCTTTGCCCTATGATGCTTTCCCGCCCTCTGTTCCGACGGCCTGCAGGATCTCCTTCATATGGTTCATGTGAAAGTCCATATGCCACTCACCCAAAGCGCCGACAAATGTCGCAAGGGTCGGATTTTCTCCGAGCGGCGTATCTTTGAAGAGGGGGATACGGGCTTTTCTGGCCAGATCTTCTTCTGTGGCGGCTGCAATGAGGTCGGCCATGAGGAGGTATTCCTGTTCGAATTCTGCGAGGAGGTCCTTCATGGGCATGCGCGAGCGGCGTTCAGTGAAAAACGGGTCTTCCGCGGTGATGTCCAACAGCGGAGTATCCAGTTCCAGGATGCTCCTGAGCGCCGGCATGAAACCGATACCGTCAGGGCCGCAGAGGTGAGAGATGATCTGTTTCGGCGACCATCTGCCGGCAGGCGCACGTGAAGCGGTTTCCTCGCTCATCGTGGAACAGAGCGTCCTCATTTCAGAGGTCTTTGCGCGGATCGACTCCGATAATTTTGTGCCCTCGAAGGTTGGCATGACAGGCTGCTCCTTTCATGGTGCGGTGAATGTTCGGGATAACGCGGCGTCTGCTTTCAGTATAGCACGCAAGGTCTGCTATGCCGGGATGTCCGCTGAAGCGGCGAAGCCGGGGGTGTCAGGCACAGGCAGATCGCGCCTGCCGCAGTTCGCCCACCTTCTGCAGCATATCTTCCGGCAGAGGGCGCGAGAATTCGAGGTATTTCTTCGTGGCGGGGTGTGTAAAGCCAAGGAGTTCCGCATGGAGCATCTGGCGGGGAAATGTTATCTTTCTCTTCCCGATCTCCACCGAAGTTTTCGATCCATAGGTCTTGTCTCCCAGCACCGGGTGTCCGATGGAAGCGAAGTGGACGCGGATCTGATGTGTCCTTCCGGTGCCGAGTTTGGCTTCGATCAGCGTGGCTGTTTGATACCGCTCAATCACCTTCCAGGTGGTGACCGCCTCTTTACCTTTTTTGGACCGCGTTGACATCTTCTTCCGGTCCGACGCGGACCTCCCGATCCTGAGCGATATCGACCCGTTGTCCTCTTTGAGATCTCCGAAGACGATCGCCAGGTATCTCCTCTCCATGGTCCTGTTCCTGAACTGTTCGACAAGGTCGTAATAGGCACGGTCATCAAGAGCAACCACCATGATGCCGGAGGTGTCCTTGTCGAGTCTGTGGACAACCCCCGGCCTGAGCGGGCCGCCGACCGAGGCGAGCTTCTTTGCGTGAAAGGCCACTGCATTCATCAGGGTCCCGCTGCTGTGGCCTGCTGCCGGATAAACGACCATGGCATGTGGCTTGTTCACCACGATCAGGGAATCATCAACAAAAAGGACCTCGACGGGCAGGTCTTCGGGAATGAGGTCCTGTTCCTCCTCAGGGATGGAGATGCTCACCAGGTCGCCGCTGTGTGCCTTATAGTTCGGCTTTGTGGCACTGCCATTTACGGTGAGCTGATCGTATTCGATGAACTTATGCACCTGTGAGCGGGTGACCCCGGACAACTCGGCTATGAGTACGTCGATCCTTATGCCTGCACGGTCCGCTCCGATCCTGAACTCAGATTTACCCATGAGAATAATTGTACAGGAATGGCCGCTATTTTGGCATAAGCTCATGCTCCTGCTTCTATTTCATTGCGGCATGTCTCGTACCGGTCCGGAAGAGTCACATGTCAAACGCAAGCTTCGTGGTTGAAAATATCGGACGAAGAAGATGGTACAATGAAACTGAGACCGTGGAAAGGAGAGCACGATGGCGGACGCAAGGATCATAGACGAAATCCCGGGGCTGTACCGGATCATTCCTCTCAAGGTATTCAGAAGGACGCAGAACGTTACATTCGATTTCGTGCCGGTGGACCTGCTGCTGCGCATTGATGCCATTGACCGCGTTATTCACGAGAGTTATGCGACCTCCCCCGGCCCGGTTGGCAGCATCGAGAGGCCATGGTACATGCATCCCTTCCAGGACGACAACCTCGTTGTTACCCATGGTACGCGGCATGTCGAGATCTATACGCACAAACATGGAAGCGTCGAACGGTTCACCGTGACACCGCACGAGATCCTGCGGGACGGTGAGGTCATCTACAAGGGCGGGGCAATGCTTGTCTGGCCCTCCCATGTCTTTCACCGTATCCAGTCGGATGCAGCCGGGTCAGCATCGATCAACCTGGCTGTACATTATGAAGGGTTCGATATCCGGACGAATTTCAATATTTATTGTCTTGATATCGCGACCGGTGAAAATGCCGTGGTGCGGGAAGGATATCTCGACCAGTCACCTGCGTGACAGGACCGCACAAGATGGTCGGGAAGCAGGGAGAGATCACATGCAAGACAGGGGAATACAGCACGCGCAGCCGCTGACTTCCGCTATACGGTGGACCGCTCTGCAGGCGGTCAGATCTTGAAGTAGATCTGCCGGAACTTGGTCCGTTCTTCTTCCTGCACCTTGTGGCGAAAAGGGCATTCGCTGCAGATCAGGACTTTTTCCGCGTACGTCCCCTGTACTCTGCCGGCGCAGAACGTGCCGTCCACTGCCCAGCATACCCTTCCGCCATTCCTGCCCCTGTTAACCTTATTCGCCCGGCTGTCGGTTACCGCCGGACAGATGCTCTGATTATTCGAGCCATCTCTTCCGCATTTCATAAACTCCCAGCAATTTTCTGTCATGTCACGTTACCTCCCTTTCTTCATCGTGAACCTTCAATGCAGCCGTGAACTATACGGCAGGAGGAGAGAGACCTGACGACGGAAAATGAACGTCGGATGCAGCCTGCGGATCATCGCGGACAGCGGACATGGATGCAGCAACATCCGGAACAGGAGCGGTGCCGGCGTTAACAGATGCAAGTGCGGCCAGCAACGACGCAGGACAGGGGAACTTCTGAGATGCCTTCTTTGATGCCATGCCCGGGAGACCTTCCGGGGCTGACGCGGTGCAATGGTCGGATCTGTTATCAAAATGTGCGGAGAGGATTCTGTGCAGAAAAAGATGGACGTCATATTCCTGATGAGCATTGCCGGCTACAAGAACGGGCGCCCCCCGGACGTCATCGATGTGGATATATGACAGGGGCAGGGCAGCAAATGCTGCGAAATAGATCCGCAGTAAAAATCTTGCCATGAATTTCGACGACATGTCAGTCATACCGTAACGATTTATCCATAATACATTAAACCTGAGAAAGACCGGTTTTTTTGGTTTTGGGATGGTGATATTATAATTTATAATTGATCTATAAGCAAGAATCACCAGGATAGGGGTGACATTGATTCAGTCAGACGGGTGCATTTAAATCACGGAACGCAGTGAAAAAACCTGACAATTTCTATGAGGTATGATATAATTAAGACATATTGCAACAATGAAACTA
>VEOY01000114.1 GCA_012026685.1 Nitrospirota bacterium
AGGTAATATAGGTGTGCGGCCGCAGACTCTCAGGCAGCATGGAGAGGTCTGGGCCTATGATCGTTGAGGAAACGATCTTCATGGATGGACCATTTCCTTCTTCCTGTCCGGCCAGACGTCGAAGGTCCTCCATACCGAGCCAGACAACGAGGATGCCGTTTCGGTATTGTCCTGCCAGTTTGGTCCAGAAAGAATCCGTGACCTCTTCCCGGGGGTCAAGGGCCACCTCGCCGGTCAGCCGCATGCCGAGTTTCTCCCACGTTTCCCTGAAGCCCCGCGAGATACTGACCCCCTCTTCCGTCCTGCGGAACACCTGCACCACGGGGGTCCGGTCAGCTGCTGAATGCGTGCTGTTCAGGTACCTTGCTGCAGCCTCTCCCTCCTGAAAGGGCCCCTTCGAGAAATAAAGAGTATACCAATCAGTATCTGAAATGACCGGCTGGTCAGTGGCCGGGAGGATGCAGGGGACCCTTTTCTGCTCGCAGAATTCATGTACCGGCAACCAGCTTCCTTCCGCGATGCCGCCCAGAAGAGCAAAGACGGGCTCCTTTTTGTAATAATTCTCAAGCTGGCTGCGCCATGTGCCGGGTGGGCCTTTCAGTTCCCATTTCAGCAGTTCAAGGCTCCTGTAGGATTTGTCCATCTCTTCCGCAAAAAGCCGGTAGCCGGCGCGCGCCTTGTAGTACGGCACGCGGGCGTTCCTGTCCTTCACGTATGTTTCAAGGGGCAGCACCACGGCATCCCGTTCCTCCGGGCTGACACCTTCGCCCACAACCGTTGCAAAGCGGATGGTCGTTGCCGTGACTCCCGGCGACAGTTCTGAAGAGAGGTTCTTCAGATAATATACGAGGATCTGCAGGTCCCTGCCGCTGAGTTCGTACCGGGGCATGATAGGGTCAAGCTTCCTGCCTCCCGGACCAACGCCTGAGCGTATGGCCCGGGCAAGGGTCTTGTCCGTATAGGCCGGCCTGATGTCGAGCTTCCGGAAATGGGCGGGCAGGACCTCCTTCTGCTGGTCCGTGAACTCCTGGCCGCCTTTGCGGGACCGGTACAGTCTCTCGCCGTTTGTGGCAGGGCTGATGATCGTGCCTTCGACAGAGCCAAGTCCGCTCCGCATATGACAGTTTGCGCAGGTGAACATGGACCCTTCAACAGGGATGTCGCCCTCGACGACCGCCTGTATATACTTCCCGGATGGAAGCCTGCCGTCCCGGTACATCGCCTCCCCCAGTCTCATCGCCTCTCCCCTTGAGAGGCCCTTGGGCAGAGAAAAAGAGGTCTTGTCCGCACCATGGGCGGGGGAGATACAGACCAGAGTGATCAGGAGCAGGCTGACAGCGCAAAAAACATTCACCAGCGGCTTGCCAGAATGAACCGTACATTCTTTCATGTCCGTCCCCTCATTTCCTGTTGAGTTCCGCATATTCTGTCATCAGCACGGACATGCCGACCATGCCGTAGATGCGCACCCACTGATCGCTGTTGGAGGCTTTGAGAAGCGTCAGCGGATAATGCGCCATCTTGTTCGGCACGTAGGCGTTGAAGGCCCTCATAACGCGGTCAATGTCCTCCCTGCTTCCGGTAAGAAAGTCCCAGCCGGGCTTCGCGCGGAAACGCTTCAGATAATCCTTCATCACTGCCGGCGTATCATATTCCGGGTCTATGGTCACGGATATGAGCTGCACCTTTGCCGCGTCCTGGCCGAGCTTGTTCTGGAGGTTGGTGAACCCCGCCGAGAGCACCGGGCAGATGGTCGTGCAGGTGCCGTAGATGAAATCGAGCATCACAGGTTTGCCGGAGTTTATCAGCGACAGCAGCCTTACCTTCCTGCCGTCCTGGTTTACAAGGGTCACGTCCGGAACAGCGTACTTTTCGATCGAGCGTTTATACCTGGGCTTTGATTCACCGAAGGACGTCCCTGCGGCGAAGACACAGATGAGCATGATACCCATGATAAAAATGAGTTTCTGTTTTTTTGGCATACGGGCTCCTTACGAGTTATCGCCGATGCGGATTCCGGAACACGGTCACGGTACCACCACGAGATTTTCGATCCTGAGGTCGCCTATGACCACGGTCACCTTGTTGCCGTCCTTGATGTACTTTTGGGGATTCGCAAAAAGGATCGTATAATTCTTGTCTTTGACCGGTTTCCTTGTCGACCGAAGGGAGCCGACCTTCGGCACATTGGGCACAGCCATGACAGCCCCGCTTGCCTGGTCGATGATATACGGCCTTATCCTGGGGCCGAATAGCTGAGCGGCCTTATCGGCGTCAGTGACGCGGTAGCGGAAGTCGAGCATATACCCCTCTGCGGTCCGCCTGACGCTCAGGGGCCTGATCCCCCATTTCTCTTCCGTTGCCGTCTGCGCTTTTTCAGGAGACGTTTCCGCCTTCTTTTCTTCCGCGTACGCCCCGTGGGGATGGAGCAGAAAGATCGCAGCCATGCAGAGTGCCAGAACCCTTATCATTAATGTCACCGTAATCCTATTTGCCATACACTCCTCTTGGTTTTGATGGATCGCTTGCATGTTCAGGCCGTAAAAGCGCGTGCGTTTCTACCCATAGTATACATGTCTCAGCAGCAAGCGGAACCCAAAAAAAACAGGGCAGGATAACATCCTGCCCCGCCATGTACACATCATACTTCCCCTATGGGGTTATCGTAAATTTCTTGCTCACCGCCATGGAGATGTTCTTGCCGGCAGCGTCCTTCAGGATGATCCTTACCCTGCTGGCCGGCTTGTCGCCGCCCACCTGAGGCGCAATCTGCCATGCGTAGGTGCCGCCGTTGTCGTACACACCGCTGCTGTTGTCCAGCGTCGCAACCGGCTTCCACGATGTGCCGTTGTTCTTGCTATACTGGATGACTACGGATTTTACCAGCCCCGGGGTGGCAAAGGTCTGCCATACTATGTTGTGCGAATTGCCTGCAACGGATGTCCAAACATCGCCTTTGGCAGGCGAAGTGATCGTGAGCGTCTTGATCGTGATCGCGTTCGTGTCAGAACCGATCTTGGCACCTGATGCATTGTAAGCTATAAGACGTACGAGGGCCGTGCTGGTGTTTCTCGGGGTCGGGACGTGCCAGAAGAACGAATTCCCTGTCAGATTCTGGCCTATGAGCACCCATGTGGTGCCATTGTTTATTGAATACATGAGCTTGAATGTCGCTGCATGGGCAGGCGCCGCCCAGGTAATGTTATACGTGCTCCCTGCGGGAACCTGGTCGTTGCTTGCCGGGGTGAGCAATGTCGGTGCAGTTACCGCCGTGAAGGTCGCGGTAACGCTCTTTGCGCCGGTCATTGCCACAAGGCATTCATTGGACGGTGTTATCGAG
>VEOY01000088.1 GCA_012026685.1 Nitrospirota bacterium
GGGCGCTGAGAACATGTTTTCCGCCTTGGCCTTGTCAGCGGGCGACGAGGCCTTCATCGCGGCAGCCCGGGCCATGGTCACGTTTTCCAGCACGGACTTTTCGTGCGTCGCGTAGCCTTTGACAGTCTCTACAAGATTCGGGACAAGGTCATACCGTTTTTTCAGATGCACATCGATGTCGGACCAGGATGATTTTACGGTTGTCCTCAGCCGGACCAGCTTGTTGTAGATCACGATCCCCGCAACAATGATCAATACAACAACTGCGATGATCAGAACGAGTGCAAGGCCAAAAATTGCGACCATAATACCCCCCTAAATATTTTCTAAGACTATAACAGAAGAGCGGGTCCGTTACAAACAAAAAAGTGTAAAAAAGGCGCAGCAATGAGTGCGGACCGCAGCATGACTGTCCTTACTGCATCTGATATACTGATGGTGAGAGGAAGGTGACCGGAGATGGCCTGTGAACATGATGAGCCCCGCCCGCAGGACATAAGAGAGATCTATCCCGAAAAGTTCATCACAGACGACCGCGTCTTCAGCCATATCCACCCGGGTGACAGGATCTTCATCGGCACCGGCTGCGGGGAGCCGCAGTATCTCGTGCAGGCAATGATCAGGCATATCCAGTCCCACCCCAAGGCATTCGTGGATACCGAGCTTCTCCAGATCTGGAATCTTGGCGTGAACTCGTACGCAGAAGAACGGTACAGGGACAATTTCCGGTTCAACTCGTTTTTCATCGGCAATACTGCACGGGATGCGGTAAATGAAGGCCTGGCGGATTACACCCCGATATTCCTTTCCGCAGTGCCGGAGCTTTTCCAAAGGAAGCGGGTCCCTATCGACGTGGCTTTGATACAGACGTCCGTTCCCGATGCTCACGGGTTCGTGAGTCTCGGCATCAGCGTCGACATCGTCAAGGCCGCAGTGGAGAGCGCTCCGGTCGTGATCGCTCAGGTCAATGCGTCCATGCCGAGGGTCCATGGGGACACCTTCATCCACATCAGCGACATTGACTTCATCGTGCCGCATGATGAGCCGCTGCTTGAATTCGAGGCCAGCATCTCTGACGAGATAGCGGAAAAGATCGGCAGATACGTGTCCCGCATTGTGCAGGACGGCGATACGATCCAGGTCGGTTACGGGAGCATTCCGAATGCGATCCTTGCTCATCTCCGCGGAAAGAAGGACCTCGGTGTGCATACCGAGCTCCTGTCGGACGGCATCGTTGACCTGATGCAGCGCGGGGTGATCAATAATTGCCGTAAGGACCTGAACCGCGACAAGACCGTTGCGGCCTTCTGCATGGGGAAACGGGCGACCTATGACTTCATCTGCGACAATCCGGCCATCGAATTCCGGCCGGTGAGCTATACCAACAATCCCCTCACCATCGCGAGGAACAGGAACGCCACCGCGATCAACAGCGCGCTTGAGATCGACCTTACCGGGCAGGCAACAGCTGAATCGCTCGGAAAATATTTTTTCAGCGGCATCGGCGGCCAGGCCGATTTCATGAGGGGGGCAATGCTTTCCCAGGGGGGGAAGTCGATCCTCGCCATCCAGTCGACCGCGGAAGATGAGACGGTATCGAGGATCGTTCCCTTCCTGAAAGAAGGGGCAGGCGTTACGCTCACGCGGGGTGATCTGCATTACGTGGTCACAGAGTATGGCATCGCGTACCTGCACGGCAAGAACATCAGGGAGCGCGCAATGGACCTCATTGCCATAGCGCATCCCAAATTCCAGGACTGGCTCATCGAGGAGGCGAAGAAGCTCAACCTCATCTATAAGGACCAGGCGTTCATTACGGGGAAGAAAGGCGAGTACCCCGAGGACCTTGAGACGAGCAGAACGACCAAGGCAGGCGTGAAGTTGTTCCTGCGTCCTGTCCGGCTGGGCGACGAGCATCTCCTCAAGGACTTCTTCTATTCACTTTCCAGTGACTGCATGTACCACCGTTTCATCTCGACCCGGACATCCATGCCGCATGAGCAGCTGCAGAAATTCGTGGTCATCGACTACACGAAAGAAATGGTCATCCTGGCGATCGTCGAGGAGAACGGCAATGAAGTGATCACCGGCATGGGACAGTATTTCATAGACGAAGAGACGCATACCGCGGAAGTGGCCTTCGTGGTGCGCGACGACCACCAGGGACAGGGTATCGGTGCCGAGCTGATCCGGTATCTGACACTCCTGGCAAAGCGCAGCGGTCTGCACGGCTTCGTCGCCTCCGTGCTCATGGACAACAAGCCCATGCTGCAGCTTTTTGAACAGTCGGGATTCATCGTCGAGCGCAGGGCCGAAGCCGGGATGTACGAACTGAAGATGTCCTTCAGGGAAGGGTGAGCGTAACTTTGCAGGTTTCGATGGAGACTTGCGGAGAAAAAGAATAAGCCGTTTTCATCAGGTGTCAAGCGGGCTTCTTGCGCCGAGAATATTTCTTTTCGTCACGTACATGTAGATCATGGTCTTTCGCTCGGGCAGCCGTTCTTTTTCAATAAGGATCTTTTCTAAAGTGGTCGATCATAATTTTCCCGGAGATTATATCGCATGCGACATAATAATAA
>VEOY01000096.1 GCA_012026685.1 Nitrospirota bacterium
ATGCATGCTGGACCGAACGGACCTGTACCGGGAACTTTCCGCCATCGAGATCGATTTGAGACAGCTGCTCGGCTTCGGCCGCCGTATCAATATGACGATCGCGGAGATGCTGACGGAGATGGAAGATCTGTTGGTTAGGTAGAAGCGTGAATGCGGTAACGCGTGGATGCGAAGAGGCGAAGGATAATTCTTCTGTTGTTATATACTAAGGCGATCGAAATTACGTATAATTTGTCGTTCCCGCCTGCCTGCCGGGAATCTTTTTTCACTGTAAGGAGTGCAGACAGGCCCGAAATCGGGTTTTCACTGAGGTCGATGACTGCAATGACAGAATATGTGATAAATCCGAAGACAGTACGATTGTCAATATAGAGGTACAGGGGGAAGCATGAGCATCAGAGAGAACGTTCATAAGGTCATCGACCTCATCAAACCGGAGCACATCCTCGTAAGCGTTTTTGACAAGGCAGGACTTGAAGAGCTCATCAGGGGCATCCTGGAAGCAAACACCTCGGCAAAATTCTATTCAACCGGCGGCACCGGCAAAAAAATCATCGAGATCCTCGGCCCGGATGCATCAAAGAACTATATATCCGTAGAGGAGTTTACCGGTGCTCCCGAAATGGAGGGCGGACTGGTGAAGACCCTCCATCCCAAGATACATGCAGGGCTTCTTGCAGAGCGGGGCAATCCTGCGCATGAAGAATATCTGTATGCAACGCTTGCGCAGGGAAGCAGGTACGCAGGCGTTTACTTTGACATCTTTGTCGGCAACCTTTATCCGTTTACCTCGGTCATTGCAAAAGAGGGCACAACAGCGGAAACAGCACGCGTGAACATCGACATCGGCGGACCTGCCATGACCATGGCATCTGCCAAGAACTGGCACAGCATCGCTGCGCTCACTTCTCCCGGGCAGTATGCAGGCTTTGTCGGCGCACTCAGGAAGAACGACGGGAAGATCAGCCTTGAGCAGAGGTTCCGCCTCGCGACCCAGGCGATGAGGACGATCGGAGAATACAGGACTGCGATCGGAAATTATTTTGCAGACCTGGATTTTACCAGGGATGTGAAACCGTTCCTGAATATCGGGTAAGTTTTTTCCCGAGCTCCTGATGCTGCACGAGCGAGGGAAGGGTAAGGGGTGGACATGAGGTGTCCCGGGTGAAGATCGCATATATCGACTGCTTTTCCGGCATCAGCGGGGACATGTTTCTCGGCGCGCTCGTCGATGCCGGTGTGCCGCTGGCGCATATCGAAAAGGAGCTGAAGAAACTGAAGCTTAAAGGGTACGTCCTGAGCGAAAAAAAGGTCGTAAGGGCGGGGCTCGCGGCTACCAAGGTTGACGTGATGCTCAGGGGCAAAGGGCAAGGGGCAAAGGGCAGAACATGGAAAGATATACGGGCGCTTATCAAGGACTCTGCGCTCCCTGAAGAGATAAAAGTCCGGGGCTTTTCGATCTTCAGATCACTCTTCGAGGCAGAGGCGAAAGTTCACGGAGAGACCATCGATAGAGCGCATCTTCATGAACTGGGGGGTGTCGACTGCCTTGTCGATATCTTTGGCGTCCTTATCGGGATGTCATTCCTCGGCATAGAGACCGTGTACGCGTCCCCTGTCAACGTCGGCAGTGGCACCACGCGGACTTCTCATGGCATATTACCGGTCCCTGCTCCTGCTACTGCCGAGATACTGAAAGGTGTCCCCTGCCATGCGACAGGACCCTCCTTCGAGCTTGCGACACCGACAGGAGCGGTCCTTGTCAGGGCGCTGGCCTCTGTATTCGGCGCCATGCCGCATTTCATGCCCGAAATCATCGGCCTGGGTGCAGGAGATGCAGACCCTGACTGCTGGCCGAATGTGCTGCGGCTTATGGCAGGTGAGGAATACCGGAACAGAGGTGATGAGATGGTGACCGTCATTGAAACGAACATCGATGACATGAATCCGCAGGTCTATGAATATGTAATGGAGAGGCTGTTCGATCGCGGGGCTCTCGACGTTTTTCTGACACCGGTGATCATGAAAAAATCACGTCCGGGCATATTGCTCAGCGTCCTCTGCAACGCGGAAAAGAAAAATGAACTTATGGATATCATCTTCAAAGAGACGACGACCATCGGCATACGCTTTCACGACGCAGGACGGGTGACGCTGGGACGGGAGATCAAAGAGGTCCGGACGCGATACGGAAGAGCGAAGGTCAAGGTCTCATCATGGGGAGATGGCGACTGCCGGTGCATGCCTGAATATGACGACTGCAGGAGACTGGCGGCAGACGCAAAGGTACCCCTGACGGATGTCATGAAAGAAGCGGCGGGCGCAGTGTTTCGGTCGAAGGGTGCGCTGAAGAAAAAAAGTGGTGGACGGTAGGGGATTCGAACCCCCGACTTCCACGTTGCGAACGTGGCGCTCTCCCAGCTGAGCTAACCGCCCGTGTGAATGAAGCAAACAGTGTCGACCCGCAACTGGTACATAGTAAAACAGAAAACCGGGTAGACGTCAACGGATTCTTGACAGCTATTTTAACAACTTCTTATAATCATAGCTCGCTGTTTTTTTAAGTGCGCCTGTAGCTCAGACGGATAGAGCAACTGCCTTCTAAGCAGTGGGTCAGGGGTTCGAATCCCTTCAGGCGCGCCAATCCAGGCTCTCTCAGCGGGATTTCAGCGATCGGCAGCCGGTTACCAGACCGGAATGGCGATTTTTCCTGTTTTTCATTTATACTATTCACTGTCACGTTTTGATGTGTCATATGGTGGGTGTAGCTCAGCCGGTTAGAGCACCAGGTTGTGGCCCTGGTGGCCGGGGGTTCGAATCCCCTCACTCACCCCATATTCTTTTCAGTGTCAGTGGGAAACCGGACCAGGGGCGTGATCAATCCCGCCACTGCTGAAATTGTTATTACCTGCGCCTGTAGCTCAGATGGATAGAGCATCAGCCTCCGGAGCTGAGGGTCGGAGGTTCGAATCCTCTCAGGCGCGCCAGCCCACGTCACGGATGAAGCGGTGGTGATCAGAAAGTGTACTGCAGTGCCGTGTTGGGTTGACTCCTTTTTTTGTTTTTATTAATATATTTCTTCACGGATTGCTGAAGACCAATCAATGATCACTGTTACTCCATGGACCGTTAGCTCAGTTGGTAGAGCAGCTGACTCTTAATCAGCGGGTCGGAGGTTCGAATCCTCCACGGTTCACCATTCATAAACAAGGGGTTATCCTTTACGGGGTAGCCCCTTCTTTTTCCGGGTTGTAGGGTTTTATACATTGCCGACTGAGGAGGGGTTATGAAAAAAGCGGCAGTTGTCCTGATCTATCTTCTTTTTTCCGTATCACTGGCCCATGCAGATGATATCAAGGTCAAACCGTTGAGCTTTTTTGCAAATCCGGAACCGTGGTGTCAAGCCGGGACCAGCATTTCAGGAAGAACCTTTTATGAAACCAAAGGCATAGGCTCATATAATGTGACCGTGAGAGTATACCGAGGGGATGTTCTGGCCGGGACGTACAGCCTTGGTAATTATTATGGAGAGAGCCCCGTGTGGGCGGGGTATTATATTGACGCGACGATACCATGCAGTATCAGTGGAGTTTATACCCTGAAAATCTCATTTAGAACGACCCGGGATGGAGTGACTAAAGAGCTGTATACAAAGATCCGCGTAAACTGAGAGAACACATCTTCCGTGCGATCAGTTAATTAACACAAATGTGCTTCGTTTTGTTATGCCGAAATTGTTTCCTTGTTCGCGACTTCCAAGCGGATGAGTTTCCAGTACCTGTTTCTGAGCTGTCTTCTCATCTTGTACTCCTGTCTCTTCCTCCTGAACCATCCCAGCATTAGGCACCTCCCGGACCGGTCGTTGGTACAGTCATCAGTCAGTTTCCCCGCACTTTTTCCTGCATCACATGCAAGGCTTGATACGTATAACAACAGGAAGTTCATATGTTATCGCATATTCTTATGCTTTAAATAAAGACTTTTTTTGATAAGACTGCCTGAAACGGCAAGGGACGCAAAGGATTTGAACATGTTTCGGGACAGATGTTATATCGGAAGAAATGGATATTTAGCAGGATATATATGGTCCATGGACGAGGGCAGGTAGGGAAGGGAGAAACAGAGAAAACTCATTTAGATAGCTATATCGCCCGATTTCATTTTACAATAATTTAGCTATACCAGCATGGAGGTGCGGAATGGATGACAAGGCAATCGATAAAGCAGCGCCTCCTTCCTGACCGCCTTCAGGCGGCACCGGGGGGTGCTCTCAGGATAGTTTGGCAAAGCCTGCAGATGTGTCCGCTTTGTCAGACAAGAATGATCGATTCCATGCAGATACCTCTCTGCAGGATTCAGAAGGAATCAGACGTGTCATAAGGGAAAAGTATGCCGAAGTCGCCATTTCTGCTAAGGACAAATTCAGTTATCCAACTGGCAAGATCGGCGCAGAGACCCTTGGCTACGATTTTTACTTAATCCAGCAAGCCCCTTCCAATCTCCTTGAGTCTTTTTGCGGCGTCGGCAATCCGTTCTCCTTGGGCGAGATACGACCCGGGGCCAGGGTTCTGGATTTTGGGTGCGGAGCAGGCTTTGACCTCTATGTATCAGGCCATTTGGTAGGCGATTCGGGGTTGGTCTGCGGGGTGGATCTGACAAGAGAGATGATCGATCGCACCATGGAGAATCTTAACGGCGCAGGCGTAACGAATTATGAACTCAAGCAGATCGACGCGGAAGAGATACCGTATCCGGAAAATTTCTTCGATGTGGTGATCTCAAATGGCGTGATCAATCTTTCGCCTTTCAAACTGGCCTGTTTCAGAGAAATATATCGGATTCTCAAGCCTGGAGGACGCGTACAGTTTGCTGACGTGGTATTGGAACAGGACCTGCCTGCCGAGATGAAGGACAGCCTTGAAGCATGGTCACATTGAATAGGGGGGGCGATCCCGGTCGGGGATCAGTTGGCACTGATGGAAGAGGCTGGCTTCAAAGAGGTTGCGAATGTAGGGGCAACCGGGTTTCGGACATCTCAATATACCGCGGGTTCCTTATTCCGGGGGTATAAGCCAATTTCTTGAGGTAATGACCACTGCGTATGCCTTGCAGAGGATGCCATTGAGGAGAGACAGCTCAATTTCTCTCTGAAAGCAACGCCCTGGAGAAGCGCTTAAAAAAGTGAGGAGTATTACATGCAGCGTTACATGAACTGCCCGGCTAAATTGCTGGTTATTGGGCAACATAGGAATCCGACTTTGACGTTGACACGCTGACAGGATAGGAGTAATTTGGGGCTAAGAGAACACGCTAAAAGTGGTGGTCTTGTTCTTCTTAGACTCAGCAAAAGGTTTAGTAAGCCGGGGCGCTACGGCCTCAAGTCAGCATGAAGCAAAGTAAACAAAACCGCTGAGGAGTGGAGAACAAACACCACTTTTTTATTTCAAGCTTTATTCTGCCACTGATCGCTCTTATATCCCGGTGCCCTCATTTTCCGCACCTGGACCTCCCTGGCTTGAAATACATGTTTAGAGGCGTAATGGGGATCAATATGGGAGATGTACTGCACGAAAGTCCGCGAAAACCCAGGTGAAATGGTAAATTCACGAAATAAGCATAACGCAAAGCTTTATCCTGTATGCTAATACGGAGATTTTAAAGATATTTTTAACTTGGTATATTTGTTGCGTTTAAATCAGTATGAATACCTTTAAAAAAAAATGTCCTCACGGAATCAATCGAAATTTGCAAGCAGTCAAATCTGTATGATCCTCTTAACACGAGAGGAAAAACGTGAAACCGTTATGCACGTTTACCGTCTTATCGACGAATACCAGGCCACCGATGTCAATGCATTAGAATATGCCTGGGAATCTCAGCCCGTTGCTATGCAGACCTGACGTATCGCTCCCGGTATCGTGTTCGTTGCAGATTCCTGAGGCGTGTTACTTAGTAGTGTGCTCTCAAACCTCGCTGTAAGTTCTTGTATGGAGACAGGCAAAAACAGGCGGGAAGGGAGGGAAAACCCCTAACGTAATCTTGCGGGTTTTCTGCATTGAAACGGTAAGACATCGGGGGTGCAGAGGGCACCCCCGCACAATGCGGCTTCAATCAGGATGGATGGGCGTGAACTTGGCGCCTCTGACAGAGATCCCTGCCATTAACCCCTTCTGATCAAAGACAAATCCCGCTATCGGATGCTGGCTTCTGAGGGTTGCCACGGTAAGATCCGCACCCACCTGAATGAGCGTTACTTCGGCATCAACCCCTGCTTCCCATCCCTCACTCTTCTGGAACTTGTTCAGCGCATCCTCTGTCATGAAGAGTATGACCAGGTCGTATTGTTCCGCACCTATCTGCCAGCCGAGCGACCCCGCGGTGATGCTGTAGTATCGCACGGTCTTGCCACCGACCTGCAGCGCCCCTTGACCATATTGGCCGCCGACAACCAAAGCAGCCTTGGTAACGTTCGGTATTACCAGAACGCCCTTGGCAGCCTTCAGATACTCAGTGCCTCCCTTGATGTCCTTGCCGAAACGGGCCATTGCAGCTGTGACACTGGCATCGATCTCCCCCTTTGTCGCTGCGTCAGCCAGGGGGGCGATAAAGGCACATGCAACCATGATGCAGAGGATGGTAACGATGGTCCTTGCTGCTGAATGTGTGTTCATGATGTCTCTTTCTCCTTTCTTGGTGGAAGACTGCCCCTGTGCAGTCATCGGTTATTTGATCAACGATCCCTCTTGTGGCGGTAATAGTAATTGCCGTGGGGGTAATCATAGTCATAATAATAGTACCGGTAAGAGGGATATCCATAGTAATACGGGCGACTGTAGTAATAACCGGCAGGCCGGACCTCAGCTATGCAGCCGTACAGCATGAGCAGCATGCCGACGATGAAAATTATGCCAAGACTCTTTTTCATATCATCCTCCGTCTGTCAGTTGTCTTCTTTCATCTTCATCCCTTTTTCCATCATCAGCCTGCCTTCTTTTTTCATGATGTCCCCTTTTTCCATCATGATGCTCCCGTCTCTTATCATCATCTCTTTATCCAGCATGATCGTGTCTCTTTCCGACACGGTTTCACCTTCCTTCAACGCCTGAGCTTTACCCTGCAGCAGTTCACCCCGCTTGATCAGCACCTTGCCCCTGTCGATCATGAGTGAGCCTTCTTTCATCATCATTTCTTTGTCCATCATGCTGCCTTCAACCATCATCTTTGCGCCCTCGGGTGACTGGGCATCATCCTTCGTGTCCTTTCCTCTTTCTGTCAGGAGCTGCCCCCTGTTCATCATCAGTCTGCCCTTTTCTATCAGTACATCCGCTTCCTTCATCCGCATATCTTTGCTCATCATGCGGCCTTCCTTCATCGCCTTTCCTTTTTCCAGCAGCATCTCCCCTTCTTTGGCCTGCACCTTTCCTTCCTCGATCTTCATCCCGCCCTCTCTCATCATCATCTGGCCTTTCTCGATCAGCATCTCGCTTTCCTGTGCCATCTTGTCTTTATCCGATGTTACTTCAGCACCATCGATGAATCTCACCCCGGAGATTGCTATCAAGGCCGTAGCAATAACCATTGTTGTCAATATCATGACTCTTTTTTTCATGGCTGATCCTCCTTCAATATTTTGGAAATCTGCGTGATTTTTCGTCGCTGCCGGTGGTTAGTTTCAATCTACCTCATATACGTGCTAAGTCAAGGTAACAGCCTGGACGGCTGCTATATGTATATATATAAAAAAGCCGCAAATCGTGATTTTTCAGTTGACAAGAATAATTATTAAATGATAAAAAATACTACAAGAGAATACTTCAAATTAAAGATATGCAGAAATTCAAGGACATAGGATTGAAGTTGACGCCCCAGAGATTGGCAATCCTGGATTTTCTGGACGGCAATACAGACCATCCGTCAGCAGAGGAGATCTATAGGGCGGTATCAGTTCAGTTTCCCACGATGTCCTTTGCGACGGTCTACAATACGCTCGATTCGCTCAGGGAAAAGGGGCATATCATCGAACTGACCATCGATCCGGCCAAAAAACGCTTCGATCCGTGCACGGACATGCATCATCATCTTATCTGCACACTTTGCAAGAGGATCCAGGATGTTCACATCCCGTTCAGTCTCGACCTGCCTGAACAGGTGAAAGGCGATTTTACACTGACCGGCAATCACATAGAATTCTATGGCATCTGTCCTGCCTGCAGGAGCGGGCACCAATCATAAGGAGGAACTGTTTATGTGCATGGACCATAAAATGACGTGCAAGTGCGGGACCCGGACCGCAAGCTTTAATTTTCGTGACGAGATCATGCCTGTTGAGGTGGTGGACAAACTTTACTGTCCGCAGTGTTCATCGGATGTTCATTTCAATCATGAGAGCATGCTCAGGGACAACGGATGGATCATCGTGTACGATATGGATGTCGCCCGGTTCATGGCCCACAAGCTTCAGGGCGTTATGCCGACACCGGAATATCTTTTTGACCAGGGTTACTGCACCTGGCGCGGCGTCTACCCGACAGACCATATCGATTCCGTGAAAGAGCGGGAGGAACTGGTCAGGCTTGCGAAGATAAACCCCAGAAAATATCTCGACGAAATCAAGAAGTGGGGAATGGAAAGGATGGAGCGTTTGGCGCTTGAAGGATGGAGGAAGGCCCATGAGGGATAGTGATCAGGCGCAGAAACAGAAAAGTCCCTGCAGCACAGGGAATATCCCGGTCCCGGAGTTCATTACATGCAGAAAGTGCGGGGCTGAAGCAGAGCTGTGGACCGACGAAGAAGAGACACTCTGTCCCGGTTGCAACCATAAGGTCTTCAAGCGGGAGTCAACCGTCCACTGACCGTTTCCCGAGAAGCGGTATCTTTCAATCCCGGAGGTGAAAATGGAGATTTCTGTCGAAAAAATACCCGGCGGGTTCCGGGTCGACGGTCTGGAACTGAAAAATGGCAAGTGCGGCTGCACCTCTGTTCTCCCCTGCTGCTACAGCTGGACGAAAGTAAAGAGAAGTGGCAACGTATTTACCTTTTCAGGAAAGGCATCCGGACCCGATTCTGCCGATGTATTCAACTGGGGCTATGTGGTGAAGAAGGGCGATATGGTGATCGAGGTTTCCATGGAAGATGCCTCTGACAAGACCATATTTTCGGGGTATTACCCGCCGCGCATTGAGGATTGGCTGGAGCGGGGCTGGGAGGTCGCGGCCAGGACCGGGGAGCGAAGGGATTTCGGTCTCTGGAGATGCGCGACCTGCAAGTGGCTCTATAAGGAAGCGGATCAGGGCGCGCGGTTCGAAGACCTCCCGGACGACTGGAAGTGCCCGGTCTGCAGGGCGGGGAAGAATGCATTTGAGAAAATCGGATAGGAAGGTATAATGGGAAAAATGCTGATCGCATACTGCAGCAGAACAGGAACAAGCTGCCAGGATGCAGTGACAATACGGGATATCTGACAGAAAGTTCCGGGGAATAATCTTTAATTACGAAAGGAGACGGTGATGGCATCAAAATCGGTAAAGAATCTGAAAGAGGCTTTTGCAGGAGAATCACAGGCAAACCGCAAGTATCTTGCCTTTGCAAAAAAGGCAGAGACTGAAGGTTTTAAACAGGTGGCGAAGCTCTTCCGGGCCGCGGCAGAGGCTGAGACCGTTCATGCGCATAACCATCTGCGCGAACTGGGCGGCATCAGGTCGACAAAGGACAACCTGGGCGAAGCGATCGAGGGGGAGTCCTTCGAGTTCCAGAAGATGTATCCGAAGATGATCGAGGAGGCAAAGGCAGAGGCGAACGGGCTTGCGGAAAGATCGTTTGTCTATGCGAACGAGGTCGAGAAGGTCCATGCGGCCCTGTATAAGAAGGCACTCGACAATCTCGGCAAGAACGAGGAGACCGACTACTATGTCTGTCAGGTCTGCGGCATGACGGGCGAGGGAGCTGCTCCTGATGAATGCCCGGTCTGCAAGGCGAAGAAGCAGGCGTTCAGGAAGATGGACTGAGACGTGAAGATAGTTGCGTTTTTAGGCAGTCCGCGCGTTGACGGCAATACCGAACTGCTGCTCAACGAGGCGGTTCGGGCGGTCCTCGACCTGGGCCATGAGGTAAAGGTGCACAAGCTCAATCTCATGCGCATCAAGCCCTGCCAGGACTGCGGCGGCTGCGACAAGAACGGCATCTGCATCATCGATGATGACATGACCGAGGTGTACCAGGATATCAGGGAGGCGGACAGGATCATCCTGGCCTCCCCGATATTTTTCTTCGGCATGAGCGCACAGGCAAAGGCAATGGTGGACAGATGTCAGTCCTTCTGGTGCGAGAAGTACTTGCTGAAGAAGACGATCCCTGAAGGTCCGCACGGACGGAAGGGGCTCCTTATGCTGGTCGGCGGGATGAAAAAAGAGGTGGGCATACAATGCGGTGAAGCTACGGCAAAGGCGTTCTTCAGGACGGTCAGCGTCCCTTCCCACGAATTGCTCGGGTTCCTGCAGGTGGATGCCAAGGGTGCGATCCTTGAGCACCCGACAGCACTGAAAGATGCATACGAAGCCGGCAGGACGCTTGTCCGGACCTGATCGGTTTTTCGCCTTCATCTCTGCGGGAGTGGCGGGGGTCCTCCTTGCAGCCTGTTCGGTAGCCCCGTCTCAGGAGAACGCGGGCATGGTCATCAGGGATCATTTTGAAGCCCGCCGTTACAGGGTCGTGGACCTGCAGCTGGGAGAGATATCCCCTGTCCCCCTGAACCGGATGACCTATATGGGAACAGCCGGGCATATCGTCGAGGTCAGACGGATTACCCTGGAAGCGCTTAAGGATATCGGGGAATACAGGAAAGGGCAAACCCTCACATTTGCCCACGCCGCGATAATCATACGGGAAAAAGTTGATAGTAAAGGTGAATGGACCGTGGTGGATATCTCCGGAATTCCGGTCCCTTAGCAGGTTGTGGTTGTGGAGGCGCTTTTTCCCTGGTTGCTGTTGTCATACCGACAAGGCGCGTATCGCAGAGCCTTTGAACCCACGGCTTTCTGTCTGCACGGGGATGACTGAAAACCGGTCAAAAGCAGTGTCTCAGCGGCCTGGCAACGCGCCGGGCACAACGTGAACCTGATTCACTGATCAGGTTCACGCTGACCTTTCACCGTTCGATTGGTGATATAATACCCCATGAACACAGTCTTCCTGAAAGAGGCCGTCGGTATCCTGAGGACCTTTGACTCTCTTGATACCCCTGTTCTTCTGATCGATGAGGCATTCACGGTCATTTCCTGCAACGAAAGCGCCCGCATCTTTTTTCAGTACGAACCGGACGAGATGGCCGGCAGGACGCTGGATCTTCTTGTGATCCCGGACCGGCGCCATGCGTTCAGGATCGCCGCGCTCAGGAGGGGCGCCCCCCGGGACCTCGGCAGCGCCTATCCGGACAGTCATTTCATGACCTCTGCCATCAGAAAGAACGGCGATTTTGTCGAAGCGAAGGTCTCGGTCATACCCTGCCAGGAAAACACCGGTGCGCATAAGCTCGTTGTTCTGAACGACATTTCCGAGCACCGCAAACTGCAGCGAAAGGCCTTTCAGAGGACAAAGGAACTTTCGATCCTGAAAGCGTTTGCTGAGATCCTTGCCCAGAATGAGGCCATTGAAGCGATCATGCAGAATACTGTTGATATGCTCCTCGGCATCATGGAGGTAGAGGGAGGCTGGATCTATCTGCTCGAACCTGATTCCAATGTCCTCCATCTGCGGGCGGAAAAGAGCCTCCTGCAGGGAGCGTTGGCTGTCCGTGAACTTGGGGAGGGCGAGTGCATCTTCGGAAAGGTATTTGCCTCGGGGATGCCGCTGCTTGTGGAGAGGGCGTCCCAGGACCCGCGTGTGACCAGCCTTCACACCGGCGTGGACGGCGTCGAAAGTGTGGTCGCCATTCCGATACGGTCAAAGGGCATATTCCTCGGCGTGCTTGGCCTTGCAACGAGAAGGGAAGCATATTTCACATCCATGGACACGCAGCTCCTCGTGCCGATCGGCAACATGCTCGGCGTTGCCATGGAGAACATCCGTCTCATCGAACAGCTCCAAAAGAAGATGAATCAGATAGAGCTTATCAACGAGCTGAGCGGCATCGTCAACTCAAGCCTCAGCATCGGTACGATCTTCCGCATCATGGTATCCGAGATCAGGAAGCTGATCGACTACGACAGGGCAAGTCTTCTTTTGTACAACGAGAAGGAGGACAACCTGTTGATCTTCGCCCTTGACACGGACATGCAGACGATCATGAAAAAGGGCGTCAGGGCGCCGATCGAGGGGACCAGCGCCGGCTGGGTCGTCAGGCATAACAAACCGTGGATCAGCCATGACCTGAGCGCAACGGAATTCACTCACGATAAAAAACTTCTCCGGGAAGGCATCCGGTCGACCATCAGCATACCGCTCTATCACGACAAGATACTCGGTGTTTTTAACTTTGACAGCAGCAAGGCCGGGAACTATTCGGAGAAAGACCTCGAGATCCTCCTGCCTGTCGCAAAGCACATTTCCATCGCTCTCGAGAATGCGCTGCTCTTTGAAGAGATCTCCCGCGAAAAGAAGGAGTGGGAAAAGACCTTTGACGCCATTACGGACATGGTCTGGATCGAAGACAGCAGACAGCGCGTAGTCCGCGCCAACTATGCCCTGCTTGTCAAAACAGGGCTTACGGTGGTCGAGGCGGCGGGGAAGAGCTGCACAGAGCTTTTCGATCTGATCGGCGTCGCTGATGAAGAATGCATCTGTGCCGAGTCCCTGGCGGAGCTGCGCCCCTGCTTCAGGGAACTCAAGGGCCCGGGAGGCAGCATATTCCATTTCTGGACCTATCCCCTTATCGATGATGAAGGAAAACTGTACGCGCTGGTGCACTATCTGAAGGACGTCACTGCCCAGAAGCGCCTTGAGCAGCAGCTGGTGCGTTCGGACAAACTCGCTTCGCTCGGGACGCTTGTCGCGGGCATTGCGCACGAGATCAATAACCCTCTCGGCATCATTGCGGGGTATGCAGAAGCGCTCATGGACCGGTCGCGGGATGAGTCTCTCCTGCTGTCGCCGGAGTTCGAAGATTTTCCTGAATATCTCCAGACAATCCATAACGAGATATTCAGATGCAAGGGCATCCTGAGGAGCCTTCTTGATTTTGCGCGGCCGACCGGCGGGACCTTCCGGGAGATTGACATGAACGAGCTCGTGAAAGAGGTCATCCTGCTGGTCAACCACCGGGCCAAGAGGCTGAACCACGATATCGGGCTGCAGCTGGACAGGAACATCCCGAAGATCCACGCAGCCCCCGGCAATCTCCGGCAGGTATTCATGAACCTCATCATCAATTCCCTGTATTTTACGCCCGAGGGAGGCCGCATCACGATCACGACAGGGATGGACGGAGACACTGACCGTTTCGGGCAGGAGAAGTACATCAAGGTGACGGTGTCCGACACCGGTGCCGGCATAGATCCGGAGATCATAGGGAAGATCTTCGATCCCTTCTTTACGTCGAAACCTGTCGGAGAGGGGACAGGGCTCGGCCTTGCCATTTCCCACAAGATCATCGAAGAGCACAATGGGAGCATAGATGTGATGAGCAATGTGGGTGAGGGGACCAGCGTTATCATACGGCTGCCTTTGGGGGCGGAGTGATCAAGGTCCTCGTTGTGGACGACGAAGAACCGCTGAGAAGGCTCCTGTACAAGGAACTCACCCGAAAAGGTTTTTCCGTGGATGTCGCTGCCGACGGGAAGACCGCTCTGGAACGGGCAAAACAGATCGTCTATGACGTTGTGCTCCTTGATATCATGCTGCCGGTCATGGACGGCATCTCGGTGATGAAAAAACTGAAGACAGACCCTGCCGCGCCTGCCATTATCGTTCTTACGGGGAAGGCGACGGTGGAGACCGCTGTTGAGGCTATGAAGTATGGCGCCTATGACTATCTCACCAAGCCCTATAAGCTTGACGAACTGGTCATCATTATCAACAGGGCCTATGAATACGGCAAACTGAGCATCAAGAGCCAGCTTCTTGAACAGGAACTGGTGCGGAAGGAATCGCCGTTCAGATTCGTCTCCAGTTCACGGCAGATGAAGGACATCCATGACCTCATCAAAAAGATCGCGCCGACCGATTCCCCGGTATTCATTCAGGGTGAGAGCGGAACCGGCAAGGAACTTGTCGCAAATACGATCTGGCATTACAGCGGTCGAAATACGCTTCCCTTCATAGCGCTCAACTGTGCTACATTCTCGGAGAATCTCATCGAATCAGAGGTCTTCGGCCACGAAAAGGGAGCCTTTACAAATGCCTATGAGACGAAGCATGGCATCGTCGAGGTGGCTGACCGCGGTACGCTCTTTCTCGATGAGATCGCCGAGATGCCGGTGGGGCTGCAGGCAAAGCTTCTGCGCTTCCTTGACACCGGGGAGTTCAGGCGCGTCGGCGGTAATAAGATCCTCAATGTGGATGTAAGGGTCATCGCGGCGACGAACAAGGACCTGAGGGATCTTATTGCCCAGGGAAGGTTCAGGGAAGATCTCTATTATCGTCTCAATGTCATCAATATCATCATCCCGCCGCTGCGGGAGAGGACGGAAGATATTGCGGACCTTGCGGCGTATTTTCTCGAAAAATACGGTCGGAAGCTTTCGAAGCCCATAACGGGATTCGCCCCCGAGGCCCTTGCTCTGCTCAGCGGCTATACCTGGCCCGGGAATGTGCGTGAACTCGAAAACGTGATCGAGCGTGCGGTCATCCTCTGCGATTCCGAACGGGTAGAGGCAGATGACCTGTCTGTCCCGGCCGGCCGGTCAGTGGCTGATAAGGGAGCAGGCGGTTCGCTTGAGGATATGGAGAGGGACTATATCCTGAGAGTGCTGCGGGAGTTCAATGGCAATCAGTCGAAGGCGAGCCAGGTGTTAGGCATCGACCGAAAGACTCTCTATCTCAAGCTCAGGAAATACGGCCTGAGCGATTATGTAAAGAAGTAAGAAGCGTCTTCCCCGAAGCCCTGGATGGGAAACGATTTGAAAACATTCTTTCTTGTGCCTCAACTCCGTATACATTGTCCGTTTTTCCCGGCAGAAGAATAATATTATCACCCGGCATGTTACACTATATATCCTTTCTCTTAGTCCGGACGTTCAGCGGCAGAGAGCCGGGGAAAAAAAGACATTCACAGGAGGAACAGAACACCTTATGACCAATCAGGGAAGAGCATCGGCCGGGCGGGTAGTAGACAAGACGCGGGTAAATGAACAGATCCGGTATATCAAGGGAAAAGAGATACGGGTTGTCGCTGAAGAAGGCCAGATCGGAATTATGGATGTTGCGGCGGCGCTGAAACTGGCCGAAGAAAGGGACCTGGATCTTGTGGAAATCAGCCCTCAGGCCGATCCGCCGGTCTGTAAGATCATGGACTACCGGAAGTTCAAGTTCGAAGAGAGCAAGAAATTGCGGAAGGCAAAAAAACGTCAGACGACCCTGACGCTAAAGGAGATCAGGATGCGCCCGTCGATCGACACGCATGATTATGAGTTCAAAAAGCGTAATGCGAGGAAGTTTATCGAACATGGGGACAAGGTCAAGGTGACCATTCGTTTCAGGGGGCGGGAATTTGAACGCAAGGAAATGGGGGCGAGTGTCCTGAACAAGTTGGCGATGGAACTGGTGGATATCGCGAAGGTGGAATCCGAGCCAAAGATGGAGGGGCGCCAGATGGTCATGATCCTGACTGCCTCATAGGTGCCCCGGGCGAATGCAGCTGCCCCGCTCTCAGCAGTCCGAAGTTTCAGGCCCCCGCTCATTTCCCTTGCTTATCCGGACAGGAACGTGTTATAGTAAGGATAGAATTTTGGAAGTTTTTGCCGTTTATGAGGCCACAAAGACTTTTGACTTTGTGGTTTTTTTGTCTGCTGCGACCTTCTGAGATTTGAATTCTAAGTAAAGGAGGTAACAGCATATGCAGAATGGAACAGTAAAGTGGTTCAATGACTCAAAGGGTTTTGGCTTTATCACCAGCGAAGACGGAAGTGAAGTATTTGTCCACCACACTTCAATCCAGGGTAATGGATTTAAATCCCTTGCCGAGGGTGACTCAGTCAGCTTTGACACTGAAAAGGGCCCGAAAGGCCTGAAGGCAAGCAACGTAACAAAGCTGTAATGGGCTGTCAGAATCCCCCTTGCTTCTAAAGCAGGGGGGATTTTTATTTTGTGTGGAGGCGACATGGAAAACAGACATCATCACAGACATAATTATGCTTTGAAGATGGAGTTGAAAAAGCAGGTCAATATTGCCGCCGGTCTGGTTTCAGAAAGATTTCCATCGGTTTCCGGCATTGTAATCCATATGACATATTATCGCGAAGCAGCAACCCCTGTTCTCATGGTGCGCACGATAAACATCTATCCTACATCCTACGCCTATTTTAAGATGGACTGCATGATAAAAAGTTGTGACGGGGGTGGTTTTGACCTGACGTCGGTAGTTGCGAACATGGTGAAAACTCATGCGAAGGTAAAAAAGGGCTCTCTCGTCTGTAACGGGAATGTCGATGCCCTTCCCTCCGGACATGCGAGTGTCGACTATGAGACCGTAATACAGTATAAGAGAGCGTCGAAAGAAACCCCGTAATTCGGGCGTGCAGCATACTCAGCATCGACCGCAAGACCTCTGCCGCAATCCCAGAAAAATTATCCTGACCGCTTATGTGAAGAAGTAGCGACCGGTCAGGGGATATGGAGGGGGAATCATCCCCTGACCGGTGCATATCAGGCAGCGCAGGCTACTGCCTTGCTGCCGTTGATCGAGACCGCACCGGTGACTTCCACTGCCCGTGTGAGGGTGTCATAGACCGGGCAATGCGACTCAACCATCGCAACCAGTTTTTTTAATGTTTCGGCATCCGCAGGGCTTTCTATGGTAGTTTCATAGCATATTTTTCTGAAGCCTGGCGGGACAGTTTCGTCCATGGCGAAAAGACCTTTCAGGTCAAGATAGCCTTTCACATCGACCTTCACCTTACTGAGCTTGATCCCCATGACCGAGGCGTATGCCGCATACATGATCTCCTGGCAGGTGCCAAGCGCGCCGAGCACCAGTTCGACAGGATTCATGGCCGCATTGCCTCCCCCAAGATCTGCCGGCTCATCTACACTCATGGGTGAAAAATCCCTTACTTTCAAGGTGCACCGGACGTCTTCCACCAGCTCGGTCTCGGCCCTGAAGACCACATTCGAGCATTTAGGGTTCTTGGTGATCGCCTCGATCGTCTTTTGAAGCGCCTCTTTTACTGTTTCCTGTGACATGGCTACCTCCCCTGATATTTTTTACAACGGAAACCGCTGCTGCCATATCAGCAATGACTGTGCCATGCTACGCAAAGATTCTGCTGCCGCATCTGAGCTGTCATTTCGCATGTAGAAAAGTTCCTGTAAATGAAAGATTATGTGCGGACGCAAAGGCTGTAGCCCGGGTTCATGCATTTGGTCCGCCTGCTGTTCAGGCTCAAGGGAGGATTGCAGATTGCAATCCCTGCGGGATCCGATTCCTTGCAATTTGCAATCAGGAATGAGGGGTGTTCATTTTCCTGAGCTTTCGCCAGAGCGTCGACTGGTTGATACCGAGGATTTCCGCTGCTTTCTTCATTTCGCCTTTTGTTATGCTCAGTACGTTTGCGATGTGGTCCTGTTCAATGCGCTGCAGCGACCAGTCGACAGTGTCCTGAACCGATGAAATGAGCTGAAGGGGCAGGTCTCCTGCCGAAATTTCGGGCGAGTCCGCCATGATGACTGCGCGTTCCATAGCATTCTCCAGCTCCCTGATATTCCCGGGCCAGGGATAACGCATGAGCATCATGAGGGAATGATCGGAGATACCGCGGAGAGATTTGTCGAACTTCCTGCTGTATTTCTCCGTGAAATACCTTGCCAGCAGGGGGATGTCTTCTTTCCTGTCCCGGAGCGCGGGCAGATCGATCTTCATGACATTGAGACGATAGTAGAGGTCCTCCCGGAAGCTTCCCTGCCGTATCTTTTCTTCAATATCCTGGTTGGTCGCGGCGATGACCCGTACTTCGACGCTCACCGGGTCCGTAGAGCCCACGCGGTAGAATGTCTGGTCCTGCAGGAACCGCAGGAGCTTAAGCTGAAGGTTGGTGCTCATGGAGTTCACTTCATCGAGAAAGAGCGTTCCTCCGTCGGCAGCTTCCAGGAAGCCTGCCTTTTCAGCTACAGCACCGGTAAATGAGCCCTTTGCATGGCCAAACAGCTCTGATTCAAGAAGCGTTTCGGGCAGTGCTGCGCAGTTGATGGGGATGAAGGGCTTTTCAGCCCTCTTGCTGTTGTAGTGGATCGCACGGGCTATCAGTTCCTTGCCGGTGCCGCTTTCCCCGCAGATCAGGACGCTGGTGGGCACGTTCAATATCTTTTTCACCAGGCTCAGCACTTCGTGCATGCGTTCGCTGTTCGTAATGATCTCCCTGAAATCGGCAAGACCGCTCCGGTCAGCGACATCACGCCTGATGGTGTCGAAGATAAGGGCGTTTTCGATCGCGAGTCCTATAGGCAGGGTGGCGGCACGGAGTATGTCAAGGAGTTCCGTATCAGGAGAGTAAGCAGCATGGGTGATGACGCACAGGACGCCGACAACTTTGCCCCGGGCCTTGATCGGGAGTCCTGCATAGAATTCCATTCCCTCTTTCTTAAGCACCCCTCTCGTGAACCTCGGGTCAAGAGAGGCCTTCTCGTAAATGACAACTTCCCTGTCGCACTGCGCGATCGAGCCGCACATGCATTCGCCGACCTTTACCTTGTTCTCGCAGAGATCTTTCACTACCTCATCCGTGAGGTTCCGGAAGGTGACAGGGATCATCTCGAGCGTCTCGTCATTGATCACGTATATGACACCTGCGTCAACGCCCATGAACCCTATGATCTTTTCAAGGACGTCGTCAAGGATGGCTTTCAGATCAAGGGACTTGCCGACCGTGAGCGCTATTTCATAAAGGATGGACAGTTTGTTGTTCCGTTTTTTCAGAACCTGTGTCAGGTCGGCATGTTCAGGCATGATGCCGAATACCATTGCTGATCAGATTCCTGTTCAGGCCCTTCCCGATGATGACGATCCGGCTTTCGGTGACCGCTCTTTCAAACGGTATGCTCTGCACGTTCGTAAAGGAGAGGTCGAACTTGAAAGGGCCCTGCGTTGTGTTCACCAGCGCCTTTGCCCGGATAATGTCGCCGTACCTGCCGGTCGTCATCTCATGAAAAAAATTACTGATCGACTCAAGGTCAAGGTCATTGCCGGGCCTCAGCGACACGGTTTCGAAATGGAAATGGTGTGCTTGTCTGCCGGTTGACCGCTCAGCTCCGACAACTTCCGGGACCGGCACGCCGGTGCCGCAGTTGACCGTCTGATAGACGATCGCATTCGGGTTCATCTGCTCAACGGTCCGGACCGTCCTTTCGACAACCTCCCGTTCAATCAGGTCTGTTTTGTTCACGAGTATGACGTCAGAGTTTGAGATCTGGTCCTCAAAGAACCTGCCGAACATCTCCGCTTCGTACAGCTCAAGAAATTCGGTGGCGTCAACAATGCCGATGACCGTTGCCGTACTGATCTTCAGGACATCAAGTGCTTCGAGCACGCCCGAAGGAGCGGCCACCCCGCTTGGTTCGATCAGGAGGTGTTCAGGCGCATGAGTGTCCATTATTTTCTGGATAGTGGTGATGAGATCGAACTTGAGCGTGCAGCATACACATCCGCTCGGCAGTTCGATCGACTCGATCCCTCCTGCCTCGAAGATCTCGCCGTCTATCCCCGCTTTCCCGAAGTCATTCACGAGGACAACAGCCCTGCCCGTGACACGGGTAATGAACTGTTTGATGAACGTGGTCTTGCCCGCACCGAGCATGCCGCAGATAATGGTCGTCTTCATAATCTTACTATAACCCATACGTGTCCAAAACAGATGAAAAGAAATGACCGAAAACCTCATGAGTCCGGTTGATCGGCAGTACCTTGAAAGGGCAAACCTCCCCGGATATCGGCCTGACCGGCATACATTTCAGTTTAGCCGGCTGCAGGATGACCATTTTTGAGGGAGTCGCAACCGCATTCATTCGGCATCCGTTCGTTTCAATTATTCCTGGACACCAGTGACTATAACCAGGAATCGTGGCCATTGCTCAAACGCTCGCGGCAAATCTTCATCAGACATGAAAAAATACTTTTTTGCAGTTCGCCGCTGTTTATGGAATAATGGGTTCTATCCTGTCGGAGATATAAGGAGGAAGCATCGCATGGCAGAACGAAGTCTCAAGGATATCGTTGCAACGAGGATCGAATTCTTCAAGCGGAAACCGGAAGCAGCCATATACAAACCGAAGGTCTCGTCAAAGCATATCAGGAATCTCTATACCGAGACCATGGTGCGCGAGCATCTGGTGAAGTCCGACTATGGGGAGGCGGCCGGCGGTGAGAACCAGGCGCCCAATCCGATCGAATTGCTGCTGTCGGCGTTCGCTGCCTGCATCGAGGCCGCATTCTACGAGTTTGCCCTGCACGAAGATCTGAAGATAACCTCTGTCTCCGCCGATGTTGAAGGCACGCTTGATCTGAGGGGGCTTTTCATGGTCGGCGATGTCAGCGCAGGCTTCAAGGATGTTACGTTCGTCCTCCGTATTGATAGCCCTGACGATGAGGCGAAGGTGAGGGCTCTTGCTGAAAAGGTGATTGCCCACTGCCCTGTGGTCGACAGCCTGAAGAAGCCGACGCCTGTGTCGGGCGAGATTATCATCACCGGAAAGTGAATACCTAAAGTCGGCCACGGTTCATTGAGTTGGGGAAATATTTCCCTATGATATGGGGCATTATTCTACACATATCCTCTGCCGTCGGGAGATAATCTCTTAATATCAGGCGGTTGCCAGTCATGTTGTCCTGGCACTGGAATTGCTCATTATTATTCACCGTGAGCGACATCCTGTTATGCACCCATAACCCGCTGCTGATCAAGGGGCTCTATGGCATCCTGCGCGATGAGGGATGCACGGTCGATATTTCCGACCATCCTGCCCATGCGGTCCAGCAGATCATGAAGAACTCCTATGGGGCTGTTATCATCGATTCTCAAACCTGCGGCATGACCGCTGAGGATGCGGTAAAGGTCATCAAGACCGTTGCACCCGACATCAGGGTGATCCTGCTGGGATACCCTGAATATGAAACAGATGCAATGAGCATTAAAGTCCCTGTGGACCTTGAAACCGTAAGGTCTCTCATTCACGGCATGCGTCAGCTCAGCACCATTTCACATAATTCCTAATCAAGGAGGGAGCATTTCTATGGCTATGACACCAAGAGAGACTGTCTTAAAGGCTTTTGCTATGGAGAAGACCGAGAGGGTGCCGGTCACCCTGTTCGGCGGCGGCATGTGGTCCATCAAGGACTACGGGACAACGTTCGAAGAACTCGCCAACAATGTGGACAAGAATGTCGAGATGTGCATTGCCGAGGCGGAAAAGATCAGATCGGACATCGTGTACGTCGGTTCAGGGTTCAATAATTTTCACGCCATCGCGCTTGGCAGGAAAATGGGAGTTGGCGTCAAGTTTCGCGAGATCGGCGCACCGGACATGACCGCCCACGTGGTCAGTTCTGAAGAAGACATCGCCAAGCTTGACATGGAAGACATTTTCAAGGACCCCGTAGTGCTCAATGTCATGGAGGCCACGCGGAAGGTGAAGCAGAAGATCGGCGACAAATATCTCGTCACCATGACCTGCTGGGGGCCGTTCACCCTTGCTGCCCGCTTTGTCGGCGAGGAGGCCTTTATGAAAGCTACGTTCAAGAAACCCGCTTTTGTCGAAAAGATGGTCGATTTTTGCGCAGACCTGCTCATAAAACTTTATGAACCGCTGGTCAAGGACGGTGTCGAGGCCCTCAGTATCGCAGACCCGACGGCATCGGGAGACCTGATCAATCCGAAGCAGATGTCCAGGTTTGCCGTTCCCCCCCTGAAGAAGATGAGCGACTGGGCGAAATCCAAGGGCGCATACACCATACTGCATATCTGCGGAAATACGAGCGACAGGCTCGAACTGTTCCCTGAGACCGGCTGTTCGACGATCTTTTTCGATCAGAAGGTCGATATCGCGAAGGCGCGGGAAGCCCTGTCAGGGAAAATGTCTTTCGGCGGCAATGTGGCTCCGGTGCATGTTCTTCTCAACAAGACCGCGGCTGAGGTCGAAGCTGCATGCAGAGAGGTCATTGAGATCGCGGGCAAGGACAATAAAGGATTTATCCTGGTGCCCGGCTGCGACATACCGCCGACCATCAGCTTCGAGAACCTGAAGATGTTCCATGATGTCGCGCTGAACTGGAAATTTTAGTCTTGATTTGATACCCCTGAGGGAGGTGAGGAAAAAACAAGGGGATCGGGAATAAGTAAAGGGAGGTACAAGATGGGGTTCGTTGATTATGTGAAAAAAATGCTCGGCCTTGAGCCGGGTGATCAAACCAAGGAGGCAAGTACCATGGCAGAAAAGATGACGACAGAGCAAGTGAATGATTATATGAAGCAGAAGTGCGGTTTTGTTCCGAGGATGTTCCAGATCATCAATACGGTGACGCCGGACCCGGGAAGGACCTTCGCTGACTTCTACGAAAGCATTTTTGCAGATGGGGCACTTTCGCGGAAGCATAAGGAGCTCATGTTTATGGCAGGCGGCGTTGCTTACTGCTCACCCCGTTGCATTATCCATGTCATTCCTGCCGCAAACGCGGGCGCGACATGGAACGAGGTCTTCGAGGCCGCAGCTGTCGGCATGATCCTGGCCGGTTTTGTTCCGGGCGGCCCCGGCATCCCGTATGCGTTCGAGTATTGCCTGAAGTGCCTTGACATCTTTGACAAGTACAAAAAAGGCGAGAAATGGGAGTATCTGCCTGCTCCGAAGTTTGATCACGGAGTGTTCTAAGAAAATCAAGGTATAGGTAAAGGCGGAGGATGGACAGAGTTCAGATACATTCTCTGCCTTTACCCTGTGCCTGAACAAAAAAAAGGCAGCGTCCTGAGACAGGAACCGCTGCCCGTAAGTATAGAGATCATAGTTTAGCATAATTTTGAGATAAAGGAGACGGAATGTTCAAATTCGAAAGAGAACAGAAGGTGTTTAATTTCAGCGGCATCCCTGTCGGCGGCCAGCCGGGTGAGAACCCGCCGCTGATGATCGCGTCGCTTTTTCATAACAAGGACAGCGTTACCAAGACCGACCGCAAGGGTAATTTTGACCGCGAGCGGACCAAGGAGATGCTCAAACAGATGGAGCAGATCTCGGAGGCTACCGGGGTTCCCGGCATGGTCGCCATGGTCGCCAATACGCCTGATGAGGCAAAGCTCTATATTGACTTCTATCTCGAGAACACCTCCATGCCGTTCGGCATCGATATGTGGGTGGCTGAGCAGCGGGCAAAGGCGACGGAGTATGTGTCCAAGACAGGGGTCCAGGACAAGTTCCTGTACAACAGCATCACCCCCTGGGACAAGGACATCAAGGGACAGGTGCAGAGGCTTAAGGACCTCGGCATCAAACATGTGGTGATCCAGGCGTTCGATGACCAGGACCAGTCCCCTGCGGGCAGGGTGAGATCCCTGGAATCCATAATGGCGCAGGGAGCGGATTCATTCGATACCATCATCGTCGATACGTCGGTCATGAACATGCCTTCGACCTCCTTCTCCCTTGTTGCCAACCGGCTCATCAAGGAAAAGCACGGCCTCCCGTGCGGCGGCGCATACTCGAACGGCACGCATATGTGGGGAGAGATCAAGCAGAAGTGGGGGCTTGACGGGTTCAAGGCAATGGACGCAGTCGTCCAGGGCATGGGCTCCGCGCTCTGGTCCGACTTCAACTTCTGTGGTCCGGCTATCACTGCGCCGCGCGTATTTCCAGCGGTAGCCAGCGCGCATATCCTGCTCTCGACGCTTGTCTACGATGAGACAGGGATCATTTACGACAATCCCAACCTGCCGATCCGCAAGCAGTTTGCGGATTTCATCGCGAAGCTCCAGGAGGGCGGTTCGAGGAAAAAAGGAAAATAATTTCGAAAGGAGATTTGCCATATTATGAATTCACGCGAAAGAGTACTGAAATTATTCAAGAAGGAGGCGATAGACAGGGTCCCCTGCTTCAGCGGCATGGGCAACATCACCGAGACCGGCATCAATGAGCTCGGGTACAAGTTTGCCGGAATACATCTTGATGCAAAGCAGATGGCGGCCACTGCCGCGACCACCTACAAGCTGTTCGGGTTCGAATGCGGGGTCGTCCCGGTCGACCTCTGCGTTGAGGCGGAAGCGATGGGGTGCGTGATCAATGTCTATCCCCATGCGGAGGGCATCCTCTATCCCACGATCAAGGAGAAGCTCATCCATAATGAAGCGGAGATGGATACCATTAAAATACCGGACGGTTTTTCCGAAAAAGGGAGACTGCCCCTGATGAGGGAGGCGATAAAGCTCCTCAAGGCGGATATCGGCAATGATGTTGCAGTCGGTTCCTACGTGCTCGGACCGTTCACTCTTGCCGGCCAGATCATGGAGTTGAACGATCTTCTCAAGCTCTCCTTCAAGAAGGCTGACAAGGTCGCCAAACTTCTCGATCTCTGCGCGGACGCGATCATCCTTACCGCAAAGGAATTCGAAAAGGCGGGTGTTGATTATATTACGGTCAGGGAGATGGGTGCGACCAGCGACGTGCTGAGCCCGCGGGTATTCAAGAACCTCATCATGCCGCCGCTGCAGAAGGTGATCAAAGCGATCTCCTGTCATACCGTTCTCCATATCTGCGGCAAGACGAACGACATCGTCACGTTCATGATGGAGGCCGGTCCCACGGCGATAAGCGTTGAGCAGAAGAACGATGTTGCCGAATCGCGGAAAAAGCTCGGCAGCGACGCTCTCATCTTCGGGAACGTGGATGCCTATAACGTCCTTGTTTCAGGGTCTGAGGACCTTGTCAGGTCTACGGTGAGAAAGTGCATCGACGACGGCGTCAGCGCGGTTTGGCCCGGATGCGACATCTGGCCGACCATACCCCCGGAGAACATGAAAGCTATGATGGATGAAATAAACAAATATGGAGGTAAAAAGTAATGGCAGACGAAGCAAGAAAAAAAGAGATCCTCGAGAAGCTGCGGAACGGTGTTATCCAGTATGACGAAGATGCGTGCAGAGAAGGTGCGAACGAGGCAGTAGCCGAAGGCCTCGACGCGAACGAGGCCATCTTCGACGGGCTCGTCTCAGGCATGGAAGAGGTGGGAAGGCTGTTCGAAGCACAGGAATATTTTGTCCCCGAGATCCTCATGTGCGCTGACGCGCTCTACGCAGGTCTTGACATCCTGAAGCCCCACTGCAAGCAGATGGACCTCGGCGTCAAGGGGTCGGTCGTCATCGGCACGGTCGAAGGCGACGTGCACGATATCGGCAAGAACCTGGTCAAGATGATGTTCGATGTTGCGGGCTTCCATGTCTACGACCTCGGCAGGGACGTTCCCCTTGACAAGTTCGTTGACGAGCAGCTGAAGACCGATTCGGAACTGGTCTGTCTGTCCGCCATGATGACCACTTCGATGGTCGGCATGCCGAAGGTCATTGAGAAGATCAAGGCGAAGAACCCCAACTGCATGATCATGATCGGCGGCGCCCCGACATCCAAAGACCTGGCTGACAAATGGGGTGCGGACGGCTATGCGGAAGACGCAAGCAACGCTCTCAAGGAAGCGATCAAGATGGTCGCGTTCCTGAAAAAACTGAGGGACGAAAAGGCCGCCAAGAAGTAAGCTGTGGATGCTGACCCGCTCAAGCAGTACCTGAAAAGGGAAGGCGCGACGCTTGTCGGCATCGGCGATGTAACCGAGGCTCTCACGAGCGAGATCATGCACCTGAATCGCGGCGTAGCGATCGCGGTGAACAGGAGCCTTAACCGGAAGACCGTTGAGATACTCTCGATGCTTCAGGGGCTTGCCGTCGGATGGCTCAGCGCCCGGGGATACCGAACTCTTTCGATACCCCCGGATTCTGACCGGCGGAAGGACAAGCTGATCACCAAGCTCTACAAGCTGTTCTGCCATAAGACGGCAGCCACCTGCTCCGGGCTCGGATGGGTCGGCAAGAACGGGCTGGTGATCAACCGGCAGTACGGTTCAAAGCTCTCCTGGGCAACGGTCCTTACCAATGCCCCGCTGGTTGCCGATCCGCCGATCAGGGAATCCGAGTGCGGGGACTGCGACCTCTGCGTCAGGCATTGCCCTTCCGGTGCGGTCAAGGGACATCTCTGGTCGGTTCGTGAACCCCGCAAAAAGATCGTTGCGTATGAGAAGTGCACTGCGCTCAAGGACAAGCGGCAGAGCCTTGAGAACAAACCGAACTGCGGGTTTTGCGTAACGGTCTGCCCCTATTCGAGAAGGGCGAGCAGGGAGGCAGGAAGGAAATAGGATTTTTTTGATGTTGGACGAACTACTACTATTGAATTTCCAAGGAGGAAATATACATGAGCCGTAAATTCAAGGTGATTTTCCAGCCGGCAGGCCGGCGTGGAGAAATAGAAGAGGGCACAACGATCCTCAAGGCAGCGCAGCTCCTGGGCGTTGATCTTGAGGCGCTCTGCGGCGACAAGAAGGTCTGCGGCAAGTGCAAGGTGAGGATCGAGGAGGGATATTTCGGAAAAGGACAACCTCGAGTCCAGCATGTCCCATATCATACCGGCGGAGGCAGGCGCGGACGAGCTGAAGCATATCAAGCCGGAAGACGGGCCGGGTATCCGGCTTGCCTGCTCCTGTGAGGTCCACGGCGATCTCAAGGTCTTTGTGCCGGAGCGGTCGCGCGCCGGAAAACAGGTGGTGAGAAAGGCCGCAAAAGAGCTGTCGATCGCCCTTGATCCCGCGGTAAAGAAATATGCGCTGTCGCTTACCCCCCCGACACTGCATGACATGACGACGGGCGATTACGAGCGCATCGTGACGGAGATGGAAAAGGATTACGGTCTGAAAGACCTGAAGTTCGATTACCGGGTGCTGCTCGGGCTGCAGGACGCCCTGCGCGAGGGAGAATGGACCATTACCCTCACGGTCTGGCAGGACAGGGAGATCGTGAAAGTGGAGCCGGGCCACGTGGATGTATGCTACGGTCTTGCCGTTGATATCGGCACCACCACCTGCGTCGGCTATCTGTGCGACCTGTCGACGGGCAAGGTCATAAACACCGAGTCCATGATGAACCCTCAGGTGCCGTATGGCGAGGACGTCATGTCCCGTATCACCTATGCGATGTCCAACCCCGAGGGTCTCAAGACCATGCAGGATGCGATCATCACCGGACTGAACGAGATCATCGATAAGGTCGTGGCCGAGGTGAAGAAGGACGGGCCGAACCCGGGATTCGCGATCGACGACCTCACGATCGTTTTCAATACCGCGATGCACCATATCTTCCTCGGACTGAACCCGGTCTATATCGGCAGATCGCCGTTCATTCCCGCAGTGCAGCGCTCGCTGGACATCAAGGCGCGCGATCTGGGGCTCAGGATCAATCCGGGATCGTACATCCATGTACTGCCGATCGAGGCGGGCTTTGTCGGCGCCGACAACGTGGGCGTGCTGATCGCCCAGGAACAGTACTTTCAGGACGATATGGTTCTCATCATCGATATCGGCACGAACGGGGAGCTTCTCCTCGGCAACAAGGACAGGGTATGCTCGACGTCCTGTGCCACAGGCCCGGCGTTCGAGGGAGCCCAGATCAAGTTCGGCATGAGGGCCGCGCCCGGCGCGATCGAAAAGGTCAAGATAGACCCCGCGACCAAGGAGCCGCTGTACAAGGTGATCGGCAAGGCTGACTGGCATACGCACATCGAAGGCAAGATCAACGCCAAGGGCATCTGCGGGTCCGCCATCATCGATGTCGTGGCCGAGATGTTCAAGGCCGGCGTCATAGACAAGACCGGCAAGTTTGTCATGGACAGCGGTTCTAACCGCGTGCGGAAGGATGCAGCGGGCAAGCCCGAGTATGTCCTTGCGTGGGCCGAAGAGACCTCGATCAACCAGGACATTACCGTTACCCAGGGAGATGTCCGGGCACTCCAGCTTGCAAAAGGGGCGCTCTACACCGGCACGAAGCTCATGATGCAGAAGATGGGCGTGACCAAGCTTGACCGCGTTGAGCTTGCAGGTGCGTTCGGCAGCCATATCGACCGCGAGGCGTCGCTCACCCTCGGCATGTTCCCGGATGTTCCCATCGGCAAGGTCGTTGTTGTCGGCAATGCTGCCGGCGACGGGGCGCGGATGACCCTTCTCAATAAGGCAAAGCGGATCGAGGCCGACGAACGCGCGCGGTGGGTCAATTTCGTCGAGATAGCTACCGAGCCGGCGTTCGAAAAGGAATTCATGATGGCGATGCACATACCGCACATGAAGGACAAGTACACGAACCTGAAGGCGTTTCTTGAAGAGCAGAAGGAACCGATTGCTTCGTCCATAAAGGCATAAGCAGGAAGAGAGGCGGTTTCTTCTGCCTCTCTTCTACGGGCCACAGGACTGCAAGGCGAAATTTCCCCTCCATTGGAAATTCCCCTCCCCCTTGCATATCGTGGCCCGTAGAAGAGAAAATATAAACATGACACGGGCTACTGTTCAATCAGGCATATGCGGTTTTTCCGTTGTGGTATCGGTCGAGAGGGACAAGGACAGGAATCTCCGCATCACGCTTGATACCGAATGCGAGATGGTGAAGAAGATGGCCGAGGACATTTCCTTCCTTGAGTTCAGGGCGCCGTTCGCCACCATACTGCACAACCCCGTCTACAGGTCTGCATCAAAGAACCTGAGACATGCGGCCTGCCCGGTGCCATCAGGGATACTGAAGGCCATCGAGGTTGAACTGGGCGTCTGCCTGCCGAGACCGGTCAGCATCACTCTCGAAAAAGAGGAAGAAAAAAAGCCGTCGTGAGACCATGGATCTGATCTCTTCGAAGCCATGGGTCCTCTTCTGGGCTTTTGTCATGTGCTGCCACCTGTATCTGGATATTTCTCTTTACCGGCGCTGGAAAGGGTGGAAACGCGGCCTTGACGCCGCCTTTAGCCTGCGCGAGCTGAACGGCCCGGCAGTGAAGATCTGGCTCGGCGAGGTGTTTCTGCAAAGGCAGCTCCTTTCACTTTCCGTGGCGCGCTGGATCATTCATCAGTGCCTGTTCTGGGGGTTCATCTCCCTGACCTTCCTCTCCGTGTCAAAGTTCATTTTGCTCCTGCTGAGTCTGATATCCCTTGACGCAGGTCTCCATGCCTTCTTCTCGAAGGGCGCCGGCTATCCATACGTAAAGCTCTGGGGGGATTTTTTCGGCCTTATCCTGTTTGCGGGATGTGCCGGGGTCCTTGCGAGGCGTTTCATTGCCCGTCCTCTTCAGATCGTCCATGACCAGACAGATACCTTCCTTTCCGTATATCTGCTGTTCATGACCGTGTCAGGGTTCATGCTCGAAGGCCTGCGTATGTCGGCATTCCCGGCCGCTCATGACAGCTATGCCTTTATCGGGGGCCTTTTCATGCCTTCCTCCGGCGGAATCGTCTCTGCGCCCGGCACATGGTATCTCTGGACATGGATCGTGCATGCTTTCAGCGGGGCGGCGATACTTATCTATCTGCCCCAGAGCAAGCTGATGCACAGCCTTCTTGCTCCGATCATCATAGCCCTGAACGCGGCGGAAGAGCACGGAAGAAAGGACTTATATTGGCCGAAGACAAAGCAGTACCGACCGACAAAATAGCAGCCGGGCTCACCCGGCGGCAGCTCATAGAGATCGATGCCTGCGCCCGCTGCGGAGAGTGCCTGGCCTGGTGCCCTGTCTATGCGCAGGACCCGCGGGAGAGCATCTGTTCCCGGGGCAAGCTCAGGTCCCTCAAAGGTCTCGTGAGATCCGGCCTCGATGAAGCAGAGCAAAAAGAGTTTCTTGAAGGCTTGTATGAGTGTTCTGCCTGCGGGCAGTGCCATGTTGTCTGCCCGGTGCGCATCAATACCCACGAACTCTGGGAGCAGGCGAGGGAGTCCCTGGTCAAGGCCGGGATCCCGCAGCCTGAGCAGCAGATCAAACATCTTGCCGCGATCAGGGAGTTCAATAACGCGTATGCAAAACCTCAGCAGGAGCGCGGCGCATGGGCGGAAAAGGCCTGGAAGGCCGGCCTGCTCAGGGAGCCGGTGAGGCTCTGGAAGGAACACAGGGCTTCTGTTCTTTATTTCGCCGGATGTACGGCAAGCTTCGACCCTGTCATGCAGGCGGTGGCTGTCCAGTCTGCGCGGCTTCTCCAGGAAGCGGGAATAGATTTTGCGATACTCGGACCGGATGAGCCCTGCTGTGCCAGCAAGCTGAGGCGCATGGGTGCCCCGGGGTTCGCTGATGAGGCGCGTAAGCGTGTTGATCTGTTCCGTGAACAGGGGATCGAAACGATCGTCGTCTCCTGTGCAGGTTGCTTCAAGGGACTTCATGCCGACTACCGGGGCATACTGTCGCCCTCCACAGAGGTCTTCCCTCTGACTGCGTATCTCGACAGGCTTATCGGCGAAGGGAGGCTGAGGCCCCGGGAGAAGGTTCCCCTGCGGGTGACCTATCATGACCCCTGCCACCTGGGACGGCACAACCAGATCTACAGCGAACCGCGGAGTCTGCTCAATGCGATTCCCGGGATTGAGCTCGTGGAGATGCGGAGGCACGGACCTTTTTCTGCATGCTGCGGCATGGGGGGAGGCCTGAAGCTTGCCAAGCCGGAGATACAAAAAAAGATGTCAGCCGCGAGGGTCAAAGAGGCTGAGGACACAGGAGCAGAGGTGATAATCACGCCCTGCCAGACGTGCCAAATAGGGCTGACCGTAGGCGTTGAGGCGATTTCCTCCCGCCTGAGGGTGTATCATATGAATGAGGTGCTCATTCGTTCGGTCTGCCCCGAGGTATGCAGAGAGCATATCGAGAAGGCCTTCGCTGCCGCGGAAGAATGACCGGTCATCCGTAAAGGGACCGGTATAGGAAAATCTATGGGACTTGTTCTTTCTTTGGGCTTTTACGCCGCGTTCCTTTTCTTCGTTGCGGGGTATCTTGCCAGGATGCTGGGCTGGGCACGATACGCGTCTCCGCAGGCGGTGCCGGAAGGGAAGCTCTCCCTGTACGTGTGCCTGAGCGCATTGGCGGACATCCTGCTGCTCAGGAGACTGCTCAGGGTGAACGACGTTCTCTGGGTGGGAGAGTGGGTCTTTCATGCGTCGCTGCTCGTCCTGTTCCTCAGTCATCTGAAGTACATCCTCGACCCGGTACCGGCGGTCATTGCTTCGATGGAGATCCCCGCACGCGTTGCGGCCTGGCTCCTGCCGGCTTCCCTGCTGTATATCGGCATCATGAAGGTCATCATCGAAAAGAAAGCGTATGTGTCGAGCTACAATTTCATGCTCCTCGGACTCATCATGGCCTCGGGCGCGAGCGGTCTTGTCATGAAATATTCCCTGCGGGCAGATCTCGCGGACGTCAAGCATTTCACCATGGGGCTCATGATCTTTCATCCCGGCACTCCCCCCGGGAGTCCGGTCTTCCTGGTCCATTTTGTTGTCTTTCTCGTTCTCCTTGCGTGTCTGCCGACGCATGTCTTCGCTGCGCCGCTTACCATGCTCGAAGCCCGTCAGCGGGAAGAAGAACTTCCGCATCTGATGCATGAAAAATAGCGACTCCTTCATAAAGGGACTCACCCCATCCCAGCGGATAGAGATAGACGCGTGCACCCAGTGCGGCGAATGCCTGGGCTGCTGTCCTGTCCAGCAGGTAACGCAGAACCCTGCTATCTCGCCGCCGGAGAAGATCAGGATGTTCAGGGAGTTCATCAAGGCGACCGACAGCCTGAAGGCGAAACTCCTCGGCGCAGACGAGATCGACAGGAAACTCCTCGAGGACTTTACCCGGGCAATCTTTGAATGCACCACCTGCGGTGCATGCGGCCGGAGTTGCGCTGTGGGGATCCATACCCAGAGGCTCTGGCCGATGCTCCGGAAAGAGATGGTGCGTCGGGGGCTCGGCCCCATAGGCCCGCAGAAAGAGATGCCTGCAGTGATACGAAAGACCGGCAATCCCTATAATAAACCCGCAGATGAGCGCTACAGCCCCTGGTTTCCTGAAGGCATAGCGGTTGCTGAAAAAGCGTCAATAGCGTACTATGCCGGCTGCACCGGCGCCTACGAGGCCCAGCCGATGGTGAAGGGAGATGTGCTGGTCCTGCATGCCATTGGTGATCCCTTCACCATGCTGCCCCCTGAGGAAGAGGTCTGCTGCGGCTTCCCCCTGTTCATCACCGGACAGCATGATATGCTGGAAGATCTCGTCAAACGACTGGTTGAGTCCTATCGGGCGAGAGACGTCAGGACCCTCGTCTGCTCCTGCCCCTGCTGCGTGAATATCATGGCCAGGGACTGGCCGGTCTATTACGGAAAGGAACTCCCCTTCAGGATACGGCATATTACCCAGGTCGTCTCCGATGCTTTTGCAGCAGGCAGACTGAAGATCGAACAGGAACTGAAGGAGAGGCTCATCTATCATGATCCCTGCTATCTCAGCAGGGGCGTGGGCATCACGGAGGAGCCGAGGAGCGTGCTGAGGAGCATACCCGGCATCGAACTGCTCGAGTTCGACAGCAACAGGCTTGAGTCGCGGTGTTGCGGCGCGGGAGGAGCAGCGCGGAAGGTATTCCATGAAAATGCCACTGCCATGGGCCGCATGACCATAGACGAGGCTGTCCGGAAAAAGGCGGACAAGCTGGTCCTGAGCTGCCCTGCCTGCTACGGAAAAGTGAATGAGGCGATGCAGGATCATGATAGAAAGGTCCCGATTGTTGATATCATGGAATTGGTAGCGAGCCTGCTCGGGAAAGGGTAGCCTGAAATTCTGTCTGCCCATTGAATTTGGTATCCTTGTCGTTTGTCTGTTATTCCGGCTTGTCCGGAATCTGTCAGACAGGTTTAAGGAAGATTCCGGGACACGCTTCACAATCGGTAACGGCAGCCTTTTGTGAGCAACGTAATTTATGGGCGGACACGAATTATTCGATGCATGAATAGAGAGGGATGAGCCATGAGCCATTTTTCGATCATCTGCAGGAAATGCGGCAAAGAACTGCCGAACACGTATTGCGCCTTCTGCGAGCACTGCGCGAACTCCCTTCTCATAACGAGTTACCGGGACCCGTTCCGGGATGACTGCGGCAAGGGCATATGGAAATTCAACTGGCTTCCGGTGCATACGCCGGCCTTTGATCAGCCCGGCACGGTCGTTTACCGGTCCCAGTGGCTTGCACGTCATCTTGATATGACCGATCTGTATATCGCGTTCAACGGCTACTGGCCGGAGAGGGGAGCATTTCTTGAGGCCTGTACGTTCAAGGAATTCGAGGCTGCGATCGTGCTCCAGAACGCTGTAGAGAACGGTGTCGAAGGTCTGATCGTGGCATCGGCAGGGAATACAGCCCGCGCCTTTGCCCACCTCTCGATCGTTGCCGGGTTCCCGGTCATTATCGTGGTGCCGCGGATGTGCCTGATGGAGATGTGGTACCTGGAGAGCTCTTCCATGGTCCCCACGCTTGCGGTGGGAGACGGGGATTACTCCGATTCCATCGACGTTGCCCGGAGGATCGCTGCCGTGTCCGGTTTTCCCTTTGAGGGCGGCGTAAAGAACATTGCCAAGCGTGACGGCCTCGGTTCGACGATCCTTGAAGCGGTGTCCGTCATGGGAAGACTGCCTGATCACTACGTTCAGGCCGTAGGCAGCGGTACGGGAGGCATCGGAGTGTGGGAGATGTCGGAAAGGTTTTTGCGCGACGGACGGTTCGGAACCGCGCTGCCGAAACTTCACCTCGCGCAGAACCTGCCGTTTGCGCCCATGGTCAAGGCGTGGGAAAAAAGGAGCAGGGAGCTTTTCGAGGAGGACCTGCGGCCAGAACTCATCGGTCAGATATCGACCCGTGTGCTCTCGACCAGATATCCTGCTTATTCCGTGCAGGGAGGCGTGTTTGATGCCATGCAGGCAGCCGGAGGAAGCATGTACGGCGTGACGAACAGAGAGGTATTTGAATCGATGGAGCTTTTCAGCAATCTGGAGGGCGTTGATATTGTGCCCGCAGCCGGCGTTGCGGTCGCTGCACTGAAACAGGCCCTTGAAAAAAAGACCATTCAGAAAGGTGATAGTGTTCTGCTCAATATCACCGGCGGCGGCGAGGTGATGCTGGGCAGGGAAAAGAAGACATACAATGTGGAGCCGGCCTTTGTGTCAAAGAAGATCACGGACAAGGAGATCGAGGACCTGATATGTACAGCCCTGAAGAAGAGCTCATAACCATACTGAAGAAGTCGTCGGTGGACTTTGCGGCTTCTCTGCCGTGCGAGAAGATCAAGACGCTGCTTGAAATGGTCGAAGAGCAGTTCTTTCATGTCCCGCTCACGCGGGAGGAAGAGGGTGTCGGCATCTGTGCGGGCGCTGCACTGGCAGGCAGGCGTCCTGCGATGTTCGTCCAGAGCTCCGGTATCGGGAACATGCTGAACGCCCTTCTTTCACTGACGCAGTTCTATGAACTTCCGCTCGCGATCTTCGTAAGCCAGAGGGGGATCTATAAGGAGAAGATCGCCGCCCAGTTCCCGATGGGACAACGCTTGCCCGCTATTCTGAGCGGGGCCGGGGTTCCCTGCTCAAGCATCAGCTCGCGGGACGATCTTATTGTTGTTGCGCAGAACCTGCCCCGGGTGTATGAAGGGAACCAGGTGCATGCGTTTCTGCTGAACCCGGCGATCTGGGAAGGATCAACAGCGCTGCGCGAGCGGGCGCTTGACCAGAGGCCGGTTGCCTGTGTGATCCCTGACCAGAGAAGGGAGGCGTCTCCTCCGGCCCTTACCCGGTATGAGATCATCGAAGCGGTCGCGCCGTGTCTTGCCGGCAAGCTTGTGGTGAGCAATCTGGGCTGGCCGTCAAAGGAACTCTATGCGATCAGGCATCAAAGTTCTAATTTCTACATGCTCGGCAGCATGGGCATGGTATCTCCGATAGGGCTGGGCATCAGCCTTTCCTGTAAGAAGGACGTGGTCGTTATCGACGGCGACGGAAGCCTGCTCATGAACCCCGGCATTCTTGCCACAGCCGCACACTTTGCGCCTGGGAACCTTACGATTCTCGCCATAGACAACAGCTCGTACGGCTCGACAGGGAGCCAGGAGACCCTGACCGGCTCCTGCGTTGACCTGGAGCTTGTTGCGCGGGGGTTCGGCATAGGCAATACCGCAAAGGTATCCACGCAGGAAGAACTTGCCGCGGCCATGGGGTCAGTCAGTAAGGGGCTGAAGTTCATCCATGCGCTTGCCGTTCCCGGCAACAGGGACGTCCCGAACATCCCTGTTGACCATATCACGGTCAGAAACCAGGTCATCGATTTTCTGAAGGAATAGAGAGGCAAAGAGCATGACCTATGACGACAACGGCAACATGAAAACTGTCACCAACACCTGCGGGACAACTACCTATACCTGGGATGCACGGGATCGGCTGACAGCGATCAACGGCTTTACCCCTACCTGTTTCTCTCTTACTGCCTCGTTCAAGTACGATGCATTAGGCAGGAGATATGAAAAGACCATCAATGGGGTGACAACGCAGTATGTTTATGATGGAATGGATATCATTCAAGAGAAGCAGAACGGTACAGTGACGGCAAACTACATCAGATCGCTGAACATCGATGAGCCCCTTGTCCGGATCAAGGCAGACGAGACAATCAGGCATTATAAGACGGATGGATTGGGTAGCGTCATTCAGCTTGTGGACGACACAGGGGTTGTGCAGACAACATATACCTATGACCCATTCGGAAATGTGACCGTAAGCGGCGAAGTTTCGGATAACCCATTCCAGTACACCGGCAGAGAGAACGATGGCACGGGGTTGTATTATTATCGTTTCAGGTATTACTCGCCTGAATTGCAGCGGTTTATAAGCGAGGATCCAATTGGATTGGCAGGTGGTGATGTAAATTACGTTGCTTATGTCGGAAATAATCCGGTGAACCTGGTGGACCCGTTAGGATTGGAGTGGGTCAATCCAGTTTCTTATTGGCGAAACCTCTATCGTTATGCGAGAGAGAACCGAACATGGGGGCACCAGCAGTATCCAGGTGAGGAAAATTCGTCCATGAGGCACTGCGTAGTGAGTTGCATGGTAGCCTCTAATTTTGGCACTGCTGGGGCGCGTGCAGCAGGCGTCGGTAACGAAGTCCAGGGTTTAGTTCTGCATGATATCCCTGATATTAGGGGCAGAATTTCCGGCGAAAGGCCATGGGCATTTCAGTGGCAGGACTTGAAGGATAACGAGCGAGGGTTCCAAGCTGCTAAAAAGAATTGTAGCAATATGTCCGAGAGCGATACACGGCAGTCTTGTATCCAAAGATGTCAGGGGCAATAGAAGTGAAAAGAATCAAGGCCCCCTTACTCATCGCGCTCTGTATTGCTTTAATGAGTTCATTGCTTGCCTGTAATGCGCCGACTGCTCAGAGAATTGCATCAGATTTCAAGGAAGTCTTTTCAAAAGAAGCAGATCATGGTCTAACCCCTGTGATTACATCTTCTGGACCGGGGGAAGGCGATTCAGACAATGTTTACGAACATATTAAGTTTGATGTCACTGTGTCTTCGGACGTTGCCATGTCAACGGGCTGGTTCGCTGGTCGTTCACTGAAGCGAGGTCAAAAACTAACTGGTGGCGAAGTAGTTATGCTCTACCAGAAAGACAAGTCTTCTCAGTGGAAACTGAGCAGCTACGAATTGAAGCGTCTGCCGCAATAGCTTTCACTTCCCCGCCGCCTTCAGGAACGTATCAATCGTCTTAAGGAGGGTCTTTTGCCGTCACGTTGGGGACGTTGTTTCTAAAGGAGTAATTAACTTGACAAGTGAGTGACAGTTCGATAAAATTTGCCATGGCACGACAAGCCCGCCTGGATATTC
>VEOY01000050.1 GCA_012026685.1 Nitrospirota bacterium
CTCCTGGACCTTTATTTCCTGCCGTTGTCTTTTCTGGTACTGCCAGTTGTTGATAAACTTCCTTGTATCCCTGATGGCGAAAAAAATGAACGCTATGAATGCGCCGACCGTCATCGAAAAAAGAATAAGAGCAAATTTCTGGATCTCGTACACCGGGCCGAAGGGGACGGCAACCGTGACCACGCCGTGGTTGGCGAACGAAAAGAGGGAGAGTGCGAAAAGGAAGAGCACGAACAGGATGATCGATAACTTGCTCATCAGTGATGATACCCCTTTTTCTGCAAAATGGTAAAGGCCCGGTAAAGCTGCTCAAGGAAGATCAGGCGGGACATTTCATGGGTGAAGGTCATGGCGGAGAGCGCGATCGTTTTCCTTGCCCTTGCCTTCACCTCTTCAGCCACGCCATATGCGCCGCCCAGGAGAAACGTTACCGACGAACCCTGTTTTTCAACGAAGCGGGCGAACGACGCAGAGTCAAGGGTCTCGCCCTTTTCGTCGAGGAGAACATAGGAGGTCCCGAGGCCGTGTATGCGTTCGCCTTCCCTGGAGAGCATTCTGCCGATGTCCTTTACTTTTTCTTCCCGGACCTCGATGATGTCAAGATCCGCATAGGGCCGCAGGAGCTTCAGGTATTTGTGCAGACCCTCAAGAATGAACCGCTCTTTTGTTTTTCCCACCCATACCAGACGTATCTTCATGGACTTCTATGGTCCTCGCATCCATCCAGAGCTTTTCGAGGCCGTAATATTCACGCGTCTCTTTTTCGAAGACATGGATGATCACATCCCCGTAATCGAGAAGTACCCAGTGTCCGTGCCGGACCCCTTCCCTGCCGATAGGCGTGATGCCTTTCCGCGAGAGCTCATGCTCAATGAATTCAGCGACCGTTCTGACCTGGGTTGTGCTTTCGCCGGAACAGATGACGAAATAATCGGCGATGACCGTGAGGTCGCCGAGTTCGAGGATAATAACGTCCTGGGCCTTTTTATTGAACGCTGCTTCTGCTGCCGTGAGGGCCAACTCCCTGCTCTTCAGCGACATCCCCTCTCTATCGTCCTGTGTCTTTTCTTGGCGGATACATACAGGTTTTCAGAAATTATATAGGATTCAACTCCAGCTGGCAACAGGTATTTTATGCTTTTTCGCTGTGCTGCGCGGCTTCTGATATCCGTTGCCGAGATGGCGACCGGCGACACCGGAAGCAGGGTTGCGGTCCTGCCGCCGGCAAGCAGCGCAGTATGATATCTCAGCGTTCGTGCGTCGAGTTTCCTCAGGAGCGGCCGGGGGATGGAAAGATACGGTGACGAGGAAAGATCGATGAACCGGAATCCGGGGCGCGAGAGGACCAGAAAATCCGTTTGCCTCACGAGCACGTCGGGCCGGTGCCAGTTCGGGATATCAAGGAACGCGTCTATGCCGAGCATGAAAAAAAGGCGGTCATCGGGATAAAGCTCCCGAAGCCGTTCCAGAGTTTTGGTGGTATATGACTTCTGCCTGCGTCTGCATTCTATATCGAGCATCTCGAAGCAGGGATTTTTTTTAATGGCCAGCTGCGTCATGGCAAGTCTCTGCCGGGCCGCGGCGATATTTTCCGTTTTCAGCGGGGGAGTGCCTGACGGTATGAAGATAATGCGGTCGAGGCCGGCGGCTTCCCGCACCTCTTCAGCGACCCGCAGATGCCCGAAGTGTATGGGATTGAAGGTGCCCCCGAAGATGCCGAGCTTCATGCCCTTACGATGCACGATGTCTGACCCATGATGCACGACAGGGGCATTATATAATGTCTCTTCTCCTCTGCATCCTGTATTCCGCGTCATACAGCAGTCCGGTCACTCCCTGAGCTGGCCGCTGCCAAGAACGATGAACTTTGTGCAGGTGAGCTCCTCAAGCCCCATGGGACCGCGCGCATGGATCTTGTCCGTGGATATGCCGATCTCCGCACCCAGGCCGAACTGGAACCCGTCGTTCAAACGGGTAGAGGCATTGATCAAAACGGCCGATGAATCCACCTCCCGCAGGAAGCGCATGCCTTTTGCGTAATCGTTCGTGACGATCGTGTCGGAATGCGCCGAGCTGTACCGGGCGATATGGTCCATTGCAGCGTCGATATCCCTTACGACCTTCACATTGAGCACCAGATCGAGATATTCATTATAGAAATCCTGTTCCTTTGCCGCGTCGACGGCAGGAACGATCTTTTTTGTTTCAGGGCAGCCCTTGATCAGAACGCCGGCGCTTCTGAACCGTTTGATCATGTCCGGCAGAAAACGTCTGGCTATCGTCTTGTCAACGAGCATGGTCTCCATGGAATTGCAGGTCCCGGGCCGCTGCACCTTGGCATTGAAGCAGATGTCCTCAGCCATTTTGAGATCAGCGTCCCTGTCGACAAAGACATGACATATGCCCTTATAGTGCTTGAGCACCGGGATACGGGAATGTTCGGTTACCGTACGGATGAGGCCCTCACCGCCGCGGGGGATGATCAGGTCAATGATGCCCTCGAGCCTGAGCATCTCCATGACCGCCGTTCTGTCCACCAGGTCGATGAAGGTGATCGCGCCTTTGTGTATCCCCTGCCGCTGCGCGACCTCGCGGAGGATCTTCACGATCGCCTTGTTCGAATGAACGGCTTCGGAACCTCCGCGAAGGATGACCGCATTGCCCGCCTTGAGGCAGAGGCTTGTCGCGTCAGCCGTGACGTTCGGCCGGGACTCATAGATGATACCGATCACGCCGATGGGGACGCGCATCCTGCCCACCGTCATGCCGTTCGGCCGCTGCCACATCCTGAGGACCTCTCCGACAGGGTCGGGAAGCGCAGCAACCTCCACGAGCCCCTGCGCCATCTCACCGATGCGCTTGTCGGTCAGGGTGAGCCTGTCGATCATCGCCCTGGAAAGACCTTTTTCCCGTGCGAAGCGGATGTCCTTTGCATTTTCCCTGATTAGTTCCTTCGCGCGTTTTCTGAGCGCTTCCGCCATGCTGAGGAGCGCGGCGTTCTTCTGCTGTGAAGATGCTCTTGCCAGCGAACGGGCGCCCTCGCGGGCTTCGGTGGCCTTGCCGAGTACGTAAGCCTTTATGTCCATGAGAACAGCCTCCCTTATGGGCAGTGATTTTTTCATGTCAATGATTTAGCATACAAAATTCACCCTCTTTTGGAAAGGCAGCGGGCTGCCGCGGCAAGTCTGCGCTTCTGCCGGGAAATCGTGCCCTGACGACCGTTGCGAGGGACCGATTGCCATGATCCCCGGAACATCTGCGGCGCCATTCGGGCACAGGGATCATGCCGCAGGGCATTACTTGCGAAATGGGCGCATCAGTCCTTACAATGTCCTATGCCGCAGATCAGAGTCCTTCCCCCTGAACTTTGCAACAAGATAGCTGCCGGCGAGGTCATTGAACGGCCTGCCTCGGTCGTAAAGGAGCTTATTGAAAACGCCCTCGATGCGGGCAGCACGGAGATCGCGGTCGAGGTAACGCATGGCGGCAAGCGTATGGTCCGGGTGACCGATAACGGGACGGGGATGGACAGAGATGATGCACTTCTCTGTTTCCGGCAGCATGCAACCAGCAAGATCAGGGAATATGACGATCTCTTCAATATCACGACGCTCGGGTTCCGCGGCGAGGCACTCCCGTCGATCGCGTCTGTTTCCCGCATGAAGATCCTTACCGGACGGAAAGGGGCGGCGGGCATAGCCATGGAACTTCAGGGAGGGGAGCTCAGGGAAACCAGGGATGCCCCGGCATCAGGCACATCCGTGGAGGTCAGGGACCTGTTTTTCAACACGCCGGCGCGCAGGAAGTTCCTCAAGACCGACAGCACGGAGCTTTTTCATATTATTGATGTGATAACAAAGGAAGGACTTTCGCATCCTGAGGCGGCTTTTTCACTGATCGTCGACGGCAATGAGACGATCAGCCTTGCAAAGGCATCGGGGTTCAGGGAACGGATCATGCAGGTATACGGCGAAGAGTTCCTTGCCGGTCTGGTGGAGACCACTGCGGACATGGACGGGTTCCGGTTGCATGCGTTCATCTCGAACAGCAGCAGTTTTCGCAACAGCAGGTCGCACCAGTTCATCTTCCTGAACAGGAGGCCGATAAAGGACCAGTCTGTTTCCCATGCGGTCTACCGGGCCTATGAAGGCATCCTGCCCCCTGATAAGCATCCGCTCTATTTTCTCTATCTCCTGCTTGACCCGCAGAAGGTCGATTTCAACGTGCATCCGACAAAAAGGGAGGTCAGGTTCGAGGACAAGGAAACGGTGTACCGGTTTGTCGTCTCGCATCTGCGCGATGCCGTGAAGCAGGAACGCGCAGAATATGTCCGGGAGTTCAGCCAGCCCGCCGGTGATGACGCCGGTTCTTACGCCCAG
>VEOY01000150.1 GCA_012026685.1 Nitrospirota bacterium
AGAGGCGAACAGCCGTCTGGCCAATAATCCCGGCAAATATGTGAACCATATCTATGGCAAAGAAGAGGCAGGAGGCACGTCATGGGTGTATCTGTCGGCCGTGCCATTCGAAAGCCTGGGGTTCAACATGAACGTCCCCGCCACGAAGCTGCCTGATCTGACGTGGGCCTACATCTCGAAGATCCCTGCTGTCATCGGCGTTGTTCTGACCGCCGGCGCTATCAGCTGGGCGATCACCCGTCGCAACCAGAATATGGATAAGGAGGAGTAGATATGAAATCAGAACATGAGATAAAGATGTGGACACCGACCACGGTTTTCTGGTTCCTTATCATGCTGGCGGGGCTTGTGCTCATAGCATACCGGCTGAAGGCAGGGCTGGGGGCGGTAACGAATCTGAACGACAGGTTCCCCTGGGGGCTCTGGATAGGCATAGACGTGCTTGGCGGCGTCGCAATGGCAGCGGGCGGATTTCTGATCGCAGGCGCGGTGTATATCCTGAATATGAAGAAATACCGGCCGATCGTGCGGGCATCCATCCTGAACGCTTTTTTTGGCTACGTACTGGCTGCTACGGCCATAACCCTTGATATTGGGGTGCCCTGGCGTATCTGGCATCCCATCTTCATGTGGCAGATACATTCCATCATGTGGGTCGTGGCGATACATGTGGTCCTGTACACCACGACACTTGCAACAGAGTCAAGCCCGATGTTCTTCGAAAAATTCGGCATGGAAAAGGCCGCCAGATTCATCCATGTAATAATCGTTCCTGTCGTGCTTTTCGGTGTTCTGCTCTCCACGCTGCACCAGTCTTCGCTTGGAGCGGTCTATCTGATCACACCGGGGAAGCTGTCGCCGTTCTGGTACAATTCCCAGGTGCCGTCTCTCTTCCTCAATTCAGCGGTCATGATGGGACTTTCGATGGTCAGTCTCGAAACCATATTGAGCGAAAAATTCTTCAAACACAAGGCGGACCCCGCCATACTCTCCGGTTTAGCCAGGGGAGTACTGGTCGCAGGGATCATCTATCTTGTCGCGAAACTCTGGTTCCTCGCGAAGGGGCCGGGATTTGCCGCGGCATTTAACGGGACCATGGAGGCGAAAATGTTCCTCCTCGAGATGGTCATCAGCGTAGTCGCCCCCATCGTTCTTCTTTCGATGAAAAGTGTCAGAGAGAACGTGAAGAGCATCTTTTTCGTGAACGTGCTGGTGATCGCGGGCGTGCTGCTCAACAGGCTCAATGTCTCGATCTTCGGCGTCTACAGGTCGCAGAGCGCTACCGGGTTCAGCTACTTTCCCACCTGGATGGAATTTGTCGTGACACTTGCTTTCATCGCTTTTGCCATAATCGGTTTCAAGGTGTCGGTGAAATTCTTCAGGGTCTTTCCTGAGACCGAAACACAGCACTGAAATATCACGCGGAGGCGGGGCAGGTATTTTTATGCCCCGCCCCTGGTCCTTTTTTCCCGTGGGGTAATTGCTGCGCATACGTCTCTTCTCATGGATGATCGCATCGGATCAATTATCAGCATGGCCCCGGATGATGACGGACATGTTCTGACAATGCAAGGAGGGATATCACATGAGAGTTTCAGCCTTGACCGTGTTTGTGCTTCTGCTTTTTTCCTCCGCCTTTGGGGATGTGCAGCGTTTCAATATACCCGTTGGCGACTCTCCCCAGAAAGGCCCTAAAGACGCGCCGGTCACGATCATCGAGTATCTCGATTTTCAGTGACCGCACTGTGTGGCGGCCGGTCCGGTCGTCAGGAAGATCATCGATACGTACAAAGGGAAGGTCAGGCTTGTGATCAAGAACTATCCGTATAAATACCGGGACTATGCCCATATCGCGGCGGAGGCGTCTCTCGCTGCCGCCGATCAGGGCAAGTACTGGGAGATGCACGACCTGCTCCTGAAGAACTCTCCCCGGCTCGACAGGGAAAGCCTCATAAAGTACGCAAAGGAGCTGGGGCTTGATCTGAAGGCGTTCACTGCATCCATAGACAGCAAGAAGCACGCCGCAGAGATAGAAAGGGACAAACAGAGTGCTTTTGATATGGACCTCTACAGTACGCCGACCTATTTCATCAACGGCCGGAAGGTAATCGGAAACCGGCCGTATGAATATCTGAAGCAGATCATCGACGAGGAGCTGAAAAATGCGAAGAAATAATAGAGGGTTCAAGGGTTCAAGGGTTCAAGGGGTCAAGGGGAAGGCCTGCCAAGAAAACCGCTCAAACACCATGCCAGACCTGGTAGTGAGGAGCAGGGTGTCTGCTTGTATGTCGTCCTGTTTGCGAATCTGTACGGCTGCGATTGTCTTTACGCTTTTACACATATACGCATTTACGTCTCCTTCCTCCGCGGGACATCTCGAACCGTTCAAGTCAGTCCCCATGCCGAAAAGCAATCCCCAGACGCCCGAGAAGATCGAGCTGGGGAAGAAGCTCTTTTTCGACCGGAGGCTTTCCGGCGACGGCACCATGAGCTGCGCAAGCTGTCATATCCCTGAGCAGGCGTATACCGATGGACAGGACATCTCGCTCAGCTACCCCACGACAAAGAACTGGAGAAATTCCCCGACGCTCATGAACGTGGCTTTTTATAAGAACCTGTTCCACGACGGCAGGGTGAAGACCCTCGAGGACCAGGCCCTTTTCCCCATGATGTCGGCGTTCGAGATGAACCAGAACCTCGATTTTCTGGAAGAAGAGATCCGGGTCGTTCCTGAATATGCCGAGGCGTTCAAAAAGGTGTTCAACGGCGAACCGACAAGGGAGCGCATTGCGATGGCAATCGCTGCGTTCGAGCGCACGCTGGTCTCCGTGAACGCGCCGTATGACCGTTTTCTGAAAGGCGACAAGACGGCGATGACGGATGACGCTCAGAAAGGGTATGAGATATTCAAAGGCAAGGGAAAATGCGCTGACTGCCACTTCGGTGTAAACCTTTCCGATGACAAATTCTATGCGCTCAATGTCCCTGAAAATCCAGTGCTCCTGAATGACCCGCGCGTCACGGCAACCATGCGGTTTGTGGCAAAGGTCTATCACTATAAGGACTACCGGGACCTGAAGGAGGACCCCGGCAGGTTCCTCATGACCGGCAGCAAGAAGGACTGGAAGGCATTCAGAACGCCGACCCTGCGCGAGACCGCAAAGACAGGTCCGTACATGCACAACGGCGTCCTCGCCACGCTCGATGATGTCATTGAGTTCTTCAACAGGGGTGGTGGAAAGGGCAACCGGCATCTGAAGCCTCTGGGCCTGAATGATGATGAGAAGAAGCAGCTGAAAGTTTTCCTGGAGGAGGCGTTGACCGGAGAGGAACTGAAGATCTCCTATCCCGCTGTGCCCTGAGCAGCGCAAGGCTGCGGTTGCGCCCTGCGCTGCCGGTCTTGCAAGAACTGCTGCGCGGTGTCAGGGGTAAAGTGCAAGCTGCCCGAGGCCGGCTGTTTCCGCGAATCCCATCATAAGGTTCATGTTCTGGACCGCCTGGCCGGAGGCCCCTTTCACAAGATTGTCTATTGCTGATACGATGATCAGCGTGTTGGTCCTGTCATTGACCTTTACTCCGACCTCGCAGGTGTTCGTGCCCCGCACGTTCTTGACGTTCGGCAGGACCCCCTCCGGCAGCACCCGGACAAAAGGCTCTTTCGCATATGTCCTGCCGTACAGCGAAAGCACGGTCTTTGTGTCCGTCTTTTTCTTCAGCTTCGCGTAGATGGTCGTCAGGATGCCCCGGTCGACGGGCAGAAGATGAGGGGTAAAATTCACCACTACCTTTTTCCCCGCAAGATTCGAGATCTCCTGCTCGATCTCCGGTGTATGGCGATGGGTGACAAGGCCATACGCCTTGAATCCCTCATTCACCTCGCAGAATGATATCCCCAGGTCGGCTTTCCGTCCTGCGCCGCTGGTCCCTGACTTGGAATCAATGGTAATGGTGGAAAGGTCGATCAGTCTGTCCCTGACAGCGGGCATTATGCCGAGCACCGCGCTTGTCGGATAGCACCCCGGGTTTGCTATGAGTGATGCCTTCTGTATCTTTTTCCGGTAGAGCTCGGGCAGGCCATAGACAGTTTTTTTGAGGGCTGCCGGATAATTATGGAGCAGGCCGTACCACGCTGCATACGTCTTCGGGTTCGTGAGCCGGTAATCCGCCGAAAGATCTACCACCTTCCTGCCGTTGCTGAAGAAGTAATGAACTGCTTCCTGTGACGCGCCGTGGGGCAGGGCAAGAAAGAACAGGTCTGCCTTGCCGAGGAGCCTCTCCCTGTCCATCGGTTCAAACCGGAGACTCCCATAGGAAGAGAGGAACGGGAATACATCACCGACCTTCCTTCCCGCCGACTTTTCCGACGTGACCGCGGTAACCGTGATATGAGGATGGAGCGCGAGGATCCTGAGGAGCTCCATGCCGGTATAGCCGCTCGCTCCGCAGATGCCTACCGAGAGTTTTTTTGCAGCGGGTTTTTTCATCTGCATCTATATTACCTCACGATATTTGAAAATTTCAGCCAAAAGAAAAGGCCCCGATCTGACCGGGGCCTTTGTGTATGTTGATGGAAGAGAAAATTATCTCTTGGAGAACTGGAAGCGTTTCCTTGCTCCGGCGAGACCGTATTTCTTCCGCTCCTTTTCTCTCGGATCCCTGGTAACGAATCCTTCCTTCTTCAGCTTGCCTTTCATGTCAGCATCCATCCTGATGAGGGCCCTCGAAATCCCGTGTCTGATAGCTCCGGCCTGACCGGTAAGTCCGCCGCCGTCTACCTTCACCGTTATGTCATGCTTGCCGGTCACCCCGACAAGTTCGATCGGCTGCTTGATGATCATGCGGAGCGTCTCGCGGTGAAAATAGTCGTCAAGGGATTTGCTGTTCACCGTGATCTTGCCGCTACCCGGCCCGAGGATTACCCGCGCAACAGCGTTCTTTCTTCTTCCTGTCCCGTGATATTTGATATCTGCCATTGCGTCTCCTTTACTGTAATGTTTCCGGGGCCTGTGCCTTGTGGGGATGTTCGGCTCCCTTATAAACTTTAAGCTTCTTCAGCATCTGCCTGCCGAGGGTGTTCTTCGGGAGCATGCCCCATACAGCCTTTTCAATGACCTTTTCCGGCGTCTTTTCCATCATGGTCTTGGCTGTCTGCGCCTTTATGCCGCCTATGTATCCGCTATGATGGTAGTAGACCTTTTCATCCAGCTTCCTGCCGGTCAGACGTACCTTGTCAGCATTGATGACGATGATAAAATCGCCTGTGTCGACGTTCGGCGTGAACACGGCCTTGTTCTTGCCTCTGAGATGGGTGGCAATCTTTGTGGCGAGCCTGCCGAGGACGGCGTCCTTGGCATCAACAACATACCACTTCCGCTCGATCTCACCTTTTTTTGCAAACTGGGTCTTCATTGTTGCTTCTTACCTTTCTTTCTGAAAATGTGAGTTAAATAAAATAATAGAATCGGCAGGGAAATGTCAATATTTTGCGGGTATTATGACTGAAATTTCGAGAAATCCGCTACCGGTGCCACAGTTTCCCATACTTCCTTCAGCAGGGAAAGCCGGTTGGTCCTGATCTCTTCTTTCTTGTCCATGACGAGCACCCTGTCAAAGAAACTGTTGATCGGGGAGGTGAGCGGCAGGATCGCCTTCAATGCGGCAGCGAAGTCACGGTGTTCGAGCGCGGGCACGAGAGCGTCACCCGCTGCAGCTGCGGCAGCATGGAGGTCCTTCTCTTCGTCCTGCAGGAAGAGGGAAGGCTGGACGGGCGGCGTTGGCGTCTTCGGGACAATATTGTTCACCCGTTTTATGGCAAGAAGAAAATCGGGGAAGGCTGTTTCCTTTTGCGCTGCGGCAAGTGCGTCCATCCTCGCTGTGATGCCCTGGAGCGGATTGCTGAACGCAAGGTGGATGACGGCACGGATGATCTCCTGCTGGTATCCCGCTGAAGAGAGAATGAACTCGGTCCTCTGGGCCATGAAGTTCATGATATTTTCCATGACGGTCCCGGGGTTTTTGACCTGCTTCATGCTTCCCAGGGCAAAATCAAATATCTCCTTCAGGCTGAGCGCGTATCCGCGGTCCAGAAGGATCGAGACAACGCCCATCGCCTGACGTCTCAGTGCAAAGGGGTCCTCAGAGCCGGTGGGGATGAGGCCGATGCTGAAGAACGCTGTGACGTTGTCGATCTTGTCCGCGAGGCTCGTTACTGCTCCCATCTCTGACTTCGGGAGCCTGTCACCGAAGCTCTTCGGCAGATATTGCTCCTCAAGGGCATCCGCTATATCCCCGTCCTCCCGGTCATGCAGCGCATAGTACTTGCCCATGATCCCCTGCAACTCGGGAAATTCCCTGACCACTCCTGTTATCAGATCAGCCTTTAAGAGGCGCGACGCCCTGACGGTCCTTTCCCTGGCAGCGGGCAGGAGCTTTTCCGCGAGATATTCCGCGATCGCCGAAATACGGTCGGTCTTTTCAAGAAGACTGCCGAGCTGATCGTGGAATGTGACATCAGCAAGATGACCGACGCGTTCAGCAAGGGGTTTCGCCGTGTCCTCGCTGTAGTAGAACTTCGCGTCGTCAAACCTGGCTTTGATCACGCGCTCCGCACCCACCCTGACGGTTTCGGCATTTTCGCCTTTGGTGTTGCTGATGACAATGAAACTGTTGGAAAGGTTTCCGGCGGCATCCTGGACGGCAAAATATTTCTGGTGGTCCTTCATGACCGTGATGAGGAGTTCCTTCGGAAGTTTCAGGTATTCCCTGTCAAAACTGCAGAGCACGGGGACCGGGTATTCGACCAGGAAGGTCACGGTCTCCAGCAGTCCGTCATCAGCAATGACTTCCATGCCGGTGTTCTGCAGAAGCTGGCCCATGGATTTCAGGATCACCTCGCGGCGCTTTTCCTGATCGAGGACCACGAAATTCGTCTCAAGGAAATTCTTGTACGAAGAGATGTCTCTGATCTGGAATGATGCTGGCGACAGGAACCGGTGTCCCCGTGTCTGATTGCCGCTCTTCATGCCGTCGATCTCGATATCGATCCTTTCGCGGCCGGAGACGGCCAGTATCCATGCTATGGGCCGTACAAAGGTCATGGAGCCGCTGCCCCAGCGCATGGACTTCGGAAAATGAAGGGAGAGGATGATCTTCTTCAGGATACCGGGAAGCACGGCATTCGTCTCCGCTCCTTTTTCTTCAATGACGGCAACGACGTACTCTCCCTTGCCCTTCAGCTTGAGTGACAGGCTGGAGACCGGGATGCCGAGGGAAGCCGCAAACCCTGCAGCAGCCTTTGTCGGCTGCCCCTGATCGTCGAACGCGGCCTTTTTCGCCGGACCGAACACTTCTTTGACCATATCCTTCTGTGCCGAAGCGACGCCGGCGACCATGAGCGCAAGTCTTCGCGGCGTGGCATAGACCGAGATCTCCCCGTGATCTACCCGGTATTCAGCAAAGGTCCTGGCTGCCAGTTCCCTGAGGTCCCTGATGGCATCCGGCAGAAAACGGGACGGGATCTCTTCTGTCCCGATCTCAAGAAGCACTGCAGGGTTCTGCATATCGTTGCCTGTGCTCACCGTTCGCTCCTCAGCAGGGGGAACCCCATTTCCTCGCGCTGCCGGTAATAGGCTTCTGCGGCCAGTTTGGCAAGATTCCTCACCCGGGCGATGTACTTGGTCCTTTCCGTCACGGAGATGGCTCCGCGCGCATCGAGCAGGTTGAAAAGGTGAGAACATTTGAGGCAGAACTCATATGAGGGGGTCACCAGACCGAGCTTGTTCATGCGGATCGATTCTTTTTCGCAGTCCTCGAAGTGGCGTGCGAGCAGTTCCGCATTCGCATGGTCAAAGTTGTATTTTGATCCCTCCACCTCGGTGATGTGATGAATATCTCCGTAATACAGGTCCTTATTCCATCTGAGCTGATAGACATTGTCGACGCCCTGCAGGTACATGGCAATGCGTTCGAGCCCGTAGGTGATCTCAAGCGAGACCGGCCTGAGGTCGATGCCTCCCACCTGCTGGAAATAGGTGAACTGGGTCACTTCCATGCCGTCGAGCCAGACCTCCCAGCCGAGACCCCATGCCCCGAGCGTCGGAGATTCCCAGTCGTCCTCGACGAACCTGATGTCGTGCTTGGTCGGGTCAACGCCGATCGCTTCCAGACTTTCAAGGTAGAGGCCCTGGCAGTCCGCGGGAGAGGGCTTGATGATGACCTGATACTGATAATAGTGCTGGAGCCTGTTCGGGTTTTCGCCATACCTGCCGTCGGTCGGCCTCCGCGAGGGTTCAACGTAAGCTGTTTTCCACGGCTCCGGCCCGAGGACCCTGAGGAACGTTGCCGGGTGAAAAGTGCCCGCGCCCACCTCGATATCATACGGCTGGAGCAGGACGCATCCTTTTTTGGCCCAGAACGCGTTCAATGTGAGTATAAGATCCTGGAAATGCAAAACGTGACCTCCGATCGTGAAGAAAAATGTTAAATAATGACCGGGAGCTTTGTCAATCAGCCGTGGCGCAAACGGCGCGCCGGACATCGCGGTGCGGCAGCTGAACGACCTTGCTGCCGGGCAATCCTGCCGAGAGTGCTCTTTCGCGGCGGATGAGCGGGACAGGAGGGAGGCTGGACGCAGATCACGAAATAACTCTGAAAGGGAATCGTGGTATAATGACACGGATTGACGCGTCCCGGTAAAGAGATTATGAATAAGAAAAAATTATTATTGATGAAGGGGAATGAGGCGCTTGCAGAAGCAGCGCTGCACGCGGGGTGCCGTTTCTACGCAGGGTATCCTATAACCCCGCAGAACGAGATCCCCGAATATCTTTCGAAGAGAATGCCCGATGTGCACGGCGTTTTCATACAGGCGGAATCCGAACTGGCCGCGGTCAATATGGTTTACGGCGCAGCGGCAGCCGGTGCGCGCGCCATGACCTCATCGAGCAGCCCGGGGATCAGTCTGAAGCAGGAGGCCATCTCCTTTCTGGCAGGCGCGGAACTCCCTGCAGTGATCGTGAACATCCAGAGGGGCGGTCCGGGGCTTGGTAACATCACGGCAAGCCAGGCGGATTATTTTCAGGCAGTCAAGGGAGGCGGTCACGGCGATTATCACTGTCTGGTCTATTCGCCGTTCAATCTTCAGGAAATGTGGGACCTTACCCTCCGCGCATTCGACAAGGCCGACCAGTACCGGACGCCCGTCATGATACTCGGAGACGGCGTGGTAGGACAGATGATGGAGCCCTTTCATCCGACGAAATACCGGAAGCCGAAACTGCCGGCAAAGAACTGGATTCTCAACGGGGCGAAAGGGAGGAAACCGCGTGTTATCCGCTCCCTCTGCATGGGGCCGGGAGAACTTGAACAGAGAAATCTTCTTCTCCAGAAGAAGTATGAGCTTATGAAGAAGCATGAGGTCATGTTCGACGAATATGAAACGCGGGATGCCCGGTTCATGGTCGTCGCATTCGGCATTGGCGCAAGGATCGCTCTCTCCGCGGTCAAGGAACTCCGGAAAGAAGGGAAGAAAATAGGCCTGTTCAGACCGATCACCCTTTTTCCGTTCCCGGCCAGAGAGCTCGCTGCCCGTGCGGGAAAAGGCAGACGCTTCATGACGATCGAAATGAACGCGGGGCAGATGGTGGAAGATGTCAGGCTTGCCGTGAACGGTAAGTCAGATGTCCTGTTTTACGGCCGTCCCGGCGGCGTGGTCTTCACCCCGGAAGAGCTCTACAAGAAGATCAGTTCTGCGTACAGCAGGAAAAAATGATCTATGTTATTTTTCCGAACTCTTTCCTGAAATGCGCCAGGGTCTCGTCGTCATAGATGCAGAATTCGACGGCGGTCAGGCTGCTTTCAGGATGGTGTTTGAGGAAGTTCAATGCTTCACCGACAAGGATCATGGCACAGCGGTCCTTGGGGAACCCGAAAATGCCGGAACTGATCGCGGGAAACGATATGCTGCTGAACTCCTTTTCTGAAGCGAGCTGAAGGCTGTTCGTCACTGCGCTCCGGAGCTTGTCGTCCTCATCCCCTTCACCCATGCGCGGACCGACGGCGTGGATCACGAACTTCGCCGGCAGTCTGCCCGCGCCGGTGATCGCGGCATGGCCTACCGGCACGAAGCCGATCCTGTCGCTTTCATCCTGGATGGCGCGTCCTCCCTTGCGCACGATGGCTCCTGCGACGCCTCCGCCGTGCTTCAGATGGGAATTGGCCGCGTTGACTATGGCGTCAACTTCCCGATGGGTAAGGTCACCCTGGACCAAGCGGAGGGTTTTTCCCCTGATCGTGTGATGCGCAATCATCTTCATGGTCATCCCCTTTCATTAACCCGGTTCGACGGTATGCTACAATGATACAGGAAACAGCCCTTTATTAACGTTTTATTCGAGGAGGCCGGCATCCCGCAACTCTATGGAAATCTCTCAGGACTGAAAGGCGGACAGGTCCATGCGCTTGAACGGATATACCGCAGGCGCATGCACGGGGAACTTATCACGGGTGAACTGGCCAGATACCTTGCCGGGATGTCCGCTGACCTCAACCGGCAGATCGGAGTGCTTGTCACCAGGAAGGGCGCTGTCAGCCATGTTATCGTGGGCGACGCAAAGGGTATTTTTCTGCCGGGGCTCGACGATTTCCCTCTTGGGCGCAGATCGCTGCGGGGACTCCGTTTTATCCATACACACCTGAACAATGAGCCGCTGAACCAGGACGACCTGACCGACCTCTCGCTTTTGCGGTTCGATGCGATAGCCGCGGTCGGCGTCAAGGACGGACAACCCGACAGGCTGTATATAGCTCATCTTGACCCGCAGGGCGGCAAAAAACCGTACAGCGTACTTTCCCCTGCGGAGGTGCATGAGCATGGCTTCGACTTTGATGCCTTTGTGCGTTCGTTCGAGGAAGAGGCCGAGAAGGCGCGCGTACTTGATGTGAGCGCCACTGCCGGGAAGCGTGAGGCAGGGGCAATGAAAGAGCGGGCGATCCTCGTCGGGGTCTCAAAAAAGGCGAGGAATGAGCAGGAAGATTCCATGGAGGAACTCCGGGAGCTTGCGGTATCGAGTGATGTCATGGTGCTCGACGCGGTGATCCAGCGGCCAAAGGAGATCAACCCGAGATATCTCATGGGGGAAGGGAAGATCAAAGAGCTTGTCATCAATGCCATGAACAAGGGGGCGACACTCCTTATCTTCGACCAGGACCTGTCGCCTTCACAGATCAAGGCGATCGGCGAGATGACAGAGCTGAAGGTCATCGACCGGTCGCAGCTCATTCTCGATATCTTTGCCCGGCGCGCCCACAGCCGGGACGG
>VEOY01000152.1 GCA_012026685.1 Nitrospirota bacterium
CCGATGACCTTTTCGGTAACACTGCCCATAAGAAGTCTTTTTAATCCGGTTTTCCCGTGAGCTCCGAGGACGATCGTCCTGACCTTCTGTTCAGCAGCAAGGTCAATGATCATCCTCCAGGTTTCCCCCTCCTTGACAAAGGTCCTGGCCCTGACGCCGGCAGATTCAGCCTTTTCCTTTGCCGCTGCAACGAAGGTCTTTGCCTTATCGACGAGCTTGTCCCAGACATCCGGCGCGTCGCCATAGAACTCTGCAGGGACATCCACAACCGACGTGATGAGCAGTTCGCCGCCGTATGACCTGGCAAAGTCGATCGCCTTTTCCGCCGCTGTCTCGCTGAATTTTGAACCGTCGGTCGCCAGCAGGATCTTATCCCATCCAACCTCGGCATTCATCGGTACGACAAGAACGTCCTTATGCGCATATCCGATAACCCTCGCAGCGACGCTCCCTACCAGTGCCCGTTCCAGACTGCCGTGTCCTCGCCTGCCCGTGACGATAAGGTCGAAGTTTTCGCTGTCGGACAGATCGACGATCCGCTCATGCGCTTCCCCTTCCTCGCAGACCGTGCGCATCATGATCCGTGTTTCGGCCGCGAGGCGGGCAGCCTCCGTGAGGGCATCTTCGCAAGGTTTCCTCAGGGAGGCCATGACATTGCCGACCCCGGTTGTCTCGAGATCGCCGAGATACGGCGGGATGACGGACACCGCCGTCATCCAGCACTTTTCGTTCACGGCGAGAGCAAAGGACTGCCTGAGCGCATGCATGCTCGGCAAGGATCCGTCGACTGCCACCAGGATCTTGCGGTATTTACCCACGACTATGCTTTCGACTGGGCAAGTGACTCCTGCTGCGCAAGCTTCTCTTCACGACGTCCCTGCCACATGGCGCGGAGAACAATGAATGCGCCCAATGCGAGAGCGAAGATCATGATGGCGAAGCTGGTGGATTTGAGCATCTTTACCGTACCGTCAGCAAGCTGCTCGATGACGCCGAGCTGTGAGAGATATACGGGTACCATTAACGCACGGCTGAACAGCACGATAACCATAATAATGCCCATAACAACTTTGATCATGAACGGCTTGACATAGGTTGTCCCTATCGCACCCAGTTGAATGCCGAAGAGGGAGCCGCCCAGTATGATCATCGCCAGCCTGATGTCGACCATGCCATGAAGCGCATATTTGAACGACCCGCCCAGACCCATGACGAAGGCTATGACCAGTTCGGTCGCGGAAGCCATGAGGCTTGGAGCGCCCAGCACGTAGATCATGGACGGCACGCCGATAAAACCTCCCACCGCTATCGTTGCGGCGAGCATGCCGGTAGCGAAACCGAGCGGTATGGTGAAGAGCACCGAGATTCGCGCATTCAGGCTCTTGAAATAGACCATGGTTCCCGGGATATGTATGGACTGGACCCAACGCGCCAGTTTCGTGACCTTCTCCTCTTCATTGGTGGTCCCTGATTTGTACGTTTTCCATGCATCCATGAGCACAAAAATGCCGACAACAGCGAGGATCACGACGAATGCGACGCTGACGTACAGGTTCGATCCGGCATCGCCGAATGTCTTCTTGATGTTTTCCTGTATGTGAGCGCCATAGAGAACGCCGGCTTCAGCCGAAATGCCGAGGACAATGCCGAGCTTTACGTCTACCTGGCCGTATTTTGCGCGTTTGAGAGCTCCCACGAGTGCCTTGGGAAACTTGTGGCACATATTGCTGGCGACCGCCACCAGTCCCGGTACGCCCAGGCTCATCATTCCCGGTGTCAGGACAAAAGCCCCTCCGGAGCCGATAAAGCCGCTGACGAGACCGCCGACAAAGCCTACGAGAAAAAGATAGGTGATATTCGCGACATCAAGATTTATGAAATTGGATACCTGCGCAGCCACATCGTGCATGTTACTTTACCTCCTTTTTCTTTTTGGAAGCCTCGACGCCCATGGCCGACCAGAAATGACCGGTAAAATTACCATGCACGAATGAGAAGATGAATGCGGTCAGGATGGGAAGGAACGCATAAAGCCCCCCCTGTGCAAAGTTGTTGTTGACGATGTCCTGATTCATGAGCAGCGCAACATACAATGCGAGTGACGCTGCCCCCATCACGATCAGTGGTCCGATAGGCTTCTTTTTCTTTTTTTCTTCCTGTGCTGACATTATGCTCCTCCTTGTAAATGTATTAGTGGGATTTTCTTGCTGTCTGTTTTCTGGACATCTCGGGTCTCTTTGCGGGGCGTTCTTCGCTGCGGTCGCCCTCACGCAGAAATTCACGGGCCGTTTCGAATTCACCTTCCTCAGCGAACGTTACTGCAGCCATGAGCCTGTCGAACTTTGTGAGAAGTGTCTTTTTCATCGTTTTCTCCTTTCTGGTCTATATCTCAGCCGTGGCGGGCCTGGAGATATGTACAATGGGTTTTGAAATGTGTTTCAGAAGATTCTTTACATTGAGCGAGTTCTTTTTTTCCGACAGCGAAGGACTTAAGAGCACCATATCGATATTCGGTTTTTCCTTCAGGATGGCCTTTATCGCTGCTGCCACGTCGCCATCAGCGGCATGGCAGAGCATATCCACAGAAACCTCCTGCGCTTTGTCTGATAATGCCCTGATCCTTTTCTCGAGCTTTTCCCTGCAGGTTCTCTGTTCGCACTCCATGATCTCCTTCATGGTCTTCAGATCTCCGGCCTCTGCAAAGGTCGCTGCGGCCATGAGGTCCTCAAAATCGTCTGACAGATGTGCAGGCCGCATGATCAGAGCCTCCACACTTGCATTGAGGGTCTTTGCAAGTTCAAGCACGTACGAAAAACCCTCATCACAATGGTCGCCTCCTTTTGTCACAAACAATATTTTGTCCGTCATCTGCTTAACCTCCTGTTGGAATCACCCCCTATATACCAATCTTTGTGCCAACGGATAACTTATTGATATAGAAGGAAAAATTGATAAGGCCCCTGCGGCAAAGTGTTTCAATTCTGAACACGGCTGAAACGATAATACGGCTGGGTCATACAGGGGTTGCATTGTATAATGAATGTATGAAGACTGAGCAGGCCGAAGATCAGAACAGGCATAAGGTCAGGAACAGGCG
>VEOY01000207.1 GCA_012026685.1 Nitrospirota bacterium
CGGTGGCGCTGCCCCCGCCTTTTCCGTTGAGCTTCAGCTGGAAGATATCGGTCCAGGGACCATGCGTGTCTGATACGCCAAACGTGGCGGCAATGAATTTGCCCGCTGCGGTTGCATCCGAAAGTCCGCCTGATGATTTTTTCATTCCCACGAGGCGGGAGATCATATTATCTGCAGCATTGAAATCCACAAGGGTGAAAACCTTGCCGTCGGCGGTCACCATTCCCTGCTGACCGAGACTGTCCGAGACCCGGCCTGTCAGGGCATCGACAGTGTACGTGATCGCCAGATCGGTAAAGGCGCACCCGCCGGTCATGTCATCGCAGTGAAGATTGGCGTTGCCGTCTCCGTAAAACGTTGCCGTAAATCTGCTCCCCCAGCTTCCGCCTGCGAGATTCATCCCGATCTGGCCGATGAAGTATGTCCCGTCCAGGACTGCATTGGAAAGCCCGGATGCCGTCTTGATCGCCAGGCCTGAGCCCAGGAGCTTTCCTTTTCCCAGTTCCGCCAGGAGGATCATGCTGTCATCGCTCGAGATGATCCCCCTTGCGTTTCCGGCAACGATCTGGCCGTCAGGATAAACGGTGTAAGGCACATTGGCCGCAGACGATGGCGGCGGGTTCAGACTCGATGCATATGTTGTGTGATCGAACAGACCTGCACCGTTCATGGTCACATCAAAGATGTGGGTACCCGCAATGCCCGGCAGGGTGTAGTAATCATAATCCATGTAGGGCATGGAGAATGATCCGCTGGCGTTTGCATTGCCCTTCAGCGACGCTTCGATAACAAAAGTGCCGCTGATGTCGGATGCGACTTTCGCAGTTCCGTTCATCAGGACTACCATGAGGTTAGCATTCTGATCAGAACCGAACTGGGGGACCGTCCAGGCATAGACACCGGGATTGCCGGCGATCGCTGCGATCGGCAGCCAGGTGAGACCGCCGTCGACGGTGTACAAGAGCTTTGCATTCGTTACGGTGGAGAGGGTGGCGGTGCCCCAGGTAACGTTCTGGATATGCCCGGCGTCAAGGACATCGGTCAGGACATTGGGATATGTCACGTTCAGAACGTCGATCGTAAATGCTGACGAATATCCGGCCTCAAGTTTTGTGCCGGCGTCGTTATAGCCGATGACCTTGATCTTGCATTTGGTTTTATTCTTGGTCATTAAAGGAATAGTCCAGTCAAAGGTCGTGCCCGGGACCTTGCCGGTCGTGTTCAAAGGGGTGCTCCAGGTCAAACCATTATCATAGCTCGCGTAGATATTGAATTTTGTTGAGCCGACTGCAGGGGTCCACTGGATACTCGTATATACACTGCCTGCAGGGATAAGCTCTCCCACTGTCGGGGTGTCAACAGTAAGACCAAAGCACAGAGCGGGCAGCAGGAGGAAAAAAAGCGAAAAAAGATACTTTCTCATTCAACGACCTCCAATGAAATTTTTTAATAATACCTTAATTGCACAGTTATTGTGTGTTATTGATATCACAATTCTTATCCTTACCTTGCTGAATATCTGCCAATATGTTCAGCAACGCATTTATTTGGTATGGAATATCAAAAAATAAAGCCCCATCCTGACTGGAAGATACCGTAATCATGAAGAATTATGAAATTCATAAAGCTTTCATAATGTGATGGTGAAATGTGCTTAAATGATAACAGGGACATATGATGTTCACGGACTGCAAGAAGCTGACAGGGAACAAAAAGGTTTAATCGGCAAGAGGAGAAAAAGGAGGAAACGGTCATGAAAATAGTAAGAACCATTGGTATGGCACTCATCGTACTCATATTACCTATCCTTGCGCAGGCAGAGGGGCTCGGCAATGCGCGTCTCAGCCTCATGGACGGAGATGTGCAGATCAAACCGGAGGATTCGTCCGAATGGATCCCGGGTTCCATTAATATGCCGCTCCGGGAGGGAGACCGCATCTGGGTCCCTGACCGCGGCAGGGCAGAGGTGCAGTTGTCCAGCGGGTCACAGGTGAGGCTGGACGAGATGTCATCACTCGAAATCCTTAACCTCGATAGGGATTCAGCCCAGTTTTATGTGTCAGAAGGCAGTGCGTACGTAAACTGCATGGCAGGACGCGAGCGGATGATCCAGGTCGACGGTCCTCTGGCATCTGTCAGGGCATATGACCGCGCTGCTTTTGGCGTGGACGTTTCGAATAGCGGCATTACGGATGTTTCCGTATACCGGGGTTCCGTCGACGTCGAATCCAGAAGCGGCAGGACTACCGTGAACGCAGGCAAGACGCTGTCGCTGAGCGACGATTATGCTGATATTGCTCCTCTGGGTGGTCAGGACGACTGGGAGCGCTGGAACATGGACAGGGACAGAAGGTTTGGGGAGAGACGATACACTTCTACCCAGTACCTTCCGAATGAGCTGGATGCCTATGCCGGCGATTTTGAAGATAATGGCCGGTGGGTAAATGCTCCCGGGTATGGATATGTCTGGACACCGACGGTGAGCGTCTCTGCCGGGTGGTCACCGTACAGGAACGGCAGGTGGTGCTGGGTTGGCAACGATTATGTATGGGTAGGCTATGAACCCTGGGGATGGGCCCCCTATCATTACGGCAGATGGTCGTTTGTTGCTTCCATCGGATGGTTCTGGGTGCCGCCGGTCAGGGGTGCTGTATACTGGGGCCCCGGATTTGTCGGATGGGTATCAACGCCGACCTATGTTGCATGGGTTCCGCTGGCACCGGGCGAGACCTATTATGGGCACGGCAATTATGGCCCGAACAGCGTTAATATCACGAATGTGAATGTGAACCAGGTAGTCGTAAAGAACGTCTATAAGAATGTGTATGTAAATAACGGAGTTACCGTGGTCCACCATGACACGTTTGTCAAAGGGAAACGCGTTGATTACAAGATGGACAGGAACCCTTTCCTGCAGGAAAAGGTGCATATCGGCAGGCCGGACATCAAACCCGAAAGAGAGACCAGGATGCCGGTTGTCAGAGAGATCCCGCGAACCAAAGAGCCGCCCCAACGGATACGGGAAGTCAAGGTACAGGAACTCAGGAAGCAGCGTCCCGTTGTCAGGGAGAGGGACAGATCGGTCTTTTCGCCGAATGAACCTGAGAAGCGGCTGAAAGTGAAGACTCTTGATACACCACAACAGAGAAAGCGGTTCAGGGAAGAGGACAGGCAGAAAATGCAGCCCGAAAAACAGCGGCAGGAGGAAAGAAAGGGCGGGCCTGCCGAGCGTAAACAGGATATGAAACCCGGCAGACCGCTGCCGTCAGAACAGAAGGAGATGGAGCGTCAGCGGAGCAGGGAAACAAGACCTCCTGATGCCGGAAGGCCGGAGCAGAAGCAGATGAAGGAGGAACAGCGCCGCGAGCGCGCTGCCGAACCTGCGCCGCAGAAGCAGAAAAAAGAGATGCAGCAGGACAAACCGCTGCCGTCAGAGCAGAAACAGCAGGAGAAGAACAAAAAGGTGCGGGAGCCGGGGAAGGAGGACCTCAGGGAAGAAGGAATGCCCGAGCCTCCTGGGCAGGAAAGGCGGAATGGCCGTTAACTGATTGCATTTGAGTTGTTTAATAAGGGAGCAGCTGGTCCGTTGCTCCCTTATTTTTTTAGCCGGCAAAAAGAGGCATGGGAGAAAGACAGTTCAGGGTATGCATGTGGTGTTGATTTTTTTGCTGTATCAGCGTAGATTATATATAAGATATTATCGATAAGGGCAACCTGTTTGAAAAGACAGGGCGCAAAGCAACCGGTCCTAAGCGAAAGACGGACAGCGGGGCTGCCGAAGTAATTGAGGATTATGGAAATAAGCCCGGTTCTCTTCGGAGACCGGGCTTTTTTTATGATGGAGGAAGCTGGGGGAAATGTATGGAGCAATATAAGGAAAAAAGAAGGTTTAAGCGAGTCCCGTGTGACGAACCGGTCGATTTTACGGTTCTGCACATGGAGGTATCGGAGTTCAAACGGGTCAGGTCAGAGGGGAAAGTGGTCGATATGTCCGAAGGCGGAATAGGTGTTGTTACTGCTTTTCCGCTTCAGCCCGGTCATGTTCTGGAATGGTATGATAAACACCAGCAGGGTTATCTGCATATAGGCCTCGTCAAATGGGCCTCGGAACAGAACAGTCAGTTCAGGGCAGGCCTGGCGATCATATAGTTCCGGTCCCGCGCGTCCGCTTTATCCGCTCAATTGCCTCGTTTTCATCACGTATGTTCTTCTCTTGGTCCCTTTGCTTCATGCCTTGAACACGGCATGTCGCTGCATCGAAAGTCCCCCTCTTCTTCAGGAGAATCCGGTCCCAACAACAGTTCCTGAAATAAACTCTGTAAATTCTTTCCATACGCTATCGCAGATGCTGCGGGAGCCTCACATTGCTGATCTTCACGATCTCGAACCAGAGAATGCTCAGGACCCCTCCGGCGAGGCAAATGAAGATATCGATCGGGTGAAGGAACGCGAAATGAAAGAGGTCCCTGAGAAAAGGAACGTATAGAATAAGAAAGAGGCCTGCTGCCGTCCCTGCCGCTACCCACCAGAGTGCCGGGTTAGGGGTTGAAAGTGTTGAAAAGAATGTTCTTGACCATGAACGGTTCACGAAGATGAGGCCCAGGTTGGCCATGATGAGCGTTGTCACGGTCAGGGCCCGTGCATCGAGTTCACCCTGGCCGCGTTTCATTGATATGGCGAACACCGACAGAACAATGGCAAGTACGCTCAGGCCCTGCAGTACGCTCAGACCTATGGCCTTCATGCTGAATAGTGGTTCCCCGGGATCCCGCGGTTTCCGTGTCATGGTATCGCGCTCTTCCTGTTCCGCCTCAAAGATGATGGAGCAGGCAGGATCGATGATCAGTTCCAGAAAGACAATATGTACAGGAAGAAGGATCAGCGGCCAGCCGAAAAGCACCGGGAGCAGGGAAAGGCCGATGATGGGGACGTGAACGGCGAAGATGTAGGCCATGGCCTTCCGTATGTTGTCGAATATCCTTCTCCCCATCCGTACTGCCGCGACAATGGAAGTGAAGTTATCGTCAAGCAGCACCAGGGATGCCGCCTCGCGGGCGACGTCCGTTCCCCTGCCGCCCATGGCAATGCCGATATGGGCCGACTTCAGCGCAGGCGCGTCATTGACGCCGTCGCCGGTCATGGCAACGATCTCCCCTGACGCTTTCAGGGCGTTCACAATGCGGAGCTTCTGTTCAGGTACGACCCGGGCGAATATGTTCACTGCGGTGATGCGGGTTTTCAGTTCAGCATCGTCCATGGCATCGAGTTCCTGCCCGGTGATGATCGCGTCTCCGGAGGGCAGGTCTATCTGTCGGGCAACGTTGACTGCGGTACCGGGATAATCGCCGGTGATCATCACGACCCGTATGCCGGCATCGCGGCATTCCTGTATCGCTTCCCGGACAAGAGGCCTTACCGGGTCTGCCAGACCGATAAGGCCAAGGAACCTGAAATCTAAATCATGCTGTTCGCCCGGCAGAGAAGAAAGGGTGAATGCTGCTTTTGCAACACCGATGACCCGAAGTCCTTCACCGGCCAGGACATTGATCCTTTCCCCGAGCTCATGACTCTGCTTCGCACTGAAATGGCAGAGGTCCCCGATTGCCTCCGGCGCCCCTTTGCAGGCGATCACAAAGTCCCTGCCGTCCGGTGATTTCCATACATGTGAGAGCGCGAGCAGCCGTTCGGAAAGCGGGTATTCCTGGACAAGGGTCCAGTCATCATGAAGGTGCTCTGTGTTCACGAGCGTTTGGATCCCTAACTGTCTGAGCGCTTTTTCCATGGGATCGAAGGGGTCCCTTTTGCTCGCGAGGATGCCGAACTCCAGGAGCTCATGAAAATCTTCGGGAAAGGTACTGCACGCATGCTCCGGGGAGCTCCCGGGTATTGAACCGAGGTCATAGAAGTGTTCCCCTGCGAAGATCTTCTTTACGGACATGGCATTCATGGTGAGCGTGCCGGTCTTGTCCACGCAGAGCACAGTGCAGGCCCCGAGCGTCTCGACGGCCGGCACACGACGGGTGAGAACCTGTTTCTTCGATATCCTCCACGCACCGATCGCCAGGAATATGGTGAGCACGACCGGGAATTCCTCCGGCAGGGTGGCCATGGCGAGGGTGATGCCGGCAAGAAGCCCGTTCAGCCAGTTGCCTCTGGTGAGGCCGTAGATGACCACCACGAGCACACATATTGAAAGTCCGGCTATGGCAAGTCTTTGTACGAGCCTTCGTGTCTCCTTTTGAAGAAGCGTCTCCTCCGGCTCAAGCGACTGGAGCGACGTCCCTATTCTGCCGATCTCGGTCCGTATGCCGGTCGCGCGCACGACAGCAATGCCCTGACCATGAACGACGAGGGTTCCGGAATAGACGAACGGTGTATTATCGCCCCCGGGACGCGGCATTTCCTTATCGCCGCTGCATGATGTCTTGCGGACCGGCACAGATTCTCCCGTAAGAACCGATTCATCGACCGAAAGGTTCATGCAGGATACGAGCGCGGCATCCGCAGGCACGCGGTCACCTTCCGCAAGCACGAGGATATCTTCGGACACAACATCGCGGCCCGGTATCCTCTTCTGTATCCCGTCCCTGATGACGAGTGCGCGGGGACTCGAAAGGTCGCGGAGAGCTTCGAGCGCCCGCTCTGACCGCTGCTCCTGGAAGAACGTGATAAACATGACGACAACGACGAAGCCGAGCAGCATGATCGCTTCCCTGACATCGCCAAGGACCAGATATATCATGCCGCAGGTCACCAGCAGCAGGAACATTGGCTCGCGCGCTATCTCGGCAGCGATGGACAATACAGACCTCTTGCGGCCTGCAGGGAGCTCATTGCAGCCGTCCCTCTGCAGTCGCTCAGCGGCTTCAGTCCCGCTCAGTCCCGTGAGGGCTGACATGTCGCCAGGATCAGGTGTCATGTTACGTCAGATTATAGCAGATACCATGACGAACGTAAGGCGGCAGACGGTGAATGGGTATCCCGGCGATGCTATACAATATGAGGACCATTTTCTTATACTTAAAGATGCGATGAATACGGTATGTGCTTCATGCAAATACGGATACGACAGAAAACCTGGCGGCGAAAAGCCTTCTCCCGGGACCGTCTGGTGCGGCAAGAGAAAGCTCCAGATGGCAAAGCACCGCCAGATGGACTGCTTCACACCCCTGCCGGGGATAAAGGTAAGACACTGCGCTGACTGCAAACGGGCAAAGATAACCCTTCCGTCAGGAGGAGCGCTGCAGCCCGGCAACGTCTGGTGTGACAGGAAGAAGACCGAGATCCACAAGATGCGCAGTATGGACTGTTTTGAGTGACCCCGGACAGGCCGGATGCGCTTTGTTTTTTCCCGCCAAAGCGCTATAATCTTTCATTACGGGTCCCAGGGATGACCGCATTGAAAAAGAATATAAAGATCCTCGTCGTTGAGGATGACAGTGATACCCTTGCCCTTATCCAGCATTTTCTGAAGGACACGGGGCACGAGATCATTACCAGCAGGAGGGGAGATGAGGCCTATGAGGTCGTCCGCGATATGCAGCCTGAGCTGGCGATCATAGACGGATTGATCCCGGGCATCCACGGGTTTGAACTGTGCCAGAAGATAAAGGACGATCCCGGTATCGCCAAAAAGCCGAAGATCATCCTGATGTCAAGTGTCTATACCGCCCAGAAATATAAATTTGAAGTGGCTGAGTTCAAGCCGGACGCCTTTATGACCAAGCCTTTTTCGAAGAATGACCTGCTCCTAAAGATCACGTCACTGATCACGTAACAGGGGCTTATCCTTTTCCCGCGACAACAATTACCCGGGAAAGATACGCTGACAACTGTTCCGCAAGTCCTTTGATCTTCGCGTGATCGGTGCTCAGCGCCGCATTCTCAATGGCCTTGCCCATGGTTCCTATCTCCGGGAACCCATATCCACCGGAGCTCCCCGCCATGCTGTGGCCGATGATACGAATTGCATCGAGGTCGTTCCCCGCAAGGAGACGAACGATCTCAGCCGCATCTTTTCTGCGGTTGTCGAGGAACCGAGGTACGAGTTCCGAGAGGTCCGGATCGATATGGACCACCGGGCGTTCCGCTGGTCCGCGTGGTGCATGCCCCGGTACTGATGCGGAGGTCGGCAAAAGCGCTGAGAGAGCATGCAGAAGCCCTTCCCGTGTGATCGGTTTGCCGATATGCCCGGTACAGCCGGCTTTCCGGCACTTTGCCATCTCAGCCTCTCCTTCATGTGCCGTCATCGCGATGATCGGTAGCGTATTCTGCCCCATAAGGGATGCAATGGTCCGTGCCGCGGTATACCCGTCCATTACCGGCATTTCCATGTCCATCAATATGAGAGAGATGCGATCCTCTCTTTTGAAAACAGCGATAGCTTCGACGCCGTTTTTCGCAAAAACAACACGCCAGGGCGCGTCTTTCAGGAAATACTCCAGGAGCTGTCTGCTATCTTCCCTGTCATCAACAATGAGCACTGTCGGCAGACTGTTTACCCATCTGTCAATGCATGCAGCAAGTGCCTGTTCATCCGGGGGTTTATGGAGGACCTCATTCATGCCTGCTGAAAGGCATTGGCTGACCAGGGCCTCTCCGGTAAGTGCGGTAAGCGCTATGATCGGGACATCCTTGCCATGAAGGGATTGTCTGATCTGGATTGCAGCCGCCAGTCCATCCAGCTCCGGCAACTCGATATCCATGAGGAGCAGATCATAGGGGATGGTGCTGGCCATGTCGACTGCCTGCCGGCCGTTTTCGGCAATATCTACCGCATATCCCGCCTTTTCCAATATCCGGCGGGCTACGATCTGATCTTCTCTGTTATGCTCTGTAAGAAGGATCCTGGATCTGTCCATATGGTTCATAATAAAGGCTGTGTCTGACAACGGCAAACACAGCCCGGAAACTGTACCTTTTCATCCGCCCCGTATCAGAGGCTGTCCCTGTCCGAAGGAAGTGCTACTTCTGATCCTCCATCCTGCTGACAGACGGTTGATAGTCAAAATCTCCGACAGGCCTTCCGAACGTATAGCTGATAGGGTTCGAAATCAGCGTCTGGGTTGTCTCATTTATATTGCCGCCCAGAACGGCAAATGGCAGGGAGAGCACCCAAAAGGCTGCTCCCGCTACTACCGAGACGACACCAACGGGACGGGCGAAGAGCGTATCGCCGACAATCGCCCGGTCACTCTCTGTGCCTGCGAATGCCGGGAACGAACCAGCAAGAAGCGCTATTGTCAGAACAACTACCGTGATCCTTTTCATGATAAACCCTCCTTTTCGGATAATAGGTGAATCCTGCTCACATTATAGTGCAACGGCATGCCTGAATCAATACCTTTCCATTGCCGGAGGCGGGCTGTCCTTGTCAGTAGGGGAGTTTCGGCTGGCTGCCCTGATGGTACAACTGTCTCTGAAGTTCCTCCTGGATGACGTCCCATCCGTCCTCCGTATGGGGGATGACACACCGGGAACAGTCCTTAAAGCCTGTAGGGAGAACGCTGAAGTCGCCGGGGCAGGACAGGAGGAAGAGCGGGCAGTAGCAGAAAAGGCATGACTTCCAGTCGTCGAGCTTATGGCACGGCAGAAATTCGCATTTAGAATTAATAAAGTGCTTATAGTTCATGTTGTCCCGTCCTTACTGTTATTGTGTGTGCTTCCGCATTTTCACTCTTGCCCCCATGCCTCGGCCATTCCGTATCTCCCTTGCCGGTCTCCTGCCGATATTTGTATGGTCAGCTCGTTTCCCCCGACTATCGCCTTCTGACCAGACTGATGAGCACGCAAACTCCGGCAATGAACAGCACAAGGCCGAGGAAGTGCACGAACCATCCCTCGATGGGACGGGTTGTGCCGGTGACAACCTTACCATAAATCTTGCCTGTTATAAGGTTGCGCAGGCCTGTCCATATGATGATGAGCGCAACTATGATCCAGCCTATTCGTGTCTGCGTATCCCTGTTCATTCCCTGATCCAGTAATCCCACGGTCGCATCGGACGTCTCCGCTTTATTGTTTCCGTGCTCTTAGCCTTTTTCCCGTTGCCCTTTGTCTTCTTTTATGTGTTCATGTTCCCTGAGATGCTTCATGCAGTATTCGTAATGGCCATCACAAGTGCTGCAGTACCGAAACTCCATCACCGGGGCATCGTCCTCGGTAATGCTGCAGACCGTGCACTTGTGCATCGTGCCCCTGCCGCGGGCGCCTTTTTCCCGTTTCAGGGTAAAGGCGCTTCTTCTATGGAGCGTTGCCCCCCGGTTCTTCGTGTCCCTGATGACGTCCCGGCCAAAGAAGAGAAAATAATTCGCGACAGATACCAGGGCTGCAGCCTTGCCTGCCAGAGGAGCCGTCAGGACAGTAAAGACAATAAAGGCCCAGTTCACCCATGCAAGATACTTGACCTTCACCGGCAGGATGAAGAAGAGCAGTATCTCAAAGTCAGGATAGATCGCAGCAAAGGCGAGGAAAAGCGAAAGGTTCAGGTAGATCGCCGTGGAGCCTTCACCCACGATGAATGCCGCGAGGACCGTGGCTGCCATTCCGGTCAGATAATAGACATTGAACCGGAAACTGCCCCATTCGTGCTCAAGCCCGATACCGATCATGTAATAGAAGTAAAGGATAAAGAAGATCCAGATAAGCGAAGCGGATGGCGGAATGAATATCCAGGTGATCAGCCGCCACAGCTCACCCTGCAGAATCAGGCGCGGGTCAAGCCACAGTTTGCTTATTGCATCGCTCTCCGGCATTCCGTACCGCAGCATATAGACCAGCGCATTGATGCCTACAATATAGCTGATCAGCTGCCTGACGGCATATCGGCCGAACCTTCTTTCAAGTCGGTCGAGCACGTTCATTCCCGCAACCTTTGAGCAATGTTCGAGCCCAAAAGCGAGCATTTATTCAGATCTTCGTCGGTCGCTGAACATTTGACCTCGATCACGGGATCTGTCAGGTCCCACTCCATCCTGCTCACAAACCCGGTCATTTCCTTCACTGCCCCCCCGCTCCATCCGTAGGAACCGAAGAGGCCCGCGATCCGGTTCCGGAGCATCTTGTTCTCCAGCAAACGGACGAGATGATCCATGAGCGGGAAGAGCCCGGTGTTATAGGTCGGACTCCCGAGGATGACCGCGCGATAGCGCCAGATATCGGACAGAATGTACGAAGCATGGACCCGTGACACGTTATGGACCTTTATTATCCCGACCCGGGCGTCGGCAAGAGAGTTGGCAATCGTCTCCATAATCTTTTCCGTGTTCCCGTACATGGAGGCATAGACGATCACCGCTCCCTGCTCCGCCTCGTATCTGCTCCAGCGGTCATAAAGTTCAATGGCACGGTCCGGCCGTGAGCGCCAGACAAGACCATGCGTAGACGCCAGCATCCGTATATCCAGATGCCGGATCTTCGCGAGGGCCTTCTGGACCATTACGCTGTACTTGCCGATGACGTTCACGAAATATCTGAGCATCTCATCTTCATGTCTGCGGATATCGCCGCTCTCATCGTCGAAGATGCCTTCTTCGATAGCGGAAAAGCCGCCGAACACATCCCCGGAAAAAAGTATCTTGTGCGAGGACTCGTATGTCATCATCGTTTCGGGCCAGTGGACCATTGGCGTGATATGGAACTGGAGCCTGCACTTTCCGAGTTCAAGGGTATCGCCGTCATTGACGGTCTGGAGGTTTTCCCTGATGCCATAGAACGCTTCGAGCAGGTCCATCGTCTTCTTGTTGCCGACGATCTTCATGCCCGGAAAAGCTTCGCACAGCGCGCGTATTGCACCCGAGTGGTCGGGTTCGATATGGTTGATGACAAGATATGAGACCGGCCGGCCGCCAAGAAGGCTGCGGATCCTTCCGATATACCGGTCGATTGATATGTCTTTCACCCCGTCGACGATCGCCACCTGGTCATCGAGGATCAGGTATGAGTTGTAGGCGATGCCGTCCGGTATCGGCCAGAGCTCCTCGAAGAGCGCTGTCTGCCGGTCGTTCACCCCGACCCAGTAGATCTGGTCGTTCAGCGGTATACCTGCGTTCATCTGCGTTCTTTCATCCCTGCTGCTTCAATTTTATTTAACGATAAGGGATTGCACGTCTGATTCCCTTTGCCATCAGGGAGGAGGTATTTTTTTTCATCTGGCATGTGATCTTTGCTGCAACATATAACGCCGGGACGCATTTACCTTTACTTCCCCGGCCAGCAGGCGTGGCAGGTCTTCAGTTTGTTCCCGTAATCTATCATGCATCCGGATATGCGGAAGTTTATGGCAGAGGATGAGGCGTGGTCAAAGATGTAGATGGCGTCTCCGCGGACGTTGCCGATAAAATAGGAGGCTCCTCCCTTGATGTGCCCGATAAAGGAGGAGCCGTTGATGGTGAGGTCAAGGACCTGGCCGGATTCATCTATCATATACTGGTAGGAACTGCCGGTTGCAACGCCCGGGGTATAGTCCCTGAAATCCACATGAAATGCCTTTAGTCGAGGGGCATTGGGCAGTGTGTCGATGTCGATGTTGCCCGGCAGGGCGAAATCATATAACGATGCGACCGACTTTCCTGCGATGAGCTTCCCTGCGATTACCGCAATGCTTGCAAACACGGAGAGGTGCATGGCCCTCTTCCTAGGCGCATTTGGTGAAGCCGCAGCTGTGGCAGACTGCGCAGCCTCCTTCGTGCTCGACAGCGCCGCCGCATTCCGGGCATGCGCCGATGAATACATTGTCCCCGTGGTGCTTGCCGCCGTTGCCGTTGCCTTTGGTCCCCTTTTCCATATACTTCTCAAGGGCCTTTGCTATCGCATCAGAGCATGAGGTGATCTTGCCGCCGTTTGCCCAGGTCTGGTTATGGCAGGTTATTCCCTTGAGCTGCTTGATGATCACGTCCGGCTCGATGTTGGAGCGGAGAGCGAGGCTTACCAGCCTGCCGATCGCCTCTGCCTGGCTCGAAGCGCATCCTCCTGCCTTGCCCATGTGGGTGAAGAGCTCAAAGAGGTGGCCGTGCTCGTCCTCGTTCACGGTCACATAGATGGTGCCGCAGCCCGTGTTCATGGTGCGTGTCTCACCGATAATGGCGTCAGGCCGCTTTCGCGGTACGATCTTGGCCTGGGTGGGTTCAGGCGCAGTGGTTTTCGCGGCCGTCTTGCCGGTAGACAGGACCTGTTCATCGCGCGAGCCGTCGCGGTAGACGGTCACGCCCTTGCAGTTCTGCTGATATGCAAGCAGGTAGACATCTTCGACGTCCCTGGGCGTTGCGCTGTAAGGGAAGTTCACGGTCTTGGAGACCGCGTTGTCGACAAAGTCCTGGAACGCAGCCTGCATGGCAACATGTTCCATGGGGTTGATGTCATGCGCTGTCGCGAAGACGGCCTTTACATCTTCGGGTATCTCGTCAAAATCATGGAGCGATCCCTTTTCAGCTATCCGTTCCATCAGTTCCCTGGACCAGAACCCGCGCTCTTTAGCCACTTTTTCGAAGTGGGGGTTGATCTCGAGGAGCTTGGTGCCTTCCATCACGTTCCGCACGAACGAGACCGCGAAAAGGGGCTCTACCCCTGATGAGCAGCTCGCGAGGATCGAAAGCGTGCCGGTGGGCGCAATCGTGGTCACGGTAGCGTTCCTGAGCTTTACCTTGCCGTCATAGATGCTTTCCTGGTGGTTGGGGAACACGCCTCTGTCCTCTGCGAGCGATGCGGATGCGTTCTTTGCTTCCTTCTGGATAAAGCCCATCACGTCCCTTGCAAGGGAGATCGCCTGTTCCGAGTTGTACGGTATGCCCATCATGATGAGCATATCGGCCCAGCCCATGACGCCGAGGCCTATCTTCCGGTTGGACCGCGTCATCTCAGCGATCTTCTGAATCGGATATTTGTTGACGTCTATGACATTGTCGAGGAAGTGCACCGCCTTCCATACGGTCTTCCTGAGCGACAGATAGTCAACGCTGTTGTCGGTCACGAACTTCGAAAGGTTGATCGAGCCGAGGTTGCATGACTCATAGGGAAGCAGCGGCTGTTCGCCGCAGGGGTTTGTCGACTCGATCTCGCCGATCTTCGGCGTCGGGTTGGACGCGTTGATCCGGTCGATAAAAACGATGCCCGGTTCGCCGTTCTTCCACGCGTGGTTCACGATAAGATCAAAGACCTCACGCGCTCTGAGCGACCTTATCACATTCTTCGTCCTCGGGTTCACCAGTTCGTAGTCTGTATCATCCTTGACCGCCTGCATGAATCGGTCGGTAATGGCGATGGAAATGTTGAAGTTGTTGAACCGTGAGTTGTCATCCTTTGCCGTAATGAAGCCGAGGATATCCGGATGGTCTACCCGGAGAATTCCCATATTGGCGCCTCTCCTGGTCCCGCCCTGCTTGACCGCTTCGGTAGCCGTATCGAAGACGGTCATGAATGATACCGGGCCGGATGAGACCCCTTTCGTGGAACCGACAATGTCCCCGCTCGGCCTGAGGTTCGAGAAGCTGAAACCCGTGCCGCCGCCGGATTTGTGGATAATTGCCGTGTGCTTGACCGCATCGAAGATGGACTCCATGGAGTCGCCGACCGGCAGCACAAAACAGGCAGAGAGCTGGCCGAGCTTTCTGCCGGCGTTCATAAGCGTTGGGCTGTTCGGAAGGAACTCGGTGGAGGTCATCATGGCATAGAATTCCTCTTCAAGGAGCATCACGTCAGCCTCTGCCTTTCCGTAGAGCATATCCGCACGCGCAATGGTCTTTGCCACCCTCCGGAAAAGGTCCTCCGGCGTTTCCACTACCTTGCCTTCTTCGTCCTTTTTCAGATAACGTTTTTCCAGGACCTTCAGGGCATTTGGGGTGAGACCGACTGCTGGTGAGGTGCTCTTCATGATTGTTCCCTCCATATAGGAATACATAAAAATGTTGCGAAAAAAATAAACGGTAATTTGAGCGAAAATAGTGTCCGTCGGAGGCTTTTATATCTATTTTTTTGCCCTTTTTTTGCTATCCGCGCCCAAAGTACGATGCCACGAAAAGAACTACAAATTGTATGACCTTGAAATTAAACCACAACATATTGTATATGTCAAGGGCAAAGTAAGGGTTTTTTGAACCTCTTGTTTTTAATGGATATTTCCTGTGAACTGTGTGTTTGCTGTTTGTTGATTCCAAACCGGTAATATATCAAAATTGAGGGTTCAGGACAGGGGACGAAGCAGGGAGAAAAAAAGGGATGATCAGAAGGACGAGTTCAGTCGAAAAGGCCCGTCAGAGCGTTTGTCTTTTCCTCTATATTCCGCGCCGCGGTTTCGTGCGCGTCCCTGATCCGGTGCAACTCGTCCGCGATGTTGAGAGATGCGAGGATGGATGCCTTCAGCGGCGTGATGTTCGGGTTGGCAGCGTGGATCTCCTTCAGCTTTTCATCAACATAGGCGGCAAGTCTCTTGATATGCTCCTCTGACGCATCTCCCTTGATGGTATAGTGCTGACCGAGGATGTTTATCTCTACGCTGCCCACGGTGCTATATCTCCAGTGTTTCCAACTCCTCGAGAAGTTCTTCGACCTGGCTCTTGATCGTTGTCTTTTCGTTCCTGAGAGATTCTATTTCCTGGTTCTTTTCGTTAAGGACCGCTTCCAGTTCCTTTATCTTGCGTTCGAGCGATATCTTTTCTTCTTTCAGGGCCTTGACCCTGTCAACAGCAACAGCTATCTTTTCCTCAAGATTTTTCAGTCTGTCCACTGCCACTACCTCCTTGATGAAATCTGAAGATCTTCCCTCCGGGCTGTCCGACGGTTCCGTTCCGCAATGGTTGTTGCCAAAGAGGGAATGTTGCAACGGCATTGATTACGATACCAGATGTAAAGTGCTCGTGTCCATATTCCTACATTCTGCCGAGGATGGTTTCCTCGGTGCTGTCTGTCCCGCTTCCCCTGGCCGCGGTCCGCCGGTACTGGAAGTAGCTGGTGAGGACCTTCTTGACATAGTTCCTGGTCTCCGCGTAAGGGATGTCCTCAATGAACTCATCGACCGACTGATAAGGGAAACGGTGCTGCCACGACCTGACCGCAAGTTCGCCCGCATTGTACGCAGCGAGGGCAAGCGGCAGCGAGCTGAACTCATCGGAAAGTTTTTTCAGATAGAACGTGCCAAGCGCAATATTGGTACCGGCGTCCGTCAGCTGGGACGGCCGGGTGACACCGAGGCTGAGGCTCCGGTCAAGACGGTATGCTGTCTGGGGCATAAGCTGCATGAGGCCGGACGCGCCGGCCGGAGATTTTACCGACCGGTCAAAGCGGCTCTCCTCCCGCATGACGGCCAGAACGACATAAGGGTCTATCCCGTTGCCTTCCGCCGTCTTTTTGACCGTTTCCCAAAAAGCAAGCGGATACCAGAAACGATGCATATTCTCGGAATAAGGGATCTTGGCGACAAGGCTGATGGCGCGCTTATATTCCCCGAGTTCCTGGAACAGGGAGGCGCTGTACAGAAGATCCGGCATGGATGACAGCTGTCTGCAGAGTGCGGCGAGTTCCGTTACCGCCTCGCTGCGCATATCAAGTGATATGAGCATGCGGATGCGTTCCTGCGCCCTGGTCTCTGCACGGGAAGGGTCCGGCGTCACTGATGACGATGCCGGCCGGGGCATCGTCCTGCCATGCTGCGCATAGGTAAATGCGGCATAGAAGCTGTTTTCCGCTGCCATGACCTTGCTGAAGACACCGGAGGCGTCGTCACCGGAAGCCTCAATGCTCCGTGCCTGCCAGTACAGGTATTTGATATCACCGTACGTTTCATACAGCCGGGAAAAGGTCTCGGCAGCCTTCCGGTGGTCGCCGGACAGATACTGGGTCCAGCCCGTGCCCCAGAGCGCGTCCTCCGCGTCAGAGGGATAATTTCTGAGCACTTCCTGATAGGTATCGAGAGCGCCCTTAAAGTCTTTTTCCCTTCTCTTGTCCGCAGCGACAGCAATGAGCAGATACCCGGCCTTCTTGTCCTTTCTGTCGATGAGTATCTGAAGGGCAGCGTCAAATCCTTTCCTATCTCCGGCACGATAGAGAGACCGGGCCCTGAAGAAGATGTCGTTCGCCTGTCCGTAAACCTCTGCTGCTTCGCGGTATTTTTTCAGTTTGAAGAGAGCGTATGCGAGATTCTTGAGCAGTTCCTGGCGGTCCCTCCCCGTACAGCGTGAAAGCGCCTGTCGCAATTCACGTTCCGCATCCGCAAAATCGTACTGTTTTGCAAGGTTGCCCGTCCGTTCGAGGATATCCGGTACTGTTATCTCTTCAGCCGGAACTTCGGCATGAGCTGCGGAGGCGAGGCTGCCCGCGCCGATATATAAACGCTTAAAGACCGTGACAGCCCTGCCCGCTTCATCATTTTTTTTCAGGAGCCGCCCATAAAGGTACGCTGCTTCATCATCGTCAGGGAAGTCCCTGACGTAGGACCGGAGCAGTTCCAGCGGATCTTTATCGCTGCCGCACTGTACCTCCCGGATCTCGGCCATCCGCGCCTTTCGTTTGAGTACAGAGGACGGGTGCTGCTGAGAGAACGTCCGTAATGCATCGAGCGCTTTTTCGTGTTCCCCCAGATGGTGATATGCCTGAGCAAGGTAATACAGGGCATAATCCGCGAGGATGCCAAACTCCTGCTGGGCGACCTTCAGGTTCGTGACGGCATCGGCATAGCGGCCTGCCTCAAGAGCTGTCTTCCCGTTTCTGAATGCCTCTCTGCCGCCGCTGTCCCCGGCTGACAATGAGACGAACAGGGTCAGGGGGATCAGGGCAAGGAAGATGCGCACGAAAGATGATCTTTTCCAAAAGGGATGAGGATTGTTCTTCGTCATAATGCCTGTTTTTATAATAAAGCAATCCATGTCTTTCATCAATGTTTCTGGCCCTGTCGAGGCAGCCGGCATTAGAATTAAACTGCGGCGCTGTGGTATATTTCCTTATGATCAGAGACCTCAGACTCCACGGAAGTCTTGGTCCCGTGGATTTCTTTGCCCTTGTGTCCGGGGCTGACATCTTCAATGCCTATTTTTACGAGGAGGAGCCCGGCCGCATCCGGTTCTTTGCCCGGGGGAACGAACTGACCATATCCGTAACGGGCGTGAGCTACCGCGGCACCGGCGGCAGCTTCTGCGAATATATGTTCGGTGTTGAAAAACCGCTCAAGGACATGGAAAAGGAAGGCGTGCGCAACCGCCTTATCATGTTCGGGGCGGTCATGGATGAGCGGGAACAGGTCGTTTTCACAAACGATACGGATGGGTCGGAAACGTTTTAC
>VEOY01000169.1 GCA_012026685.1 Nitrospirota bacterium
ACACCTGCTTTGGCTGAATATCAAGCCTTTTTATGGTCTCCAGGAGGGTAAGATATGCTCTCGGCGTGGACTTGATGATCAGGGCGTTGATATCATCATAAGCTTCGATGACTACGTCACCTTCTATCTCACCAGCCACGCCCTGAAGCAAAGCCGCACCGCCGCCGGCCGCCGGTGCAGCAGCCTGAGGCTGGTTCCTCTGGGGTTGACCGGGTCTTACCGCAGGAGTCGCAACGGCAGGGGTCACTGATTGCACTGCCGGAGAGGCAGGTGCCCCTGCGGCACTCTTCTTGACGTAGATACTTTTCAGTATCTCCGCAAGCTTCTTTGCTTCACCGTTCTCCACACTATAAACAAACGTTTTGACAGAGCCTCTTTCCGTGGACGGAATATCGATGGCCTCCAGAAGCTTCATGAACTTAAGCATGCCCGAGGGAGGCGCAGTTACGATCAGCATGTTCGACGGCTCATAGACAACAATATCCGTTCCCCTCGGCATGAGATTTCGCACAATATTTGCAACATCATTCGCTTTGACGTACTCAAGCGGGATCTCCTGTGTTACAAAGCTCCCATCCTTCGCGAGCTCGATACTCTTTCCCGACCCGATCTGAACAGGTTGCTGCTTCGCAGTATCGATGGGTACGATCCGGTAGAAACTTCCCTCTTTCACGGCAGTAAAGCCGTTGAATTCCAGCACGGCCTGAAAGGTTGAAAAGAGTTCGCTGATAGGTATTTTATTGCGGGACTGGATAGTTATCTTTCCAGTGACTCCCGGCGCCAGGATATAATTTATCTTCAGCATGTCCGAAATGGTTGCGATGACTGTTTCAATGTCAGCGTTTTCAAAATTCAGCATGACATATTGTTCTTCCGGTTTCTTTTCCGACGGCTTCTCAGGTTTTTTCTCCTCCTTTACCTCTTTGATCGCAGGGATCTCGGGGAGTTTGAGCTCTTCTGAAGGCTGCGCCTCAACAGGCGGCTCTACCTGCTGGACCGTCTGCTTTGGGGCGCAGGAACTGATAAAAAGCGTGAGAAGCGCCACGACAAGAAGCTTGTTGTTCATTTGCCTGTCCTCGGATGAGTGGATATTGTCTTGATCTTTTCGATGCTCATGGTTATATTTTCGTTGTTCCATTTTAACACAACTTTCTTTTCTGATATATCAGACACTTCAATCTCATCAACCTTGTCACCCTTTCTGAGCGGAACGGCTTTTGCCTGATTGATCTCCAAATATGCGACATAATCACCATACGTATCGAGTACGATCCCCTTGAGCACCATCTCAGGACGCTTGGGCGGTTCCACCGGGGGCATCACAGAAACAGGCTTTGGCTCCTTGTAGGTACGCGTTGGGCTGAAGAGATTTTTATCATGAATATCCTTGTCCCAGGCGGGCGCATAGACGGACTTTGTCATGACTCCCTCCTTGATCTGGGTATGCTTTACCGCACCTTCGTCAAGGGGATTATAGGAAATAGCGTTTACATAGAATTTCCATGCAGCCAGAAGTGAGACAAGGACCATCACAATAAGAATCGCCTGTCTCCGTATCATATCCTGCTCATTCCCGATATCTGGATTTTAAAACGCAGTTCCTTTGGATTCTGCAGGTTCGTCACATTAATGCTCATCTTGTCTATCTTGAGCATTACGGAATTCTTCTCTACCAAATTCAGAAAATCGCTTATTTGACGGATGTTCCCGCCTCCTTCCACATATACGGGAACGAACATAAAGCTCTTTTCCTTCACTACATTGATTGGGCGCATCGTAAGGACGTTCAGTCCCGCCTTTTCCGAAAGCTCTGACACTATGCGCTGCATGCTGGCTGATGAGAGAAATTCGGATTTCTCGGATATCAGCCTTTTCTCCATCGTCTTCATGTCGGATTCCGCAGACTGTATCCCTTTATCGGTTATGCCCGAGCCTTTCAGGTATGCCTGATATTTCTGAAGTGTCCCATATTTTGACTGGATTTCCTCCCGCATCGTTTCGCTCCGGGGCGCAAGATAATAATTCTGAAACAGGAAGACGGTCATTATCAGTAATGTCCCAAGCAAGACGGCCTTTCTTCGTATCATTTGTCCTTAACCTCAAGTTTCAGGGAAAATCGTTCCTCGCCTTCCCGGGATATGATCGGCGCAGCGAATGCGATCGACTTGAAGATTCCGTCTTTTTCAAGCGCGAGAACAAGGTCTGACGTCTTTCGGGAAAATCCTTCCATCTCAACATTTCCCTTGTCGTCAGCGGACAGATTAATGACCCATGTGTCGGCAGGAACTGCCCTGGATATATCTCGTATGGCCTTTATCGCCAGATTGGACCTGTCGAGGAAGGCGACCATCTCTTTTCTCGCGTCCAGCATTTCATCCAGTTTTTTCCTTGTCTCAATGACGCCGGAAGCCTTTGCCTTTATCGCATTTGTCTGCGATTCAATGCGATTCAGTGTATACGCATCCTTGAAGTAGGTTACAAACCCTGTCAGCAGGACAAATGCAATAGCGGAGACTGCACAGCCCGCGATGGCATACGGGTAATAGTCCTTTCTCTGCCGTCTGAGTTCAGGAGGAATGAACTCAAGGCTGAACCCCTTTTTGCCCGCGTAAGATGCAAGCGAGGCATAAGGAGGGGAAATCTGTGTTTTTTGAACCGCAAATCGATCAAGCGTTCTTTGCTCGAAATCACCGGATGCATAGACCTTTCCCGGATACTGTTGAAGTGAACGTTCCAGTTCCTCGACAAGATCACGTTGTCCCGGTATTCTTTTCATATAAACAATACCGGCATCGTCAAGGGCAGCCAGTTCATAATCGTCATCAGCTGCGTGCACAAAAATTCCCTTCATCTGTTTCTCTGTGCTGAGCGCTGCCATGCTGTTCATCAGATCAATAGTCCTGCAGCGTACCGACACGAGCTGCAGACCGGCGTCTGTCACAACTTTATGCAAGCTGTCGATGATTTCCTTTCGAACAGAGAAGACGAGGGTACGAAAGCCGTTCTGTCCTTTTGCCATGAGAAAGTCAAATTCATACTCGTCGACCGGAAGCGGCAGATGTTTCTCCAGTTCAAACCGAAGGGCCCGTCTCAGGTCATCTCTCGCCATAAGAGGCATATCTATGGGAGTGCATGAAAAATATTGAAGCGGTAATCCTATAACAATGCCATCCGGAGCAAATTCTTTCTTCCACTGAAGGAAGGCTTCAGAAAGAGCAGCTGTTCGTTCCTCCTTTTCGCCCGGCAGAGGAACGTCAACGGTCTTCAGGTGACGCACCGTTCTGAACCGCAGTTCAGCAGCCGCCATGCGCAATTTTCCGGTATCGATATCACCCCCTAACAGCTTCGGCACGTTCGCTCCAGTAAATTGTCTGTATTTTCACGCCTTCTGCGGAAGGACGCCGGTAAAGGATTCCGGTGACTCTCGATGCAATCGGGCTATGGTGCATTTTTGCAAAAACCTCGATCCTGAAGTTCTGCGTGGCAACGGCATTCAGTCCCCGTGCAGAAAACTGCTGGGGTATAAACCGAAAACCGCCGTAATCCTTGTTGCGCTGCTTGAAAATGGTCTCTATCTCTACGACATTCAGACCAAGTATTTCCATGATCTCTTTGGATGCGGTATTAATATTGATCATGTTCTTGCCGAACGTCGTAATAAACGGCATGACAGCAATACTGCCCTCCCCTGTTCCGTACAAATATTCGGGCTTCATTCCTTTTACGAGTGCAAGCTCTTCGGGTACGTCAAAAATGCTGTTTTTCGCCTTATACGGTTCGGGCAGGGCTTCATAGTAGTCATCCTCTGCGCCGGAAAGATGATGTTCACTGTCGGGATCCTTCCAGTCCATGATGGAATCGATGACCACGTTCAAATCTTCCTGTTTTACCCCACAATAGGAAAAGAGTTTTGCCAACCGGTCCTCTGTTGCGAAGTTGATATTAATTCTTCCATTCTCATCCGAGATGCGAATTTCGTACTCTCCATCCTCTGTCGTGTGTTTGCCGGTTATCGGCGGTGTCTCGCTATCGATCCAGAAGGTTCCTTCGCCATCGAGGAAATCTACGCTCAGATCCTTATCGGCTGTCAGATAATTTACTGCCTCCTGGAACCCTGACAATGCCAGGTAATAGGCCTGCGTATCCTCCTTGAAGTTTCTGACGCTTGCCGAACCCCATCTTGTAGATGCAAGGAAGTTCATGGATATGATGCTCAGGAGCACCAATACCCAGAGTACCATCATCAGGGCTATGCCGTGTTCTCCCCTGAATCCTGACGCTGCCGCACCTTTCAATCGCGCATTCATCCCGTCTTTACATCTCCACCTGCGTCACTCTCAGCACCTCGTCGATCGTGGTGATCCCTTTTTTAACTTTCTCGATACCATCTTCCCTGAGTGTTCTCATGCCGAGTTCTGTTGCCTTGTCCTTCATCTCCTTTATCGTTGCCCTCTTCATGACGAGTTCCCTGATGGGGCCAGATACGGGCAGCACTTCGAAAATACCGATCCTGCCCTTATATCCTGTCCCGGAACATTCATCGCAGCCGCGGCCAGTCCAGACTTCTTTGATGTCAGCGCTGATCCGGGAAAGGACATCCGCAGGAACTTCTTCCCTGATCCTGCAGTGAGGGCATATCCTTCTGACCAATCTCTGGGCCATCACGCATATCAGCGTTGATGCAACGAGGTAATTCTCTATCCCCATGTCCATCAGCCTTGTAATGGCTCCAGGCGCATCATTGGTATGCAGCGTGCTGAACAGCAGATGTCCGGTCAAAGCGGCATGAATTGCAATGCCGGCCGTTTCCATATCTCGGACCTCGCCGACCATGATGATGTCAGGGTCCTGCCTGACTATATGTCGAAGTCCGCTCGCGAAGGTGAGCCCTATCTTCGGCCTGACCTGTATCTGGTTAATCCCGGGCATGAGGTATTCAACAGGCTCTTCAACAGTAATGATCTTTTTTTCCGCTGAATTGATCTTTGCGAGCGAGGCATAGAGCGTCGTTGACTTACCGCTCCCTGTTGGCCCCGTAATCAAAATCATGCCGTACGGCTTCTTGATCACATCCTCGTAGATATCCAGGATTGTCCTGTCAAACCCGATGTCCTCAAGGGTGATGAATGATGCCTCTCTGTCCAAGAGCCGCATGACCACACTCTCTCCGTAGACCGTCGGGATCGTCGATACCCTGATGTCAATATTTCTTCCGGCTGCTGAGACCTTGATCCTGCCGTCCTGAGGGAGTCTTCGTTCTGCAATGTTCATCTGTGACAAGAGTTTGATTCTCGATGAAACGGCAGAGTACATCTTTGCGGGAAGCGTCTCCTTTTCATAGAGCACTCCGTCAATGCGATAGCGAACACGGACGTTGAACTCTCCGGGCTCAACATGGATGTCGCTCGCCCTGTCCTTGACCGCGTTTTCTATAATAAGGTTAACAACCTGGATTATCCCTTTTTCCTGAGCAAGGTCCCGCAGGTGACTGATCTCTCCGGTCACATCGGTACTGGCAACATCCTCCTCGGCCGCACCTTCTATCAGCCTCTGCATGACTGCGCTCCTCGACCCCTGAAGCATCTCAAGCTGCTGGAGGAGTTCTGATTTCCGTGCAATGACAATATCTACGGCATATTCAAAGGACGACCGCAAGGCATCAATACCGTCCGCGTTTGCAGGATCAGCAGTCGCAACCGTGAGGACCGACTCCTTGAGAGAGACAGGGAGAAGCAGGCTCTTTTCAAGGAAAGCAAATGACACTTTATCTAGAGGCATCTGCTCAGGGAAATCCGCCGCGTCGAGAAGCGGCAAGCGGAACTGGACGGCAAGGGCGCGATATATCTCGTCTTCGGAAACGCCGCCTTCCATAAGGATCTCGCCGAAACGGCGGACATGGCCTTCTCCCTTCTGGATCTCAATCGTGCGGGCAATTTCGTCCTCTGTTATGATGCCGGATTCAAGCAATATCTGTCCGAGCTTTCTTCGCATGTTCATCTCATTGCTATCCTGCACGGTTTCAGGCAGGCACTTGAAATCGCCATCCGCAAAACGTACCCCTTTCCGGACATATCTTCGCTCCGTTTATTGTTCATACGGTTATCTCCGTCCCTCTTAACCAATTGTATCACCCGACGGCCACCTTCGACGTGCGGACATCGGCAAGGTCTTCCTTGATCTCGCCCAGGATTGTCCGGAAAACACGGTCAATGGACGTATTCCCTCTTTGATCGGTTGCCGAGCGATGTAAGTATCTCATATGGGATAGTACCAATCCTCTGGGACAGTTCAGATGCCATAATCGCCTGTCCTCTTTGCGCTCCAAGAACCACCACCTCATCACCTTCCGCAACATGCTCAAGTTCAGTCACATCAAGCATGGTCAGGTCCATACAGACCCTGCCGACAACCGGAACCCTTTGACCCCTGACAAGCATTTCTGCGTTGTTCGAAAAAAGGCGGTTGAATCCATCTGCATAGCCGAGCGCGACCACGGCTATCCTGGTTGTACGCTTTGTCACAAAGGTCCTCGCATAGCTCACCGGCGAACCCGCAGGCAGGATTCGGACTGCAATGACCCGTGTCGTAATCTTCATGACCGGCAGGAGACCATGTTCCCCTCCGTCGCAAGAATAGCCGTACAGCGCTATCCCGGGACGGACAGCATTGAGCATGGCATCAGGAAACGAAAATACCGCAGCACTGTTTGCCATATGACAAACAGGGGCGAGGCCTGTTTGCTCAGTGATCTTAGCGCACAAGCGCCGGAAAAGGGAAAGTTGCTGCAGAGCAAACGTCTTGTCATCAAGATCTGCCTCGGAAAAATGGCTGAGCAGACCTTCAACCATTACGCCTTCAAATGTCGAAATCTCAAGGACATCGTCTGCCGCGGATTCGGCCCGCAGCCCCATCCTTCCCATGCCTGTATCGATCTTGATATGTACCGGCAGCGTTTTCCGCCGCTTGCGGGATTCGTTCGAAACAGCAACCGCATCTTTCTTATCATGGATGACAGGTATAAGATTCAGGTCGAAACACGCAGGGTAGTCTGACCGATCGAAAAGCACGAGTATCCGGGTCTCGATGCCGGCTTCTCTCAATGTCCTTGCTTCTTCCACGAACGCGACTGCAAGGTAATCAGCACCCTGCGCGGCAAGAACACGCGCAACCTCGACAGAGCCATGACCATAGGCGTCAGCCTTAACGACAGCAATGATCGCCCGGTGGTTCGTCCTCTCCCGTATCGAACAAATATTATAACGAAGAGCCGATCGGTCTATCTCTGCAACGGCTCCTCTATTCACTCTTTTCCTTTTCTTCCCCTTCCTTCCTGCTGTCCGATTCAACATTCTTTTTCGGGGTCACATCGATCTCATCGGGTTCGTTTGTGGCCTTCTTAAAGTTTTTTATTGCCTTACCCATGCCGCTCGCCAGTTCCGGCAGCCTCTTTGCACCGAAGAGGACGAGAACAATGATGAGAATGATAATCAGTTCCTGCATTCCCAAACCAAACATAGAGAGCCTCCTTTGACGCCTTTTCAGCAACTATAGTTGCTGATTAGACAGGGATTATCAGGTCCCTGTATTCTTCAACAGTATTAAAATTCATAAAAGACCTTCCCTCAGGATCCACTGCAGACATTGCCCGCTCAGGCACCAGGTCAACCGCTATATCCGGCAGAAGGTCCCACATTGCCTTTCTGTTTTGATTGAGCCTCCGCTCAAGTTCAGGAATCAGGCGCCGTGAATATATGCCGAGAAGCGGCTGCGGCACCCCTTTGTCAGCTGCCAAAACGGCATCCTGTCCGCAGAACTGCCCTTTGATCAACTCAATAACGTCGCCTTCGATAAACGGCATATCGCACGCCGCAAAAAAAAGTTCAGAAGCACCTGTGCTTACAAGAGAAGAATATATCCCGGTCATCGGGCTTCGCTGTTTAAAGATATCGCCTATTAACGGCAGCCCGAGGTAGAAAAAAAGCTCCGGGGTATTCGTATTTATATGAACAGCGCCAAAATGCCTGAGGAGAAGCTCCGATGTCTTTTCGATCAGCTTCCTTCCTCTTATCTCAACAAGCGCCTTATGAGACTGAAAACGACGGTTTTCTCCTCCTGCGAGTATAATGGCGTCCATAAAAAATATTCTTATAGTTTATTAAAAAACATCGTCCAATACAAGTTAAAAGTCTTTCTCCCGTAAGAATTTTTTCTTGCTCTAACAGGCAATGATTTGTTTAAATAGAGTAGACATTCGGGTAGGTTACCTGCCCTGTTGGTGATATGTGATAAAGTTAATCCGGCAAATTAGATCTTTGGGGAGCCTGTGTAACGCTCTGGTGTGCATGTTGGCCGCGTGCCAAAAGCCTGAAGGAGCGTTTAAGGCACCCACCTATATTTTAGGCGGATCTGATTCTTCACATCCACGGCAGGGCGGGTTTCTGATTATCAACATTACAAAGCTGATGTCTGTGGTCAAGGCGCTTTTGGCTGGTAACGTAAAGAAAAATCATAGAGAAAACGAGGGATATCACCCTGTCAAGGCAGGTATTTTCATACATTCATCCGTGAACACTTTTATCGGGTTTCCCCCTCTCTCTTTGCCAAAAGGCCTTCTGCGACCATAGTCCGGCTGAAAGCTGGAATTTTGGATCTATTTGCGAACGAAAATAATGCTCAGCCGCTTGCGTGGAGAATGCAGCCCCAGGGATTTGATGAATTCGTGGGCCAGCAGCATCTTCTCGCTCATAATAAGCCGCTCAGACGCCTCATAGAAGATGACAAGATCGTATCGGTAATCTTCTTTGGCCCGCCGGGAACCGGAAAAACAGCTCTTGCCCACATCATTGCGCGCAGAACAAACGCCCGTTTCATAGCCATTAACGCCGTCACTGCCGGCATCAAGGACATTCGGGAGGCCGTCGAGTCGTCACGCGGTGAACGAGCGATCCTTTTCGTGGATGAGATCCACCGGTTCAACAAGACGCAGCAGGATGCTCTCCTTCCTCATGTTGAAAGAGGAGATATTATCCTTGTGGGCGCCTCTACTCAGAACCCATACTTCTCACTTGTTCCGGCGCTCTCCTCACGCTCACTCATATTTCCGTTCAAACCGATTCCGGCGGAAGAATTGAAAGCTCTTCTGTTGCGCGCACTGACGGATCCAAAGGGACTGGGAAAATACAACATCTCCCTTCATCACGATGCAGCGGATTATATTGCTTCTGTCAGCGGTGGAGATGCCAGAAAGGCGTTGAACATGCTCGAACTATCGTTCCTCACATTACCCGGGGAAGATGCCGAAATCACTCTTGATCAGGTAAAGGAAGTCACCCAGGACAGATCCATTTACTACGACGAAGATGATCATTACAACACCATATCAGCATTCATAAAGAGCATGCGCGGTTCTGACCCTGACGCCACGGTCTACTGGATGGCAAAGATGATCGAGTCCGGGGAAGATCCCCTCTTCATTGCAAGAAGAATCGTTATTTGCGCTGCAGAGGATGTCGGTAATGCCGATCCCCAGGCGCTTGCCATCGCTGTTTCTTCGCTTCATGCGTTTGAGAAGATCGGCATGCCCGAGGGAAGAATACCCCTTGCGATGGCGGCCCTTTATGTGGCTTCTGCCCCAAAAAGCAACGCAGTCTATCTCGCCATTGACAAGGCTATCGCATCCATAAAGAACGAGCCACTCCTGGAGGTGCCTGATCACCTCAGGGATTCGAGCTACCGGAGCGCAAAAAAGCTGGGGGCCGGGACCGGCTACCTCTATCCTCATGATTTTGAACACCATCTCGTAAAACAAAGTTATCTGCCGGAATCAAGATCGTTCTATACACCCTCTTCCGAGGGCTTTGAGAAAATAATACAAAAGAGATTGTATAAAAGGAGGGAACTACTGGATGGATAGCATGTTATACATTGCCATTGCCGCCGCCGTTGGGATCGCGACCGGTCTCCTGATGAGCCTCGTCTACAAAAGCGCTCTGAAGGGACAGCGGTCGTCCATCGAAACTGATCGGGGCAAGATCGTTGAGAACGCACAAAAAGAAGCGGAGAATATCAGGAAAGAAGCAACTCTTGAGGCAAAGGACATTGTCTACCAGGCAAAAACCGATGCGGAAAAAGAGCTGCGCGAGCGTCGTCTTGATGTTAATCAGCTGGAAAAACGCATTCGTCAAAAAGAAGAAACGCTGGACCGCAAATTCGATCAGCTCGAAAAACGTGAGCATGAGCTGAACAGGCGAGAGAAAGAACTCGGCTCGAAGGAGCGGACTGCGCAGGAAAAAGAGGCAAAGTTTACCCAGCTCGTTAAGGACCAGACAGAAGTGCTTGAAAAAATATCGGGGATATCCACGGATGAGGCAAAGCAAGAGATTCTGCGAAGGACAGAGGAGGATTCCCGCCTCGAAATAGCGAAACTTGTCAAGAAAATCGAGGACGAAGCCAGGGAAAATGCGGAGAAGAAATCTAAAGAAATCATGGGCTTTGCCATTCAACGCTATGCGAGCGACTATGTTGCCGATGCTACGGTCAGTGCGGTAAGCCTTCCCGGCGATGAGATGAAGGGCCGGATCATCGGCAGAGAAGGGAGAAACATCAGAGCGCTCGAAGCAGCAACCGGGGTGGATCTGATCGTTGACGATACGCCCGAGATGGTCACACTGTCAGGGTTTGACCCGGTGCGCCGTGAGATCGCCAAACTTTCATTGGAACGTCTGATCGCTGACGGACGTATTCATCCCACCCGGATAGAGGAGGTGGTCGAAAAGGTCAGGAAAGAAATCGATGCCAATATCAGGGAAGAGGGTGAAAAAGCTGTTTTTGATCTCGGTCTTTCAGGCATTCATCCTGAACTCATAAAGACCCTCGGCAGACTGAAATACCGCACATCTTACGGACAGAACATGCTCCAGCATTCACGGGAAGTCGCGTATCTTGCAGGCATGATGGCGGGCGAACTGGGCGTAGACACGAAACTTGCCAAGCGGTCTGGTTTGCTGCATGACCTCGGGAAGGCCATAGACCATGAGACCGAAGGCTCGCATCAGGAGATCGGATCAAATCTTGCAAAAAAATTCGGAGAAAACTACAAGGTGGTAAATGCCATCTATTCCCATCACGGAGACGCTGACCCTCTGACCGTTGAGGCCGCACTCGTCGCAGCCGCTGACGCGCTCTCTGCAGCGCGACCCGGCGTCAGAAGAGAAAGCATCGAACATTATCTGAAACGCCTTGAGGAACTGGAAAAGCTTGCGCTGTCATTCAAAGGCGTTGAAAAATGCTATGCGATCCAGGCAGGCAGGGAGATCAGGATCATAGTCAAGCCCGAGGAGGTCAATGACGAGCTCTCTGCAATGATCGCTCGCGATCTCTCGAAAAAGATCGAAGCAGAAATGTCTTATCCGGGCCAGATCAAGGTCACCGTCATCAGGGAATCGCGGCATGTGGAATATGCAAAATAAAGCTATTCGCAATCCAATTCAGGCAGCCTGCGGCCTATGAAGGTTCTTTTTATCGGCGATATTGTCGGGAAAGTGGGAAGGAATGCGGTAAAGGCATCCCTTCCCAGTCTTACGGACAAGTACAAGATCGATATGGTGATTGCCAACGGCGAAAATATCGCGGGTGGGTTTGGCCTGACCGAAAGTCTGGTGCATGATCTTTACGGCATGGGCGTCCACGTAATAACGACCGGCAATCACGTCTGGGACAAAAAGGACTTCGTCAGCTACATTTCCAAGGACAACCGGGTCCTCCGTCCCGCGAACTTCGCCCCCGGCGTTCCGGGATATGGAAGCATTATCCATACGCTGTCTGATGGAACCAAGGTCGGGGTGCTTAATCTTTCGGGAAGGGTCTTTATGGCGAATATCGACTGTCCGTTTCGCAGGGCAGAGGCCGAGATCAGGTCGCTGGCACAGGAAGCAAAGATCATTATCATCGACCTGCATGCCGAGGCAACATCCGAAAAAATCGCATTCGGCTATTTTGTCGACGGCAAGGCAAGCGCTGTCATCGGCACGCATACACATGTGCAGACGGCTGACGAGAAGATCCTTCAGCACGGGACAGCGTATATCACCGATGTCGGCATGACAGGCCCTTCCTATTCGGTAATAGGCATTGAAGTGGAACAGATCATACAAAGATTTCTTACGGGCATGCCGGACCGGTTTGAGACCGCTCAGGGGAAAGGCATCTTGTCGGCAGTTGTCATCGATATCAACGTCCAGACAGGGAAAGCTTCGGGCATACAGCGGATACAGCTCAGTTATCCGTAGGACTGCGGACTGTCTACTCCTGCATCTTCCATCTCTTTCGAGACATCTTCAATGATCGTGTTGATTACCTTCAGGGCTTCCTGCGCGGCTGTCTCGTCAACTTTTTGAATTGCAAAACCCGCGTGAACAAGCACATAGTCGCCGATCTCGACGTCCTCGGGCATCAGCATGAGGTTTATCTCCCTCCGGGCGCCGTAGACGTCCACCGTTGCCCTGAATTGGTCCTTTTCAATGATCTTCGATGGAATGGCAAGGCACATGGCAGCGGCTCAGACCTTTCCCCAGATGCTTTCTTCCTGCGAGATTTCATGTTCTTCCAGCTTAACGACTTCACAGCCCACACTTCTCAGATCATCCGCAACGACTTCAAGCAGGTGAGCAAGTCCCTCTCTCACTTCCCTGGACAGGCCGATACCGAAAACGATATCCTTCGGTTCGATCCCAAAAAGGACAAGTCGCTTCGGCATCTCGTCGGTCAGCATCGCAGCAGCAAGCAGATCGGATATACCGAGTTGATGGGGAGATATCCTCGTTCTGAACTGCGCCGGGACGTCCTCACCCTCGACTTTCAGCACAGTACCAGGCGCATTGCCGCTTTTGATGGCATCGATAATCACGAGGTAATCTCTCCTTGAAATGTACGAGAGAAGCTCAATACCCGACGTGCCGCCATCAAGCAGTTCAACATTTTCCGGGAAACGATATCTTTTCTGGAGTTCTTCTATCGCCCTGATGCCGATGCCTTCATCCGTCATCAGGATACTGCCGACACCCATGACAAGGACATTCGGCCGTAATCCTGATGACGGCGACGGGGAAATGTCCATCAGACCGCTTTTACCTTCACGATCTCGTTCCGGTTTCTGTCAAACACATGAATGGCACAGGCCAGACATGGATCAAAGGAATGCACGGTACGCAGGACCTCGAGCGGTCTTTCCGGGTCCTTAACCGGATTGCCGACCAGAGAAGCCTCATACGGGCCGGGGGCATCCTGGCTGTTCCTGGGACCGGCGTTCCATGTCGAAGGAACAACCGCCTGATAGTTCTTGATCTTGCCGTTCTCTATCACGATCCAGTGCGACAGAATGCCTCGCGGTGCCTCATGGAACCCATAGCCTCTCTGCACCCCTGACGGGAACGTTGGCGGATTAAACGTCTTGACATCGCCTTTTGCGATATTCTCGATCAATGCAGCCCATTGTGATTTCAGGGTGTCATACAGGACTGCACAACGAATGGAACGTGCGCCTATGCGTCCGATGGTCGAGTGGAGAGCTCCGATACCTACTTTGGCTCCCGCAAGCGTGCTGATCGTATCAAGCATGCGCGTAGCATATTTTTTTGTCGGTTCATGCCCTGCAGCAAACATGCACAGCACATTGGCAAGCGGACCTACCTGGGCCGGCTTGCCTTTGAATGTCGGTGACTTTACCCACGAATATTTCTTGTCATCCTGGAAATCCGTATATTTCGGAACAGTATCCTCTTCCCACGGATGCCGGTCCCAATCTCCGTCATACCAGGAGTGTTTTATGCTCTCCTTGACATTGTCCTTGAAGAAGGCATCATTGTAGCTTTTGATCGGCTGGAACTTTGTCACATCTCCGTCGGGGATATAACCGCCGGGAAGCGCAAAGGTTGTCCCCTTGGTGTCCATCGGCATGTCCGGAGCAGAAAGGTAGTTCGTAATGCCTTTCCCGACCTGTGTCCAGTCAGCATAGAATGCTGCAACAGCAGCAGTATCGACAAGCAGGACATTCTCTACGAAATCTCCGACCTTGTCGATCAGCGTCTTGATGTAATAAAGCCGCTCCATGTTCAGTGTCGACTGACTGTCCAAGTTGATCGGATTGGCAACGCCGCCGACCGCCACGTTCTGAATATGCGGCGTCTTGGACCCGAGGATGGCAACGACCTTGTTGATCTCCCTCTGGTACTCAAGCGCCTGAAGGTAGTGATGCGCCGCAAGCATATTCACTTCCGGGGAGAGCTTCATAGCCGGGTGTCCCCAATACCCGCTGCCATAGATCCCCAGTTGGCCTGAACCGACAAAGGTTTTCAGCCTGTCCTGAGAAGCCTTGACCGCATCATAACTGTTACCGGTCCAGGGGGAAAGCTTCTGCCCGAGGTTAGCCGTCGCCCGCGCGTCTGCCTTGAGTGCAGATACAATATCGACCCAATCAAGGGCGGCAAGATGATAAAAATGGACAATGTGATCATGGGTCGCATGCGCCCCCATCATCAGGTTTCTGATGAGCTGCGCATTGAGCGGCACCTCAAGCTGAAGCGCATTTTCTACCGAACGCACTGAAGCCAGTGCGTGAACGGTCGTTCAAACGCCGCAGAAACGTTGCGTAAATATCCATGCGTCCCGGGGATCCCGGCCCTTAAGGATTGTCTCTATACCCCTCCACATCTGGCCCGACGACCATGCCTTCGTTACGTGGCCACCGTCGATCTCGCAGTCAATCCTCAGATGTCCTTCGATCCTGGTAATAGGATCAATCGTTATCCTTTTGGACATATGTGCCTCCTTGTTGAATATATTTTTTTGTCATTATACATACACATTTCAGTGCTCCAGCTTCAGAACATTCAGATATTTCACGGAAATCTTGAATCCCAGGATCGCAAAGGCTATCATGGCCATCGTGACCAGAAATTCCATCCATGACGGGAAGTAGTCATATCCCATCCTTCCGTTGTACTCTGCCATGCTGACGATGCCCACGTTTAAGCGGTTGAGCACAGTGCCTATTATCACAAGTACGTTAACGAAGAATATGCCGTTCAGTCGTGTTCTGACATTATTCATCAAAAGGAGAACGAACGGCAGAATGATCCCGAGGATCATTTCGAGGAGGTACATGTTGGAAACCAGGCTCCCGTTGAGCGCGTATCCTATCCCGGGGCCGGTTATCAGGTCCCACAGTTTCAGTACCAGGTAGAAACCCGTAACGACCAGTGACCCTCTTGCCAGACCAAGGAGGATGTCCCTGGGAGGTTCATGCTTGAAGACCCTGCTGCTCAGGATGGTCTCAAAGCTCACCATCGAAAGAGCCAGCATCACCGCGGAGACAAGGAACATGTACGGAAGGCGGCTGCTATACCACAGCGGCGACACTTTCGTCGGCGCGATAAGAAAGACGGCTCCGAGCGAGGACTGATGCAACGTGGAGAGCAGCACACCGAACAGAACGATGCCAACCATGATCTTTTCGACAAAATGCAGGGCCCTCGGCATGTTCAGCTTCTCAAAGATCAGCGGGCTGGATTCTGTGGCAAGCGTGGTCGTATAGAGCACCACGTGTATGGCCACGATGAACATGATCGAATTGACCTGCCACATGACCACCGGGTGCCAGATTCGCCAGGGAACACCGATGTCAAGCGTTATCGACGTAGCAGCAAGCGCATATCCGAAAAAGGCGTTCAGGATAGCCGGTCTGACGATCGGCTTGTATTTCTTCCAGTTTAAAAGGTAGACCGTACCGGCGATGACAAACCCTCCCGCCGCCAGGGCTACACCGCCCAGAACGTCGAACGATATCCATAAACCCCATGGCCATATGTTGCTCAGATGGGTTGAGGCTCCAAGACCGAAAAACACCCGGTAGAGGGCAGCGAGACCGCCTGCTGCCATGATAACAAGCAGCACGACCGTGGTCGGAGTGAACAGTTTAATATCTTTCTGGGTCATCTGATCATTCCTCCTTGTCCTTGTTTCTGTTCTTGGTAATAGCCCAGGTCGCGGTACCGACAAGGATAACTCCTGCTATGACAGCCGGAATCTTGGCGATATACGCCCAAGTGAGATCAGGCAGGTATGCCTCACTGATATTCTTGTTAAATCCAAGCCAGTCGAAGGGTACGCCGGCAAGAAGGAGATACTGCGTGCCTCCCGCTTCTTTCATGCCGTAGACATGGTTGATGTATTTTGAGACGGGCCGCCTGCTCTTTTCTTTTGAACCCACAGTCTGCACCGGGAAGTCGTATACATCGCCCGGCTTGAGGGTCAGCCTCTTTGCCGCTTCCTTCCTCAGGTCGACAACCTTGCCGAAAATGGATGCCCCTGTCGGACAGAACTCGCAGCATGCTGAATACTTTCCTTCCTCATATCTATGCTGACACAACTGGCATTTCCTGACCTGAGGTATCGCCCTTTCATATTCATACCGCGGGATGTTGAACGGACAACCGATCATGCAGTACCGGCAACCGATGCACCGGCTTTCCTCATAATAGACAACACCGGTCACGGGATTCTTCCTCAGTGCGCCGACCGGGCATACCGACACGCATGCAGGAGTAATGCAGTGCAGACAGTGCTGTTTTATGAAGGAATAACCGTTTTCATTGTTGTCCTTGTTCACGGCAGTGCCGCTCTTATTGACTTTGATAACGTTGACCGTTTTCGATGACAAATCGGTCGCGGAATCCCAGTAAGGCTCACCCGGCTTCACTTCATATGAGGTTGCGCGGCCCGGCAGATAAAGAGCTCCGCCGGGTACGTTGTTGTACGTCTTACAATTTACCATGCAGGATTTACAGCCGATGCACAGGGTCGCGTCGTAAAGGATGCCGACAGCCTCAGGGGGAAGCTCCTTCGGCATGCTGGCATTGGCCGGGGTCACGGTCGAAGCGAGCAGAATTCCGCTTCCGGCTGCAGCTGTCTTGAGAAAGTCACGCCTGTTCATACTCATGGCCTACTCCCCCTTATCTTTTGTATCGTCATCCTTCTTGCCGAGACCAGTCACCGCCGCGGCTCCCGCAGCTCCTATAGCAGCCCCGGCAAAGCCGGCAGCAAGGGCCTTCACGCCGGGGGAAATACCTTCCTTGCCCGGATAGACTTCCGTGAACAGTGATGGAGGGGTAAGATACTTCGGCCGTGCCGGTGTATGGAGCGGAACGGTAAAGCCAACGCCTTTTTCCGTACAGCCAAAACAGGGGTGGCCGGTGCCGACCGGCCATGCGCCTGATCCGACATCATTAAAGAGCTGGACCGGGCAGTTCGCAAATGTTTCGGGCCCTTTACATCCGAGCTTGTAGAGACAATAGCCCTTCCTGTGTTCTTCGTCGCCAAACTGGAGCGCAAACCTGCCGGCATCAAAGTGCGGCCGTCGCTCACAATTCTCATGTATAAGCCTGCCATAGGCAAATTTCGGACGCGCCTGATCGTCGAGTTCAGGGAGCTTCTTGAATGTTACATAATAGAGGACCGTCGAAAGGAAATTGTACGGATTAGGCGGACAGCCGGGGATATTCACCACAGGCGTCTTGACGCCTTTGTTCTTCAGTACCTCATGAGCGGGTGATGCACCCGTAGGGTTAGGATCAGCAGAAGGAACTCCGCCCCACGATGAGCATGAGCCTATCGCAACGACCGCTGCGGCGTCCGTTGCCATTTCAACGAGCAGGGACATAACCGTCTTGCCGCCGATCTTGCAGTAGATGCCGTTGTCCTTCACGGGTATCGAACCGTCGACGACGAGGATATACTTTCCCTTATACTCTTTCATCGACTTTGTGCGCCATTCCTCAGCCTGCTTGCCTGAGCCGACCAGCAGGGTCTCATGATACTCAAGAGAGATCAGCTCGAGGATCAGTTTTTCAAGAGTGGGATGATTTGCCCTTAGCAGTGACTCGGTACAGCCGGTGCATTCCTGGGCAGAAAGCCACAGGACAGGAGGACGCTTCTGGGCTGTAACCGCTTCTGCGATCTTAGCGCCTGCACTGAGCGGAAGTCCCATTCCTACTGCCAGGGTACTGCAGAACTTCAGGAAATCCCTGCGAGAGAATCCGCAGACCGTCTCCTCATTCATGCTGCCATACTCAAGATCTTTCATAGCCCTCTCCCTTCTTGTCTTCAGACTTAAGCAAACCTATAGTATTTGGACCTTATATTTAAGAAACTCATCTATCCGGTGAAATGCGCGAACGATAAATAATATTAATGAGTTTATTAGCTGCCTGCACATATCATACTATACAAGTATCAAATATCAATGATTTTTTTTATATATTGTTGCACGGTTTGTTATATAACTATTTTCTGTATTTGGAAATCTTGGATCTTAAGCTGTCAAATTTGATAACATTCTTAAAGATGTGGTATACAGACTGAGCATAGCAATGCCGATAGTGGGCTGAAGGGTCGCTTCGACTAACCGGTCAGAGGAGGAAAACAATGGTAAAGGCTGAGGTCAAATATACGGGAGGAATGCAGTTTGTTGCGACATCTGATTCAGGACACGCAGTAGTTATGGATGCGGATTCGGATGTCGGCGGCAGCAACACAGGCTCACGCCCTATGGAACTCCTGCTCATGGGTATCGGCGGGTGCTCGGGTATGGATATCATATCGATACTTAAAAAGAAAAAACAGACGATCACCGGCCTTGAAGCTCAGGTCAACGGTACCATGGCAGATGATTATCCGCACAAGTACACCGAGATCGGCATCGAGTATATCGTCCGAGGCAAAGGCGTTTCGGAAGAGGCGGTAAAACGGGCAGTCCAGCTTTCCATGGACAAGTACTGCTCGGTAAAGGCAACTCTCGAAGGTTCAGCCAAAATCAATTTTTCATATAAGATCATTGAGGAGTAAGCAGCCTCGATCAGCATAATTTTTAGCAGGAGGACCTTTCGCTGATGGTCTTTACGCAGTTTACGAGGCCTATTATTATCAAACAAAACGCCAGCGTTTCATGTCGTTCGTGTATATGAGTCATACCCATTTATCTGTTATGTTGCCCTTTTCGTCAAATCTGCAGGCCAGAACAAAAGGATCATGATAAAAAGTAAACCAGGAATGCTGCTGTATTCCCTTCGCCTCCCATAATTCTTTCTGCTCAATAGCATCAAGCGGATAATTGTCATAGGCCATAACCCAGAGCGGATTGAAATGAGCATGCGTTGGCAACAGGTCTGCGAGATGCAGAGCTGTCTGGCCCCCTGATTCGATCATGACGATCTGATGTCCGCGGTTATGCCCTCCGGTATGACTGACCGTTATACCCTTCACCACTTCAGCCGTCCCTTCGATCAATTCAAGGTTCTTGCTGTCTTTCACGACCGCATAGTTGACCGGCCAGAAGGTATTGATGGTCCTCTTGTTCGGATTCAGTACATCGTCCCACTCTTTTCGCTGGATGATTATTTTTGCCCGGGGAAATGTAAGACCCAGCTTGCCGTTGCCGTCGACCATTGACAGCCCGCCCGCATGGTCGAAGTCAAAATGTGTCTGTATGACGATATCGATATCTTCACAAGCCAAACCAAGACCGGCGAGCTCCGGAGGCACCTGCCATTCATCTTTCACTCTGAATATCATTTTCTGCTTGTCGGTCAATTTGTTGCCGAGTCCTGTCTCGATCAGAACGAGCATGCCGTTAGCCTTCACCAAGATCGGCCAGGCGTTCATGGGGATGTAGTTGCTATCGTCGCTCTGATACTTCTTCTGCCAGAGGACCTTGGGCACAACACCGAACATCGCCCCCCCGTCAAGTTCAAACGTACCTCCGTTCAGCCAGGTCAGCTCGAAATCGCCGATCTTAAAATCCGTCTTCATAATGTACTCCTTTGCAAGGATGCTATTTTCGGGCAGCATCTGTTGCTGCCATTCCTTGTGGCTCGACCCTCGCGAAAGAAACGCCTCAGGCCTGTTCCGAACCGTTCCGATATTTGACTGCATCCGTCTGACTGCCAGAAAGATTTTTTGCAGCGGATATGACGCCTGAGTGCAGTCAAAAAAAATGCGGCCTCCAGGCCGCATTTTCTCTCAATCATGTCCCGCCTTATTTTTTATGGGCATATCCCACTTTCTTCAGAGCTTCCTCTATCTCCCCGAGAATTGCGGGATCATCGATGGTCGAAGGTATCGTGTACGGTTCTCCGTCCGCTATCTTTCGCATGGTGCCTCTCAGAATCTTTCCTGACCGCGTTTTCGGCAGCCTTCCGACAACCGTGGCCTCGTTAAAGCAGGCGATGGGACCGATCTTTTCACGTATCATCTGGACAAGCTCTTTCTTTAACTGAGCGTCGTCCTTCCGTGCCCCCGCCTTCAACACCGCAAGTCCTAACGGAACCTGGCCTTTTAGGGAATCGTGAACAGCAAAGACCGCGCATTCCGCGACGTCAGCATGCTGGGCCAGTATTTCCTCCATCTCGCCGGTGGAAAGACGATGTCCGGCAACATTGATCACATCGTCGACGCGCCCCATGATATAGACATACCCGTCCTCATCCCTGAATCCGCCGTCGCTGGTAAAATAATATCCCGGGAATATTTTCATGTACGATTGCAGAAACCGCTCATCAGCCTGCCAGAGTGTCGGCAGGGTGCCCGGAGGCAGAGGAAGCTTAACGACAACGAGTCCCTCCTGCGTCGGGCCGAGCACTGCGCCGTTGCTGTCGAGGATCTGGACATCGAACCCCGGAACAGGTTTGGTCGAAGAGCCCGGCTTGATCGGAAAGGGTTCGATCCCCACACAATTAGCGGTGATCGGCCAGCCGGTCTCTGTCTGCCACCAGTGGTCAATGACGGGCTTATGCAGCAGGTTATGGGCCCAGTGATAGGTATCCGGGTCGAGCCGTTCACCTGCAAGGAAGAGATATTTGAAACGTGACAAATCGTACTTCTTCAGAAACTCACCCTGCGGGTCGTCCCTCTTTATCGCCCGAAAAGCGGTCGGTGCCGTAAAAAGGGTCTTCACATCATGCTCGGAAATGACCCGCCAGAAGGCGCCGGGGGCAGGGGTGCCTACAGGCTTACCTTCGTAAAGTATTGTCGTGCAGCCGGTCAGCAGCGGACCGTAGACGATGTAAGAATGGCCTACTACCCATCCCACATCGGACGCAGCCCAGTACACTTCACCCGGCTTTGTATCGTAGATGTTTTCGAGACTCCATCTGAGCGCCACGGCATGGCCCCCGTTATCCCGGACAATACCCTTTGGTTTACCCGTGGTACCTGATGTGTAAAGAATGTAGAGCGGATCAGAAGCCTTGACCGGTATGCATGCCGCAGGCTCGGCTTTCGCAGTCAGTTCATCCCAATCAAAGTCCCTTCCCGATATCATTTCAGCCTTCGCCTGCGGTCGCTGGAGGATAACGCACGCTTTCGGCTTATGCTCTGCAAGCTCAATCGCCTTGTTGAGCATGGATTTGTACTCGATGATCTTTTTCACCTCAATGCCGCAGGATGCTGAAACGATGACCTTGGGTTTTGCATCATCGATCCGAATGGCGAGCTCATGGGGAGCAAATCCGCCGAATACCACGGAGTGTATCGCTCCCAGCCGGGCGCAGGCAAGCATCGCCATGGCAGCCTGAGGGACCATCGGCATGTAGATAATGACGGTATCTCCCTTTCCTACACCGAGTCCCTTCAGCGCCCCTGCAAACCGCGAGACCTGGTCGAGGAGCTCTTTATACGTAAATTTCCTGATCGTGCCTGTTACCGGACTGTCATAGATAAGCGCAACCTGGTCTGCGCGGCCACCTTCGACGTGTCGGGCAAGGGCATTGTAGCAAGTGTTCAGCTCCCCGCCGGCAAACCATCGGTAAAAAGGCCTGTTCGAATCGTCCAGCACCCTGTCCCACTTCTTATACCAGTGGATCGCCTCAGCCGCCTCACCCCAGAATCCCTCGGGGTCATGAATACTTCTCTGAAATACCTCGTCATACCTGCCCATCGTCAACCTCCTGTGCGTTATATTTATCAGTGCCTCTGTTCATGTATCCACTGTTATTTTCATTGTCACGGCATCAAAACGGCATCCGTCCCGCAACTCGCCCGACCGGTGCCGGAGCACCGCATGATTCTACCACACTGCCATCAGATATCCTCACCACCCATGAGGGAGCGGAGAACATACGGGAGTATCCCCGCATGCCAGTAATATTCTATCTCAATTGACGTGTCGATGCGCGACAGGAGCACCACGTCAGCTTTGCTGCCGTCACGGCGCCTGACGATCATCCTGATCTCCTGCCGAGGTTTCATCTGTTCCGGAACATAAACATCGAACTCCTCATCTCCTCTGAGGGCAAGGGTCTGAACTGAGTCTGATCCCATGAACTGAAGCGGCAAGACACCCATTCCAACGAGGTTTGAACGATGGATGCGTTCGAAGCTCCTGGCGATGACCGCTCGCACACCGAGAAGTTGAGTGCCTTTTGCCGCCCAGTCCCTTGATGATCCGGTACCATATTCTTCGCCGCCGAAAATGACCGTTGGGATCCGCAGTTCGCGATATTTCATGGCAGCATCATAGATGGACAACTGCTCACCCGACGGTTGGAACAGGGTATATCCCCCTTCGATAAAGCTGCCGTCTTCCCTCGGCGGAAGCATGAGATTCCTGATCCGCACATTCGCGAACGTTCCGCGAACCATGACATCATGATTGCCCCGCCGCGTCCCGTAGCTCTGGAATCCGGACCTCGGCACGCCCTTCCCGATCAGATACCTTCCGGCGGGCGATGATTCTTTTATCGAACCGGCGGGACTGATATGGTCAGTGGTAACAGAGTCACCGAATATGCCCAACACACGGGCACCAAGAATGTCCCCGACCTTTTTCGGCTTCATTTCGAACGCGGAAAAAAACGGTGGCTCGGCAATGTACGTAGAGGCCGGCCAGGAATAAACATTTCCGGAGACCGCATCGACAGCATTCCACAACTCATTGCTCCCTGCCAGGTCTCCGTATAATTCTCTGAAGATTTGAGGATCAGCGGCGAATTTCATCATGGCAGCCACCTCGTCGCGGGCTGGCCATATATCGCGGAGAAAGATGTCCTCGCCGTCTTTTCCGACACCCAACGGTTCTTTTTCCAGATCGCAAAGAACCGTGCCGGCTAGGGCAAATGCCACCACCAGAGGAGGACTCATAAGAAAATTCGCACGCAGATTCGGGTGTATACGCGCCTCGAAATTCCGATTTCCTGAGATCGCAGCGGCACAGACAAGCCCGTTCCTGACTATGGCATCTTCGACCGCTTCGTCAAGCGGGCCGGCATTGCCGATGCAAGTGGTACACCCGTAGGCTGCAATATAGAACCCGAGTTGCTCAAGATGCGGGAGGAGACCGGCATTCTTCAGGTAAGAGGTCACAACTCTCGAACCAGGGGCGAGAGACGTCTTTACCCGTTTTTTTGTCTCAAGACCTCTCTCCACCGCTTTTTTTGCCAGAATACCGGCGGCAAGAAGGACCGCGGGATTGGAGGTGTTGGTGCAGGAGGTGATCGCGGCAATGATCACATCCCCGGATCCCACGTCAAGGCTTCCGCCGGCTCTGAATCTTTGCGAGAGCTCCTCTGGTTGTTTTGCGAAACCGCCTTCTGACAGGGGCTTGGTAAAGAGACCGGCAAAGGTTCTTTTTAATTCCTTCAATTCGATCCGGTCCTGGGGACGTCGGGGACCCGCGACTGACGGCCGGATAGATGAAATGTCGAGTTCGATGACTCTGGAGTACTCGATCTCTCCGTGCTTTGGGACTCCGTACATTCGCTGCACCTCGAAATATGCTCGGAAAGCAGAGATCTCCTCTTCGGTGCGGCCGGTAGCTTTAAAATAATCAAGCGTAGTGTCATCAACAGGGAAAAAGCCCATGGTCGCACCGTATTCCGGCGCCATATTGGCTATGGTGGCCCTGTCCGGCAAAGAAAGCTCAGAGAGGGCCCCGCCATAAAATTCCACAAAGGTGCCTACCACTTTTTCCTTCCTGAGCATCTCGGTAACCGTCAGTACGAGATCTGTGGCAGTCACCCCTTCCTTCAGCGCACCTTTCAGATGCACGCCGACAACATCTGGCGTGAGAAAATATATGGGCTGGCCGAGCATTCCAGCTTCAGCCTCGATGCCCCCGACCCCCCAGCCAACAACGCCGCTGCCGTTGATCATCGTGGTATGACTGTCGGTGCCGACAAGGGTGTCGGGATAAAAGATGCCCTCTTTTTCGTGTACGCCCCTGGCAAGATACTCAAGATTGACC
>VEOY01000170.1 GCA_012026685.1 Nitrospirota bacterium
ACTGGTCCTTGGCCTGTTTCTGGGCAAAGGCCTCATTTGAAACAATCGCAGCCAGGACCAGGATAATGGTTATTGCGATTAATCTAAATTTATATACCGTCATCTTATCACCTCCTCAGCCTTGAAATAGATAGCGCTACTCCGACGGCCGGATTTGTTCAATAGCATTTTCATCCCTCCTGGGTTCAGCCTGCACATCGATTACCAATTCAACCTTCCTTGTCTTGCCGTTATGTTTGAACTCGGCGAATACCGCGCGTTTCCCAGGCCTCATGAAAACTGCACTAACTGCAACTTCAGGACCTCCGAGATTTTGCTTTGGCATCGCATAAATGAATTCCTTAAGGTCCTCATCCCATGAAGCGAGCCGCATATCAGCGCCATCTACCTTTTCGATATCCCTGATGGGAGCCCCCTCATAAGTCAGATCAAAGAGAAAAGTCGCCACATGTTCTGTATAGACTTTTTTGGGAATGAGCTTGACTTTGGCGCTATAGCCTTTGTCTCTCTCCGGATCATCAGGAATTTTGCCGCTTCCCTTCAGTCTGATGTCTTTTTTCAGATTCACCCACCCCCTGTCGGTCCTGAAGACAATCTCAAAACGGTAGGTGTCTGTTCCGGGGATTCCCAACGAGAACCTGTATCTGCCGTCAGAGAATAACGGCTCGATGTGCTGGTAAAAATGCAGATCGCTATCAGTGATGAATACATGTATTTCCTGAATGTTCTCGGCGGCATCTTTCCTGATTTCAAATGAGAATCGCTTATCCATCGAGTCAGCCTGAGCACCGGAGTCCATAACAAGCTCATATCCCCTGGGATTCCGCGCAACATTCCAGACATAGGGTTTCACATCGTGAGTATCAGGAATGACCAGCACCTCCTGATCGAGGTCAAGACCTGCGAAAGACAGAGACGGAAATGCTAAGACAAATAGAAGCAGCACGCTGATCACGGTCTTTTTCATCATATGCCTCCGTGGGTATGTCTCATTGCCATCGGCTGCCCCAGGATATAGACGTTAATGATAACAAATGCTACGGCAAGGATTGCCATTGGGATAAAAGCCCTGAGCGCCCTGTCACCGTAGTATCTGACAGCTATCCGGTAGCCGGCATATAAAGAGAAGATATTCATAATGAGGATAACGAGCATCTGGAGCCAGAATATCGATTCAGATCCCATGAGAGGGGCCACTACCCAGTCAGGCTGAACGGTGCTGCCTGCAATATTACCAACTACCCTTTCGACTGCAGGGACAATCTCCGGGCCCTCTTTGAAAAGATGATTGATGTTGTGCGCCAGATGCATGGAAAGCCCCACAGGAATGAACATATACGCAAACTGAACAAAGGTCTGCTTAAGCGAAAGTGGAGAGTCTGACCCTGTGCCTTTAAAGACTATAAAACTGGCCAGGAGCAGCAGGAGCGACGGAATGATGAGGGATCCAACGCTCATAACGAAAAGAAAGGTCGCCTTTTCCCGGGCAGTATGAGCGACTATGCCGACTGCGTCAAAGGGGAGCAGCTTGTTCACCGTGTCCATCCAGCCGTGCCAGGGAGCGACCATCTCTCCGGTAACGACTATAGTGATCCCCACGAGCACCATGGCAAGCAGGGCCTCATCAAGATATCCTCTGGAGGAGACCCAAAGGTCCTTTGCAAAGCTTCTGAACCGGATGACGATATTGTCCTGAGAGCAGGATTTGATACACTCGCTGCAGAAGTTGCAGTAGTTGTTACGGTCAAGAGTCATGGGTGTCTCGGACATCGGGCATGGGTGGCTCACGTCGGTTCCTTTGATACATTCTTTTACCTTATGCCCTCTGCATACCTCAAGACATTTGTTCCTTAGCTCAAGCGGACTGAACATGGAATATATGCCTATAAGACCGCCGATAGGGCAGACATACCGGCAGAACGACCGGCCCTTAAAGACCAGCGCCATGCCGGAGGCGACAACGAAAAAGCCGATCAAAAGCCAGGCAGTAAGTGCGGGTTTGTTGACAATTCCGCTATAACTGTCCCACCAGGTAAGAACAAAAAATATGCCGCTCGAAAGGTAGATATTCCGCATCGGTCTCGGAAAGTCCCTGTTCATGCTTCTGAGGCGTCCAATCCAGTCCTGTACAGCGCCGAAGGGGCACATCATGCACCAGATCCTTCCGACAAAAACAAAGGTGAAGATTATGGCCGCCCACCATATGGTCCACATCAGAAGGGTCGCGATATTCCTGTCGCCCTGCTGGATGTCGAAAAGTCCCGCAGCCATTATAACAATGAATACCAGAAGCGCCGGAACCTGAAATACCGGCTGGAACCACGCTGATTTGAGAAATTTTCTAAGCCAGGGTATATCAAGCAGGTTCATCTTTTGACCGGACTCCATCCGGAGTGATTTCCTCTGATACAGTACGTATACTGCAATGACCCCGCTTATCAAGATGCTGCTCAACACAAAAAGCAGCCTGTAATAAGGGGCCTTTGACTTCGCCTGATAGGAGACCTTGCCGCCGTATATCACAGGTTCTGTATATGTCTTCCCTGCAAGAGACTTGACCGCGAGCGTAAATGCATACTCTCCATTTTCAGGGAGAATGTATTCAACTGCAAACATGCCCGCCATCTGCATCGGCACTAATTTCTTAAAGCTTGAAAGATTCACCACAGATGTCATTGATGACATATCCATGGTCTCACCGAAATCGAGTCCGCTGCTTTTATCCATATCTCCAGATGAGGAATTCATCTGCTGCGAGGAATGATTCATCGGCAGGTCCTGTTCGAGTTTAATATAGAGGTCGGCGTCGTAAATGGGAGCCCCCGACATAGGGTCCGTCAAGGATACGACAACTTTTGGAGTTGTTTCCTTTTGATACGTTTCAGGGTCGAGGCTGAAGGTTACATCCGCACTATCTATCCTGAAAGAGCTTGCCGATGCGGCATGGTCATGTCCTTCCATACCAAAGGCATGGCTTCCCGACACCAGCAGGATGAAAAGCACGCTGAGGATTAAGCAGACCTTTTTCATTTCTTTCTGAACAACTCATTGATGATGAGAAGTCCCCTCCTTGCTCCTGAGGCGACGGCCTGAGCAGATTTCACCATTGCCCCGGGAGCGGTGATGTCGGTCCCGACTTTAAAGGATTCTGAGGCCTTCTTGCCCTCAAACTGCTTGAGAAAATCGGGCTGGGCAAGTGATTTCGGTTCTTTATTCTCAAACAGGTGTATTTTTATAAGTTCCCCTTTGCCGCTGACAACAATTCCCATTTCTATTTTTCCGCTCTCACCAAGTGCGTCTATAAACATTATCACTGCCTCTTTTCTGGGACGGGCATCCTGACTTGCCTTGACAATGGCAAAATATATCGACGGTTTCAAGTCTTCTTCCGGCAGTCTGCTGCCGAGTGCATTTTCAAGGTCAGCCTTCTGCACATCTGAAATATAGAGATTCTTTTGTTCAAAAGACTCTGCCTTAGGAAAAAGGACCTTCAGCTTATCCCCGGGCCAGACAAGGTCATGGGCATACGATAATGAGCCGATAAAAAGCACAGAAGTGAATATTATCGAAGCGCTCACGACCAATGACCATTTTCTTTCATGCATGATAAAAACCCTTCCTTACCGTTCTATAATCTAACGGTGATAAACTCCTGGTTGTTTCCTGCTAATTTCTAATGGGCATCGACGTTGAACTTCATCGTTGCAGTCTTTCCGCCACGCAATACCTTAACAGTCACATTCCAGGAACCAGCCATGGATAAGTTCATCTTACTCTGATAACCAGTCCCCTTCAAGACTGCATCAGTTTTGTAGTTCATAGCCGGCATTCCAGGCATAGCAGGCATTGAATATTCGACCTTCACCTTGGCATCGGTAACCCCTTTGCCGGATGCATCTTTGATCTCGATTGTGACACCATTTTCGCCGACCACGGGTGGGTTATTGTCTATCGTTGCGGCAATGGTATACTCGCCCGCCTTTTTCGTTACTTCATAGCTTTTCGCATAAGCAATACCTGCTATAAGAAGCAGGATTATTGAAATCGCACTGATCTTTTTCATGTCTTCTCCCTTTCTTAAGTTATTGTTAGAGTAAAAAAATTCAGCCCGTACTGCTTTATTCTTTACTGATAAGCTACCATGCAACTTTGAATATAATATGAAGAATAAAGCATTTTAGCTTGACTAATTAGTCAGCTTATAATTAAATTATAGTCATAATGGCATTGAAGAAAGATCAAACAGGTTCAGTTGGAATCGGGGAGTTAAAAGCCAAATTAAGCGGTTATGTGGAGAGAGTTCGTTATGGCGAACAGATCATTGTTACCGATCACGGGGAAGAAGTGGCGCTCCTGGTCCCCCTTTCAAGAGAAAGAAGAGTAATCAAATCCCTTATAGAATCTGGGATGGCTCAATGGTCCGGTGGAAAGCCAAATGGGCTCGAAGGCGTCGTCATTAAGGGGAAGCCTTTGTCAGAGACCATCCTTGAAGACCGCCAATGATTCTGTATTTCGGCACAAGCAGTCTGGTAAAGCTCTATCTCGATGAACCACATTCAGGTATTTTGCGGGAGTGGGCCAAAGTTGCCGAGATGCTGGCAACATGCAGGATTGCCATTACAGAGGTCATGTCCGCAATAGATCAGCGATTCAGGAACAACGACTTGTCCAAGAAAAACTATGACATGCTTATCAAACAACTTTCTGAGGACTGGGCACATTTTGTAAAAGTCGATTTCAATGACGTAGAGGCAGGTACGTTTGTTAATAAATATGGTTTGACCCGTTTCGGAGCTATTCATCTTTCCTCTGCGAAACTGATAAAGGAAGAACAGCGCAAGCTTTCACATCTTTTCAAGAAATCGTATGGAGACCAAGGCGACGTATCTCTCTTTTTTGTCTCCTCTGACGAGAAGCTTTGCAAGGCGGCGTCAGTTGAGGGATTAAGGGTCTTGCCTTTAGGCTGACTGCACAGCGGTATATCTAATAAATGAGGAAAAGAGTTCTCGAAAGTTCAGTTTTATTAATAAGTATCAGTAAATGGATATTTCTTGCTTCTATTGCCGGCATTATCGTTGGCTTTTCTACAGCGATTTTTCTTAAGTTGCTTGGTCTGAGCATGGACTTTGCAAAGGGATACAAATACTACTTTGGACTCCTTCCCCTTGCGATGTTTTTCAGTGTCGTTATTGTCAGATATCTTGCTCCTGAAGCAGAAGGTCATGGGACAGAAAAGGTGATAGAGGCAGTGCACAAGCGTTCGGGAAAGATAAATCCTCGCGTGGTTCCCGTAAAATTGCTCGCAACGATCATTACGATTGCTCTTGGGGGCTCTGCAGGCAAAGAAGGTCCTTGTGCCCAGATTGGGGCCGGGCTTTCTGCCGGAATGGCGGATTTACTCAGATTTAATGACATAGATCGCAGGAAACTGGTCATTTGCGGTATCAGCGCCGGGTTTGCCAGTGTCTTCGGCACCCCGATAGCAGGTGCGATCTTCGGGGTTGAAGTCCTGTTTGTAGGCGGTCTTCTTTACGATGTTCTTCTTCCCTCATTTGTTGCCGGAATCGTCGGATATCATGTTTCCTCTTCTCTGGGTATTGCCTATTTTCACCACTCCCTCAATTTTGTGTCTGTCTTCAGTAGCTTCTTTTTTTTCAAGGTATGTGCTAGTGGATTGTTTTTCGGCCTCTGCTCTTTTTTGTTTATCGAATTATTGAATTACTTCAAGAACATAAGTCATAAGATAAAGAAGCCTATGCCCATTAAAGGCATCCTTGGCGGTATTATCCTCGTGGGAATGGCTTTTCTCTTCTCTACCCGTTATTTAGGTCTGGGGCTGGATACCATCGAGACCGCTCTTGAAGGTGGAGATATTCCGTGGTCGGCTTCTCTAATGAAAATGCTATTTACCTCAATCACTTTGAATTTCGGCGGTAGCGGGGGTATTGTGACCCCTATTTTTTTTGTCGGGGCAACTGCAGGCAATATATTTGGCCATGCCTTGGGACTTGATCCTGCAGTTTTTGCTGCCATAGGTATGGTCAGTCTTCTTGCTGGCGCAGCTAATACGCCCATCTCAGCAAGCATTATGGCTGTTGAGATTTTCGGGCCGGCTGTTGCTCCCTATGCCGCTATTGCCTGCGTGATCAGTTTCCTGATGACCGGACACAGGAGCGTATATCCGAGCCAGATCCTGTCAATGTCAAAATCATCTTCTATCGCTGTAGAGGAAGGCCGGGAGATGTCTGACATGGGAGGTGCAAACGTAACATTAAGGGCAAAAAGTATTACAGGAGGGATAGTGAAAGCGTTGGAAAAGATAAAAAATAAAACAGGATTATGAACTGTTCGGACACTGGCATGACAACCAAAAAGGGCTCTGCTTCATCTGATCCATGAGAGAACATATGCCGGGCACCTCTTAAGTTCGTCACGCCGCATACCGCTTATGGAAACTTTGTCTTTTTCCACCACATTCATGTTCTTATTTTTCTTTTAGTGGAGGAAAAGAGCAGTCGACTATCTTCTCAATCGTGACACGTTTCAGCATCTTCTTGCGCTCCTTCATATAGTCACCTTCACCCTTCTCACACAAGAGAATGAACTGCGTTGCCCCGGAATGACCAAGCTCCTTTACGAGCGCTTCCCAGCCCTTAATTTTATTTCGGAAAATGGAATTCCCATATTACTTCACCTCCGATAGAAGCTTGGGTTTCAGTTAGAACAGAAGTGGCTTGACTTTGGCAAGAATTGTTCCAAGAGATGTCGTTGAAATTCTGTCGACGATCTTTATTTCTCGTGCCTGCCAGTCGATCGAGCGAACCTGATCGGCGAGTGCAACCCCCGATGTCTTTTTGGCACCATCAAGTGCCACCTCGAAAGGGTATCCTTTTATCTTTGTAGTAATGGGACAGACAAGGCAGAGTCCGGAGGCCTTATTGTAGATATCAGGGGAAAGAACTATCGCCGGCCTAAAGCCCGCCTGTTCATGCCCTAATGTCGGATCGAAGCTCAACATGATAATATCTCCGCGACTTGGTATCGCTCTCATCAAATGAGTTCCTTTCCGACCGGACGCCCGAAGTCAGCTTCACCATGCCGGTTCTGGCGCGTAATTCCTTTAACCAGATCCTTTAATAAATATTCCTTCTTTCTCACAGGCTTAATGATAACCCCTTCATCGGCTTCATCAATCTCAACGGTGGAGTCTACATCGATTCCTGCCCTCCTAGCCAACTCCCGAGGTATCCTCACGCCAATACTGTTGCCCCACTGAGCTGTCTTCGCAATCATAGACTGACCTCCTTTTAACGACCCTTCCTTGGCCATAGTATATCCGATGGATATACAAAACGACAAGGCCGGATAAGTATTCACTGATAAATCAAATTTATTAGCGCGTTTGGCAGGTGTGACAAAGCATATCACTCCAAATATGTTGAGGCACACTTTTGCCACCCTCTCCCTTGCTGCTGGTGCCAGCTCACGGGCGGTTCAGTCCATACTTGGTCATCGGACAATCACTACCACAGGACGGTATTTTGACATCATGGAATCATCGAAAGTAGAGGCTGTAAATGCTATTGGGAAAATGCTTTCAACAAAGTCGCCACACTCGCCACATGCAACAAAAAAGAAAAAGGGTTCTAAAACCTTGACTTACTGTTTTAGAACCCTCTTATTGGTCGGGGCGAACCGATTTGAACGGTCGACCACTCGCACCCCAAGCGAGTGCGCTACCAGGCTGCGCTACGCCCCGATTACTTTATGCTGTCTGCGATCTGTCTCAGCCGCTTACGGACGAATGCGATTGCTTCTGCGGGGTTTTTTACTTCCGGCTTCTGCTCCTGAACAGGCTTTGTTTCGGCGGATTTCATGATCCCGTCTTCGAATCTCTTTCTGACGCCTTCTATCGTATACCGCTCCTGATAGAGCATCTTCTTTACCATCAGGATCATCTCAAGGTCTTTCTTAACGTAGACGCGCTGCCCGGATTTGTTCTTGCGCGGCTTCAGGAACGGGAATTCCGTCTCCCAGTATCTGAGCACATAGGATTCAATACCGGTTATCTTGCTGACCTCGCCGATCTTGTAGAACAGCTTGTCCGGGACCGGAAGCTGCGGTCGTATCAATTCACTCGCATGCTTATGCATCTATCTTCTCTATCTCTCCCTTTAGCTGGTTGCTCACCCGGAACGTGATCACTCTTCTTGGGGTTATCTCAAGCTCCTCGCCTGTTTTCGGATTGCGGCCCCTGCGCGACATTTTTTTCCGCACATGAAATGTGCCGAAGCCGGAGATCTTGATCGATTCGCCTTCAGCAAAAGTCTGCTTCATTGTCTCGAAAAGGAGTTCAACGATATCCTGGGCTTCCTTCTTGGATAAGCCTACCTTTTCGAAAATTGCATCAACAAGATCAGCCTTTGTCATTTCACAATCTCCCCCGAGTAATTTTCTTAATTATATTAAGGAGATAGCTCATTGTCAAGAAGATTTTAGTTTAATTTCAGCAAGTTAACCGTAATCCGCAAAAAAAAGCTTGAAAATGGAGGGTTGAAATCATGCTTTCCCCGTTTTATCAGGGCTTCTGTCTCACGTGCCGGACAATATGCTATTATAATTCTTCTATCGATAAAGGAGGATGGCATGGCATACAAGGATCTGAGAGAATTCATAAAAGTCATTGAAAATAAAGGACTTCTCCACAGGATACCCGTCGAGGTCGACCCTATCCTCGAAATATCGGAAATAACCGACCGGATGTGCAAATCCCCGCACGGCGGCAAAGCCCTCTTCTTCGAGAAGGTCAAGGGCTCCTCATTCCCTGTGGTGACGAATATCTTCGGCTCCTTCGAGCGCATGACACTGGCGCTCGAGATCAGGCACCTTGATGATGTCGCAAAAAGGATCGATGAACTTCTCAACCAGGCACCTCCCAAAACGCTGATCGACAAGCTCGCCATGCTTCCGAAACTCTTCGAGTTTTCCAAATATCTGCCAAAGACAATAAAACATGCGCCCTGTCAGGAAGTGATAGAGAAGGACAATCCCGACCTTTCTCAATTCCCGGTGCTCAAGACCTGGCCGGGCGACGGACAGCCTTCGGATGAAGGCAGGTTCATCACCTTCCCCATGGTATTCACCAGGGACCCGGAGACGAACAGGCCGAACTGCGGCATGTACCGCATCCATATTTATGACAAGACCACGACCGGCATGCATTGGCATATCCATAAGGACGGCGCCCGTCACTATGACAAGTACCGGAAGCTGAACCAGAGAATGCCTGCCGCGATAGCAGTGGGAAGCGATCCTGCGGTCATTTACTCTGCGAGCGCTCCGCTGCCGGAGTCGATCGACGAGATGCTCTTCGCGGGCTTTCTGAGAAGAGAGCCGGTGGAAATGGTCAAATGCATCACGTCGGACATTGAAGTGCCTGCCAACAGCGAACTGGTGATCGAAGGATATATCGTCCCCGGAGAAGTGCGCATCGAAGGGCCGTTCGGCGATCACACCGGTTTTTATTCGGCGGCGGACAACTACCCGGTGTTCCACGCGACCTGCATAACGCACCGCAGGGACCTCGTCTACCCGGCGACGGTCGTGGGCAAGCCGCCTATGGAGGACTGCTACATGGGCAAGGCGACCGAGCGGATATTCCTTCCGCTCATGAAGCTCGACTTCCCCGAGATAAAGGATATCAACCTGCCGATGGAGGGAGTGTTCCACAATTTCGCGCTGATATCGATAAAGAAAAGCTATCCCGGTCATGCAAAGAAGATCATCCACGGCCTCTGGGGCAAAGGCCAGATGATGTTCGCGAAGCTCATCATCGTGGTTGACGACGACGTTGACGTGCAGGACCTTTCCTACACTGCCTGGCGCGTGCTGAACAACGTGGACTGGAAAAGGGATGTGGTCATCGCGGACGGTCCGCTCGATGATCTCGACCACGCAGCCAATTTTCCCCGCTACGGGTCCAAGATGGGTATCGATGCCACGAGAAAGACGCGGGAAGAAGGCATGATGCGCGACTGGCCCGATGAGATCTGGATGTCAGAGGAGATCAAAAAGCTGGTCGACCGGCGGTGGAAGGAGTACGGCTTTTAGGCCTTGCTGGTCCGAACCACTACGCCGGTGAGCCTTCAACCAGTTCGGCGCCCGCGATATAGTGGTCGCCGAGTTCTTTGATCCACAACACGATGCCGTGTCCGTACTGGCCCATGCTGTTCTTGAACTTGAGCACATGCCCTGACCGGAGCGGATAGCGCGTGATGAGGCAAAGGCCGTTCTTTGACATGTTTATTGCGCGGCCCGTCAGATCGATGATCCGTATTTTGTTGTCATTCAGGACCGCCACCGAAAATTCAATGATCTCGCCGCACCCTTTTCTGTCACTGCCTCTCGTCTGTTCCATGCGACCTCCTGTTGATGACTTATTGTCCTGCTACCGGGCAGTATACCGTCAACCACACAGGATTTCCACTTAAGTTTTTTTCATAAACAGCAGCAGATATCCTGATGCAGGTGACAATAAAGAAAGATAAAAGATCAGCGCCTGCCCTTGCCCGTGGCACTTCTTTGCGCGAGCAGTTTCCTGATAAGCAGAACAAGGCGGCCGGGGCCTTTTTCAGCGGGTCCTTTGAGCGACGGGTAGATCGTGATCCGTCCATTATGGTCGCATTCGTATGACTTGTATCCCATAAAATAATTCTACCAAAGAATAAAGAAGCCGCCAGTCACGGTAGTTTCATTTTTTTACGATGATGTTTCACGCAGCGGCGCATACGCCCGTTTTCTTCTCGGGCACTGCGTCACCGGACAGTTTTCGCAGCTGTCTTCAGAATCTATTTCCAGCCCGAACGGTATCAGTTCGCCGCATGAGCACTGCCATCCTTCCGGCGACTGCACGGACAGGACATCCTCACAAATGGGGCACTTCATCATAATGACCTCGTCTTCCTCTGCCCTATGCTATCCCATGTTGAGACCGGTCTTATATGATGAAGATCATGAAAAGGGGAAATAATTCTATAACCTTAATTAACGTTACCGGGCAGGCATTTTGGCCATCGCAAAGACCATGAGGGGAAAAACCGAATTCCGGCTATTTTCTACATGTTCGACTTCAAAAAACTTCCCAGCATCATATCTATGCTCCTGATATGGTTGGAAAACCAGGTGATAAGAAGGTTATTGCTCAGTACGATCACGTCCGGGGTTATCCCCCCGGCCTCAAGCTTTGTCCATATGTCATAAAATTCCTTTTTAAACCATTCGTGCTTTGTCTTGTGGAGTGTATATCCCTTATAGTTACGGTCGGTCATGTATTTTTCTTCCGCGCCAAAATGTATGATCACATATTCGTCCAGGAACTCCATCAACCTGACAACCTCCTCTTTTGCGCTGCCTTGTTTCATCGCTGAATCCAGGTCATTTATCCTGTCAAACAACTCTTTATGCTGGCTATCGATCTCTTCCACCCCTACAGAGAGGTCCTGGGTCCACTGCAGTTTCATGCCGCTATCATCTCCTTCAGATAAGCCTCAACTTTCCCCAAAGCGTCTACAGACAGACCTTCAAAGTATTTCTCTTTCGTGTATTCTATCACTTCTAACAGCATGCTCCAATAAGCTGCCTATTGACTGAGGATAACTCATCAGAGCCTTCTGCATCTTTGCCGTCGTCGAAGATTATTATGTACCGGAAGCTAAAAGGATGGAAGTTGTCGGGTGAAGTCGAGCCGGGACAGAGAGATCGTGCCGCCCGATCCAGTCGCGGACACGCTGCCACATTATTTCCCCTTAAACACCGGGGGCCGCTTTGCAAGAAACGCCTGCGTACCTTCACGGAAGTCCGCGGTCGAGGCCGCCAGACCAAAATAATCGGCTCCGAGCCTGGTTGATTCATCAATGCCGAGGTCCAGCCCCCGGTGCATTGCCTCCCATGTCATCCTGACAGCAGGAGGGGACTGGGCAAGGACCTCTTTCAAAAGACCTTCACACTCAAGCATCAGCCGCGCAGGTTCAACGACCCTGTTCACCAGCCCCATATGCAATGCCTCCCCGGCGGATATCATCCCGCCGGTCAGGAGCAGTTCCACTGCCCTGCCCTTCCCTATGAGACGGGGCAGGCGCGTTGTGCCTCCCCAGCCCGCGACAGCGCCGATGCGCACCTCGGGATGGCCGAGCCGCGCGCCACTGACCGCGACGCGGAGCGTGCAGGCCGCGGCAAGTTCCAGGCCGCCGCCCAGGGCATAACCGTTGATAGCGGCAACGACCACTTTCCCCAGCGTCTCGATCTTCCCGTATACGCTGACCGCGAGACGGGCAAGGTCCCGTACTTCAAGAGCAGATGCTTTGCTGAGAAACCCGATATCAGCGCCTGCAGAGAACGCCTTGTCGCCCGCTCCGGTTATGATGACTGCGTGAACAGCATCGTCATCCCGGATCTTCCCGAGAGCACTATCGATCCTTTCCAGCATGTCCCTGTTGATGGTGTTCAGTGCCTCGGGCCTGTTCAGGGTGATCCTTGCTATGCCGTTCTTCCTCCGGTAAAGCACCTGGTCGGATTTCATGGGTCAGTTCCTCCCGCCTGAGATTATTTCACAGTTTACCTGATGCAAAGGCACTTTGTAATCCTCCTTGTCTTTTCGTCCTTTCCAAACTAAGATGTAGGTAAGACGTCAGGACAACCTACTCTTGCCGCGGGAGGGATATATGGACATCTATGAATATGCGATGCAGATGGAAAAGGACGGGGAAGCATACTACCGGGACCTGGCCGCCAAAACAGCGAACAAGGGGATAAAACACATCCTTGTCATGCTTGCAGACGCGGAGGTGATCCATTACCGGATATTCTCAGCCATGAAAAAGCGTGAACAGCTCCCTTCGCCTGATGCCCAGGACCTCTCCGGCATCAAGAATATTTTTGAACGCCTGAAGGAAGAGGACACCGGCAGCGTCGACGCATCCCAGATCGCGTTGTATCGTAAAGCGCAGGATATCGAACAGAAATCCCGCGATTTTTATCTTGAGCAGGCGGAGAAATCAAAGGATACAGGTGAGAAGACGGCGTTTCTGAAGATCGCCCAGCAAGAAAAAACGCATTTCCTTATCCTCGAAAAAATCATCGAATTCGTGAACAAGCCCAACATCTGGCTCGAAGATCCGGAGTGGTATCATCTGGAGGAATACTGACGATAACGCATAGCCGTTAGGTGTCAGCGTCAAGTGAAGACTAAAAGAGCCTTATTTTGAATCTACAGAACCTCGGCCGGTCGGGGGCGGCTGATCCGATACGTTGGTCGCAGCAATACCGAAGAGCACCGGAAGCAACATCTGCAAATTGTCCCGCTTTGCGGAGTTACCTGTCCGTCTGATATAACCGATTCAGTGCACAAAAGATATTATCGCATTGACCGGCTTTGAGGGGCATCCGCCCTTGACCACAGGCCACACCGATACTACCTCAAACTTGATGTCATGTCTTCCACTTTGCCAGATGTTTGAGATATTCCCATCTCCTCTTCACATCAATATCCGCCTGTTTCATCAGCTCTTCAGCCGTCTGGGGGCTGGTCAGCTTCAGGGCCTTATACCGGTTCTCATTATAGGCATATTCGGCAAATGTTATGGTCGGCTCCTTACTGTCAATAACGAGAGGCGGCTTGCCCTGGGTCTCAAGCATCGGATTGTACCGGAAGAGCGGCCAGTGTCCGCAGGCAACCGCCCGCTTCTGTTCATCGACCCCCCTGGACATGTCAATGCCCTGGGCAATGCAGGTGGCATAGGCAACGATCAGGGAGGGGCCGTTGTACGACTCTGCCTCGAGCATTGCCTTCACCGCCTGTGACTGGTTCGCGCCGAATGCCACCTGAGCCACATAGACACTGCCGTAGGTGGTCATGATCGCACCGATGCTCTTCTTTGGCGTCCTCTTCCCTCCTGCCGCAAACTGTGCCATGGCGGCAAGAGGCGTTGACTTGGACATCTGGCCCCCGGTATTGGAATAGACCTCGGTGTCCAGGATCAGGACATTGATATTTTCTCCTGACGCAAGCACATGGTCCAGTCCGCCGTAGCCTATATCATAGGCCCAGCCGTCGCCGCCCACTGCCCAGACAGACTTTTTCACCAGGTAGTCGGCCAGAGACATCAACCCTTTTGCCTCGATCGAACTATCCTGAGAGATAACCTTCTTAAGCTCATCGACCCTGACCCGCTGTTCTTCTATCTTCTTCTGGTCGGACTGATCAGCATTCATGATCGCATCGAACAGTTCCTTTTTCTGCTGATACTCAGGCCTTGTCACCAGTCTGTCCATGAGTCCGACTGCCTGCTCGCAGAACTTCGATACCGCCTGTCTCATGCCGAGACCGAATTCGGCATTGTCCTCAAAAAGAGAATTCGACCAGCTTGGCCCCCTGCCGTCAGCTCTTTTGGCGTACGGCGTGGTAGGCAGGTTGCCGCCATAGATGGAGCTGCAGCCTGTTGCGTTCGCGATCATGAGCCGATCGCCAAAGAGCTGGGTAAGGAGTTTTATATACGGGGTCTCGCCGCAGCCTGCGCAGGCGCTGTGATATTCGAACAGGGGGCGCACGAGCTGGCTCCCCTTGACCGTCCCGATATTGATCCTCGCCGGATCGGTTTCCGGAAGGCCGAGGAAGAAGGCGTAATTTTCAGCTTCCTGCCTGCGCAGCGGCTCCTGAGGCATCATGTTGATCGCCTTGAAATCAGGCATGGGCTTGCCTTCGGCGTCCTTCTTCCTGCCGGGACATACGAAAACGCATGAGCCGCAGCCCGTACAATCTTCAGGAGCGACCTGGACCGTGAACTTGAGCCCCTGCAGGTCCTTGCCGGTCGCGTCTGCTGATCTGAACGCGGACGGCGCAGCCTTGAGCAGTGACGGCTCATAGGCCTTTATCCTGATCGTCGCGTGGGGGCAGACAAAAGAACACTGGCCGCACTGGATACAGACATCAGGCTCCCAGACCGGGATGTGCACCCCGATGTTCCGCTTCTCATACTGGGTCGTTGCTGTCGGCCAGGTGCCGTCAGCAGGGATGGCGGAAACAGGGAGACTGTCCCCCTTTCCTTCGATCATCCGCGCGGTGACGTTCTTCACAAATTCGGGCGCATCATCAGGCACTGCCCTTCTCATCCGAATGTTGCCTGCAACCTTGCTGGGCAGGGGCACCTCGATGATGTTCTGAAGCGCCTTGTCAACAGCAGCGTAGTTCATCTGGATGACAGCCTCGCCCTTCTTCATATAGGTCTTCTTGATCTCGGCTTTGATGGAGCTGATCGCCTCTTCCTTCGGGATGACCCCGGCAATGACGAAAAAGGCGGTCTGCATGATCATGTTTATCCTCGTCCCGAGGCCGAGCTCTTCTGCCAGTGACACGGCATCGATGATGTAAAACCGTATCTTCTTCGCTATCATCTGCTCCTGCATCTCCACCGGAAGGGTGTCCCACACCGCGTCCTTCGCATGGGACGTTGTCAGGAGAAAAACAGCGCCTTCCTCAGCAGCGGAGATCATGTCGTATTTTTCGAGGAATGAGGTGTTATGGCAGGCGATGAAATTGGCGCGCGGAACGAGATAGGGATTGCTGATCCTGTCCTTTCCGAACCTGAGATGGGAGATGGTCATTGCCCCGGACTTCTTCGAGTCATAGACAAAGTATCCCTGGGCATAATTGTCCGTCTCCGTGCCGATGATCTTGATGGTGTTCTTGTTCGCCCCCACAGTGCCGTCCGAACCCAGGCCGTAAAAGAGGGCCCGGTACACGCCCTTGCCTTCGATGCTGAAGGATGGATCAACGGAAAGGCTGGTCCCGGTCAGATCATCGTCAATGCCCACGGTAAAATGGTTTCTGGGCTTGGGCTGTGAAAGGTTGTCGAAGACCGCCTTCACCATGGCAGGAGTGAAATCCTTCGATCCCAGGCCGTATCGCCCGCCGACGACCAGAGGATAGTTCCTGAATGCGGCCGTTCCGCTTTCGAGCGCCTCCCCGATGGCGGTCCTGACATCGAGGTACAGGGGCTCGCCGATGGCGCCGGGTTCCTTGGTCCTGTCGAGGACCGCGATGGACTTTACGCTTGCGGGGATCGCCCCGGCGAATGCGTCCACGTCAAAAGGCCGGTACAGCCGCACCTGGATAAGGCCGGTCTTCTCCCCGGACGCATTCAGCGCATCGATCGTGCTCATGACCGTGTCCGCTCCTGAGCCCATGATGACGACAACGCGTCCGGCATCAGGCGCGCCGTAATAATCAAAGAGCCGGTACTGCCTGCCGGTGATGCCGGCAAACGTGTCCATGGCCTTCTGCACGATGGCAGGGGTGCGGTTATAAAACCTGTTCACCGTTTCCCTGCCCTGGAAATAGACATCAGGGTTCTGGGCAGTGCCGCGTATGGCCGGACGGTCAGGGGAAAGCCCTCTCGCGCGGTGGGCGAGGACGAGGTCCTCATCGATCATCTGCCGCATGTCATCAAAGGAAAGCTCCTCGATCTTCTGTATCTCGTGGGAGGTCCTGAAACCGTCGAAGAAATGCATGAAAGGTATCCGCGATTCGAATGTGGCGGCCTGGGCAATGAGGGCCATATCCATGGCCTCCTGGACGTTCTTCGAGCAGAGCATGCCAAATCCCGTTGCGCGGGCGGCCATAACGTCCGAATGGTCTCCGAAGATCGAGAGTCCCTGGCAGGCAAGGGAGCGAGCTGTCACATGGAAGACGGTCGGGGTGAGTTCACCCGCAATCTTGTACATGTTCGGGATGATGAGCAGAAGCCCCTGGGACGCGGATATCGTGGCAGCGACTGCTCCGGCCGTAAGGGAACCGTGAATGGCTCCGGCAACGCCGGCCTCTGACTGCATCTGGCTCACCTTCGGCACAGATCCCCATATATTCACTTTGCCGGCCGCGGTCTTCGCATCGCATATCTCCGCGATGGGGGATGACGGGGTTATGGGATAGATCGTTATGATCTCGTTCAGCGCATGGACAACATGCGCGCATGCGGTACAGCCGTCGACAGTTACCATTTTCCTTGTCATGGGACCTCCCTGTTCTTTGCCCGTTGCTTCACGCTGGATGAAAAATAATGCCGGTCCTTTGAACGAAGCCGTCCCGGAAAACTTCAGGGAAGCGGCTTCCGGCAGCAAAAAAGAACCGCCGTCGCAGGACTCTCGCCCCCGTTCACCCTGAGCTCGATGCGTCCTGGCGCGGCAGAAATAAGATTACAGGGACGATTTCCCCATGAACAAGGCCGTCGCCATCAGTCCCCGAACACCTTAAGACTGCTTGCCTGCGGCCCCTTGGCGCCCATCTCTTCCGCGAAGCGGACCTTCATACCTACTTTGAGCTTGCCGAATTCACGGTTCAGGACACTGTTCTGATGGAAAAAGACCTCTCCCCCGTCAGGCTTGGTGACAAAACCGTATCCCTTGTCCGCAAACAATGCGGTTATTTTTCCCTCCGGTGTCCCTTCATGGAATTTGACCTCTCTGCGAAGATGTTCAACATATTCCTCGAGCCTCCGTTTTGCAGCGCTGAACGAGTCCCTGATGGCAACATACAGGTCCTCGTTCGGCTCCCGCTTCACAACGATCTCCGAGCCCGGAATCTTGAGGTCGATGTTCACATTATAGAGCCTGCCGTCACGGGAGTGCCGGTGCGGGGATTCGACAACCACCCGGCACTTGAGTATCTGGTCGAAGAAGTTCCCGAGTTTTTCTGCTTTTTCGGTGATCTCTGCCTTGATTGCATCGGTGAGCTCGAAATTGCGCGACGTGATCTGCAATGAAAGCTTCATGCCCTTCCTCCGTTGAGTATGATTTATCTGCTGTCAACTTCATCCTATCAGGAGGCGGATATCCTGTCAACGGCATGATTTTACGCTCCGTTCATTGACGGAAGGTCCTGAGAATACTAGAATATCTGCATGAATCAGGCATTCATCAAATGGATAATAAACACGATCGCGATCATGCTCGCCGTCAGGTACGTACCGGGCATCGTCTACGCCGGAGAGTGGTGGGGCATTCTTATCGTCGGCATGATCTTCGGGCTCGTCAACACGGTGATCAGGCCGCTGGTAAAGCTCTTCACGTTCCCGCTCCTGATCCTGACCCTCGGACTTTTCACCTTTGTCATTAACGCGTTGATGCTCAGTCTCACCTCATGGCTGTCGGAAAGCCTTCATCTCGGGTTTCACGTTGAGGGGGTCAAGCCGGCCTTCTGGGGTTCGCTGGTCATCAGCATCGTGAGCCTTGTTCTCGGCTGCCTCATGCCGCCGGCAGACGAACGGGAACGCTGAGCATTCGCCTTCCGGTGTCAGTGTTCAGTGAGCAGTGTCAGCGAATTACGACGGGTATTATGCCGGCAGGCGGGAAGATCAGATAACCTTTTTCTTCTTTTTTGTGTTCTTTTTTACGCGGTGTTTTTTTGACGCAGAGGCCTTCTTGATCTTTCCGGCGTCGTAGTCGACCTTCGTGATATAGACCACCGGCTCCTCGAGATTGTTCTGGACCCGTGCACCGAACGCCATCAGCTTCCCGGTCTCCTCCCAGAGCAGGCCCCTGCTCGGCGTGCCGAGAAGAGCTACGACAATGGTGCCGGTCTCGCGCTCCCCTGCAGCGACAAAACAGTGCCTCGCCTCCCGTGTAAAACCGGTCTTGCCCACCAGATGCCCTTCATCGGACCAGAGGAGATGGTTTGTGTTCTTCACGACCTTTGTCCTGCCTTCCCCGGTCGAAAGCTCCGCAGCAGGCGTTGAGAGTATGTCCTTCAACAGGGGGTGCCTGACGGCCTCCCGCATGATCTCTGCCAGGTCATACGCGCTGATGTACTGCCCTGCTCCCGGGAGACCGTTTGGGTTGATGAACCGCGTATTTGAAAGTCCGAGGTCCAGGGCCTTTCTGTTCATGAGGTATACAAATTCTTCTTCCGAGCCTCCCGCTGCTTCGGCCAGCGCGACAGCCGCATCGTTTGCAGACCTGACAAGCGCGGCGGTCAGAAGCGTCTCTACCGTTACAAGGTCGCCTTCCTTCAGCCCGAGCTTTATGGCAGGAGCGGATGCTGCCCGCGAGCTGATGGTAACGGCATCGTTCGTCTGCGTTCTTTCGAGGACCACAAGAGCGGTCATCAATTTGGTCGTGCTGGCAGGCATCAGCCTGAGGTCGGGATTCTTTGCAAAGAGCACCTTACCCGTAGCCGCATCCATGACAACGGCCGCACGGGAGGAAATCTCCACAGCGAAAGCGGGGGGAGCAATAACAGGCAGACACCCGATACCCAGCAGCACCATGATGACCGCGCCCATTTTTCTCATTCTGAATATCTCATTGTTCACGTGAAGACAGGCAGACCCTGCCGACATCCTTTTACGAAGACTTCATGAAAGTTTACCCATTCTACAAGGTAAAAATCAAAAAATATGTAATCAGGGTCACACGTGCGCTGAGTCCTCCCGATGAACACCTGAGAGAATGAAATTTGGTAAAATATCCATCTGGAAAATAATGACATGAGCAAGGGCCGGAACGATACCACTGCGGGCGGGAATTCAGAACGCGACAGGCGCGATCTTGGGTCAACGTATCGTACCCTTCTGGAGAATCTTCCGGATATTGTCTACCGCCTGGATCTGCAGGGCACCCGGCGCATGCAGTTCTTCAATGACCGCATCACCGAACTTACGGGATATTCACCGGAGGAGTTCAGCATGGGACGGGTCTGTTCCATGGAATCCCACATGGCGAAGGATGATTGCACGCGTGTGGCAGAGACCGTGGACAAGGCGATCCGTAAACGGGAGCCGTTCGAAGTGGAATATCGGTTTCTCCACAAGGACGGTTCGACCATTACGTTTCTGGAAAAAGGAACGGTGGTCTGCGACGCGGCCTGCGTCCCTTTGTACATTGACGGCATCATCCGGGACATTTCCGGCCGGAAAGCGACCGAAGAGGCCCTCCGGGCAAGTGAGGCGCGCTGGCGCTTATTGATCGACACATCAGCGGCCTGGATCTGGGAAGCTGATCCGGACGGACACCATACCTATACGAACGCGTTTGTCACGACATGTCTTGGGTATCAGACTGAGGAATTCCTGGGCGCGGATATCCTTTCCTTTATCCATCCCGATGACCATGCCCTGCTGGGAGATATCATGCGGAATGCCCGGACCCGAAAAATACCGTGGTCCGACCAGGTCCTGCGCTGGCGCCACAAGGATGGCTCGTGGAGATATATCGAGTCGAGCGGTTCGGCGGTCTTTGATGCAGAAGGAAACTTAGTGGGCCTGCAAGGCGTAGACCGTGACGTCACCAAGCGCAGGAAGGCCGAAGAGGCGCTCCGCGAGAGCGAAGAACAATTGCGCGCTCTGAGCTCAAATCTTGCTGACGGGATGGTCTATCAGATCAACAGCGGTCCCGATGGCCTGCAACGCAAGTTTACCTTTATCAGCCCGGTCGTGGGGCGGTTTCACGGACTTAAGGCAGAGGATGTGCTGCGGGACGCCTCGCTCATCTACGAGCAGATCGTGGAAAATGATCGTAACATCGTCGCTGAACAGGAAGCGCGTGCGTACGCGGAGAGATCCAGGCTGGACGTTGAGGTCCTGGTCCGTCTGCCGTCAGGGGACCTCCGCTGGCGCCGTTTCGTGTCCTCTCCCCGTGCCTGTCCGGACGGGAGCCTTATGTGGGACGGCATCGAGCTTGACATCACCGAGCGCAAACAGGCCGAACAGGCGCTCAGGGCCAGTGAAAGCCGCTATAGGGCGATCGTTGACAGCCAGGCGGAGTTTGTGGTCCGGTATCTTCCGGGCGGTGTCATAACGTTCGTCAACGACACGCTGTGCAGGTATATCGGAATGAAGCGTAAAGACCTTTTGGGCAAGTCCTATTATCCGTTCATGCATCCGGATGATCGCGACGCGTTCGTCAGAAAGATCGAGGCCCTCGACAGGAACACTCCCGATATGGTCGCGGAAGCCCGCGTAGTACTGCCGGACGGACGGATAGCGTGGCACAGGTGGAACCATCACGCGATCTTCGATAGTAATGGCCGCCTGATCGAATACCAGTGTACCGGACGGGACATTACCGATCTTAAACTGGCCCAGGAAGCGCTGCAGAAAAGCGAGAAGATGCTCCAGACGATCATTGACGCAGAACCCGAGTGCGTCAAGCTTCTCGATGAGCATGGCGGTCTGATCATGATGAACCGTGCCGGGTTGGCCATGATCGAGGCAGGCTCCCTGGAGCAGGTCAAGGGCCAATGTATCTGCCCGATGGTCACCTCCGAGTACCGGCCGGCATTCATGGACCTGACCAGGCATGTCTTTCAGGGCGGTTCAGGAACCCTGGTATTTGAGATCGTCGGTCTCAAAGGGAAACACTCGTGGCTCGAGACCCATGCCGTACCCCTGCGCAATGAGAAGGATGAGATCGTCGCACTGCTCGGTGTGACCCGTGACATCACGGAGCGCAAGCGCGTGGATGAAGCATTGAGGACTTCTGAGTCCCGGTTCCGCACTATCACCGAAAGTGCCACCTCCGGCATTCTGGTAGTTGATGCCTCCGAACGGAAGTTTGTGTATGCGAATCCTGAGATATGCCGCATGCTCGGATACCCCCGGGAAGAGCTTCTGGCGCTTGAGGTACATGACATCCACCCGGTCGGGGAACATCCGAAGGTGCAGGAGGCCTTCTCCTCTCAGAAGAATCTGCAGACCATTTGCCGCCGCAAGGACGGGACAACCTTCCCCGTGGACATAAAACCGATATCAATAGAACTGGAAGGAAAGCAGTGTCTCGCCGGGTTCTTCTCGGACATATCGGAAAAGCTGCTGCTCGAGGAGGAACAGCTCAAGTCCCAGAAGCTGGAATCCATCGGAACACTTGCAGGCGGCATAGCCCACGACTTCAACAACCTTCTCCAGGGCCTGTTCGGATATATTTCGATGGCAAAGATGGCACTGGATCGTCCCGAACGGGTGCAGGAAATGCTTCAGCAGGCTGAAGAGGCCCTCCATCTGTCGGTAAACCTGACCACGCAGCTCCTTACCTTCGCAAAAGGCGGGAAGCCCATAAAGAAGCTGATATGGCTTCGCCCTGCAATAGAGAATGCCGTAAAGTTCTCCCTGAGCGGTTCACATACAGATTGTCTCCTGAATTTGGCAAATGACCTGTGGCCAGTGGAAGCGGATGAGGGACAGCTGTCTCAGGTGCTTCAGAACATTGTTCTGAATGCGAGTGAGGCCATGGCAGGCAGGGGGACCGTGAAGATCTCCGCTGAGAACAGGGAAATCCCGGCGGGAACGGTATCCGGACTGCAGCAGGGGGGACCGGTCGTACGGATAACGATACAGGATTCCGGCATAGGCATACCACCTGATAATCTGGCGAGGATATTCGACCCCTACTTCACGACGAAACATAATGGCAGCGGACTCGGTCTGGCGACGTCCTACTCGATCATCAGGAACCACGGTGGGGTGATCGACGTGACATCCAAGGTCAACAAGGGCAGCCTTTTCACGATTTGGCTGCCTGCCGTGAAAAATGCCGAAGTGAGCAGGGAACCGGCAGCTCCGGCAACGGCAGCACCGAAGAAAGGCAAAATACTTCTCATGGATGACGAAGAGCTCGTTCGTGACGTTGCCAGGGCAATGATCACGGTCCTGGGCCATGAGGTGGAATGCGCGGCGGACGGCAGACAGACGATCGACCTGTTCCGGCAAAGGAGGGACTCGGGGAACCCGTTCGACCTGGTGATCCTGGACCTGACGGTCAAGGGAGGAATGGGAGGCGAAGAGGCTATCGGTATTCTCCGGCAGATAGATCCGGGTGTTGTAGCCGTGGTATCGAGCGGGTACGCAGACAGTCCTGTCGTATCAAATTACCGGGCCTACGGTTTTGCAGCGTATCTGAACAAGCCTTATAAGATCGGCGACCTGAAAGACTGTCTGACCGGACTGCTCACGCCGTCCTGATCATTCAGCCGGTCTTCTTCATTTCTGCCGGCCTTTCCCCTGCCCCTTGCCTTTACCCTTGCCACCTTCATTGTCCTCATACAGATCATTGCCGCGCTTCAGATCGTGGAATTCCTTTGACCCGGGTTTGATGCCCAGGCTCTGCGCAAGTGCGCCCCAGCCTTTACCTTTCCCTGATCTGTATTTTTCCATGACATAATCAGCCGGTTTTGCCGCCATTTCTCCCAGTCGCAGCACGATATAGGCATCTGCCGGCCTCTCAACATGGCTGACAACGGCATTGATCTGTGCATCGCCTATCCTGAAGCGGGCAGCAAGCCTTGCCCTGAACCCTGAGGGATCAGCCTCGGCCCTGATGTTAAAATCACTTGTCCAGTCAAAATCGCCCGCTGCCGGTACTGATGCGGTTGAGACAAGCAGAAAGATGACCGGGAACATGAAAAACATTTTGTGCAGTTTCATTCAACCCTCCTCTTGATCATTGTTCTTATGCCGGACAACTACCGCAGGCGTCCCTTCACAAGGGACCGTTCTCACGGCGGGCATTTGCCGCAGACCGAGGCGAAGAGCGTTGTGCTCAGGTAGCGGTCTCCACGGTCGGGAAGAATAACAACGATCGTGCCTTTTTTCAGCCGCTCTGCCATGCGAAGCGCACCGTGCATTGCAGCGCCGCTGCTCATGCCGACGAACAGGCCCTCCCTGACCGCCAGCTTCCGCGTGGTCTCGAAGGCGTCCTCGTCGTTCACGTTGATCTTCTCGTCAAGGGTCTCAGGCGTATAGATCTTCGGCACGATCGACTCCTGCATGTTCTTCAGCCCCTGGATCCTGTGGCCGAGGAAGGGTTCAACGCCGACGACCCTGATCTTTTCGCTGTATTCCTTCAGCCTCCTGCCTGCTCCCATGAGCGTGCCGGTTGTTCCCATGCCCGCAACGAACATATCAAGGTTGCCGCCGGTCTGCTCTATGATCTCCCTGCCCGTTGTCTCATAATGGGCCCTGATGTTCGAGCAGTTGTCGAACTGGTTCGGCATGAAATAATCATCCGGATGCTCTTCCAATATCCTGTGGGCAAGCTTTATCGCTCCGTCCGTGCCTTCGTTGCCCGGACTCAGGACGAGCTCGGCGCCAAACGCCTCGAGCACCTTTCTCCGCTCAAGACTCACGCACTCCGGCATGACAAGCTTCACGCGGTATCCTTTTGCAGCACCGACCATGGCAAGCCCGATGCCGGTGTTGCCGGAGGTCGCCTCGAGTATCGTATCGCCTTTTTTTATGTGACCGGCCTCTTCGGCATCCTTGAGCATGTAGAGGGCAATCCTGTCCTTTACCGATCCGCCCGGGTTGTTCCCTTCAAGCTTGGCAAGGATCGTAACATCAGGCACAGGGTTGATCGCCTCGATCCTGATGAGCGGTGTATTGCCAATGCAGTCGATAACGCTCATTTATTTCTCCTCCTTCATGCCGATGGCAACGACCATATCGAATTCCTCTTTGGTGACCGGCATGACCGACAGACGCTGGCCTCTCTGAAGCACCTTCATTCCCCTGAGCCCGGGGTATGCCCTGAGGTCCTCCAGGGTAACGACATGCCTGAACGCCTTTTCCCAGGTCACATCGACCATGAACCAGCGGGGATTCTCCGGGGTCGACTTCGGATCATAATACCGGGATTTCGGATCCCAGGAAAAGAAGTCCGGATACGCCTCACGGCTGATCACGGCAATGCCGACGACTCCGGGGACCTCACAATTCGAGTGATAAAAGAGTACCTTGTCGCCCTTCCGCATCTCCTCCTTCATGTAGTTGCGCGCCTGATAGTTCCGGACACCCTCCCAATGATCGGTGGAGCGGGGCTTTTTTTTGAGGTCTTCAAACGAAAAAACCGTTGGTTCGGATTTCATGAGCCAGTATTTCATTCGTCCGACCTATTTCTTGCCGGATATCTCTTTCAGGTTATCGCAGGCGTTCTTGTTGCCCAGGTCGCAAGCGGCCTTGAAGTCCGCGGTTGCCTTGCCCAGATAAGCAACTCCGCGGGACGAATACGCGTTGCTGTCACTCGGCCGCAGGGAAAGGACCTTATTGTAATCTTCTATGGCCTCATCGTTCTTGCCCATGCCCCGGTAGGCGATGCCCCGGTTATAGTAGGTCTCCGTAAGCCTGGGGTTCTCGGCGATGACACTGGTAAAGTCATTTGCCGCCCGTTCGTAGTCGCCCTTTTTCAGGTATGCAAGACCGCGGCTGTTCAACGCGTCCACCTGCTTGGGACGGGCTGAAATGACCCGGCTGAGATCGCTGATCGCCTCATCGAGCCTGCCCTTCTTGTAATAGGTCATTCCGCGGTTGAAGTACGCCTCGGGGAGGTTCGGATACTGCTGGATGACCGTATTGTAGTCATTGATGGCCTTGTCGTACTGACCTTCATTGAAGCTCTCGTTCGCCCTGTCGAACACTGCCTGGATGTCCTGTTCAGCGGAAAAGGACAGCGAGGCCGTCAGCAGCACACACAGACAAAAGACAGCGGATACATATCTCATGCTCAGCTCCGTTTCGGTTTCTCTGAAATGAATGATTGATTATAGCAGAAGAAAGCTTTTTTGAACTCGGTGCCCTGTTATGCACATATCATTGACCGCGGCAGTTTTTAGTGATAGCCTGAAGGAAATGAACGAAGGAGGCCACCATGTTTCATGACGAGGAAAATCAGGGAGCGACCATACTTGTCTCGTTTCTCATCGGCGGCATTGTCGGCGCGGGACTTGCGCTTCTGCTGGCGCCCCAGTCAGGCAGAAAGACGAGGAAACAGATATCGGATATGGCTGAGGAGGTCCTGGACTATACGTCAGACTATGCAAAAAAACTGAAAGACAAGATCGCCTGATTACCGCACAAAAAAAACGTACGTGGGGCGGGACAGGGCCCTCGAGGGTTTTTCCTGCCGATCGTCCGAAAGCAATGAATCATCAGGAGACAAGGGCCCCGCATCAAAGCGGGAATGCCCTGTGCCGCCTTGCCCGACGTGTCGCAGGGCGACATGAACAATTCAGCTTAACGAAACGGCTTGAAATAGACGACAGCAAGCGGGGGCAGCGTGATCTCCATGGAGCACGGCTGCCCGTGCCATGCAACGGCATCTGCCCGGGCTCCCCCCTGATTGCCGACATTGCTTCCCCCGTAGTCCTCTGAATCGCTGTTCAGGATCTCGCGGTATTAGCACGACTCCGGGACACCTATCCGGTACGCGGTCCGGGGGACCGGCGTAAAGTTGCAGGCGATCACGATATGATCACCCGGGGCCTTCGACCACCGGACAAATGATATGATGCTGTTGTCCGCATCGTGCAGATCGATCCATTCGAAACCCTGCCAGGCATAATCGACCTCATAAAGAGCAGGCTCTGCAGAGTAGAGGCGATTGAGGTCCTGGACGTATTTCTGAAGTCTGCCATGCTGCCGAAATTTTGCCAGGTGCCAGTCGAGGCTCTTGTCGAAATTCCACTCATCCCACTGTCCGAATTCCCCGCCCATGAACAGCAGCTTTTTGCCGGGATGTCCGAACATATATCCATAGAAAAGCCTGAGGTTGGCAAATTTCTGCCAGTTGTCGCCCGGCATCTTGTTGAGCAGGGACCTTTTCTCATGCACCACCTCATCATGGGACAGGACAAGCATGAAATTCTCCGTAAATGCATAGAGCAGCCCGAAGGTGAGGTTGCTCTGATGGAACTTTCTGTGCACCGGGTCCTTCTGCATATACTCAAGCATATCGTTCATCCACCCCATGTTCCACTTCATGTCAAAGCCCAGACCGCCGAGATACACGGGCTTGGTCACGCCGGGCCAGGCGGTGGACTCCTCCGCAATGGTCAGGACACCGGGGAAGTACTGATGCGTCACGGTATTGAAGTGCTTGATGAAATCGATCGCCTCGAGGTTCTCCCTGCCGCCGAACCGGTTCGGGACCCAGTCGCCGTCCTCCCGCGAGTAGTCAAGATACAGCATGGAAGCGACCGCGTCAACGCGCAGTCCGTCGATATGGTATTTTTCGAGCCAGAAGAGGGC
>VEOY01000027.1 GCA_012026685.1 Nitrospirota bacterium
GAAAATATACTGCACATCAACTCAAAAACATTCGAGGGAGAAGAAAACGATGCTTCCGGAAATGAACGATAAAGAACGCTCTGCGAACCATGTTATTCGGTTTTTTACCGCGGCAGTTGTGGGCATGATCCTGACATTTGCGGGGATGACTGTGGATGCAGCGGACAAGCAGAAGGGGTTTGCTTCTCCCGAAGAAGCGGTAAAAGCTGCCATTACTGCCGTGAAATCTGATAACAGCAAGGAAGTACTTGCGATCTTTGGTCCGGAGGCGAAAGAGATAATGTTTTCGGGCGATCCCGTAGCTGACAAACAGCGGCGGGAAAAGTTCATCAGTGCTTATGATCAGAAAAATAGCCTTATCAGGGATGGGGACAAGATGGTCATCACCGTCGGGCAGAATGATTGGCCTTTTCCCGTACCTCTGGCGAAAAAAGGAGAACAGTGGTTCTTCGACACCAGGGTGGGCAAGGAGGAGATCCTGAACCGCCGCATTGGCCAGGATGAGCTGGACACTATCCAGACCATGCTTGCCATCGTTGACGCCCAGAGAGAGTATGCCATGAACGACAGGGACGGCGACGGTGTCCTTGAGTACGCAGAGAAATTCCGGAGCGACCCCGGAAAGAAAAACGGCCTCTACTGGAAGACCGGGGAAGGCGAAGAGCCGAGCCCGATGGGAGAACTGGCAGCGCAGGCCAGGGCTGAAGGCTATACAAAGGCAGGAACAAAGACCAATCCCGTGCCTCTTCATGGGTACTATTTCCGGATGCTGAAGAAGCAGGGCAGGCATGCTCCCGGCGGGGCCTACGACTATGTTGTGAAGGGCAAGCAGATCGGAGGGTTTGCCGTTGTCGCCTATCCGGGCACATACGGGAATTCCGGTGTTATGACCTTTATTGTCAACCATGACGGGGTCGTATATCAGAAGGACCTCGGCAAGAATACCGCGAAGACAGCGAAGGCGGTGACGCAGTTCGATCCGGACAAGACATGGAAGAAGGCTGAGACAGCGAATGAGTGACCTATTGAATGAGGTCTGCGCGTTCCGACACTACCGGTACGATCGCACCGAAACCAAAGGAGATTATGAAGATGCGACACATTCTTCTTATCATAGCTATTTTTATTTTCACCGAGGCCGCATGTTTTGCGGATGACTCGATGAATTGCGGTACAGATATCGTGAGCGTTGGTGATCTGAAGCCATCCGTTATGACCAAATGCGGCCCCCCTTTCATTAAGGAGGATATAGGCGGGGGTGGAACGAGGGAGCGCTGGACGTATAACCTCGGGAGCGGCTCATTTATGAAGATCCTGACGTTCGACGGAGACCGACTGGAAAGCATCGAAGACGGAGAAAAGGGGATCGACAGGTAAATGAGACACAGAAGAATTATGAATACGGTCAATGAGGCGAAACCGGAGGCATTCATGGACAAACGGAATTGGCATCGCAGGATATGCAGAGCATTCGTGATCATCGGATTTCTGTGCGCCGCCGGGCTGACAGTCCTCTCTGCCGGCGCATATGCGGAAGACTCCATACCGGTAGAGTGCTACCTGAAGGTAGACGGCGATTACGAACTTGCCGGCAATGTCGACGTTTTTGATGAATCAAAGGCCGCTCTTACGTGCAATTCCGTATACGCAGACTGCAAGGGACAGTGCATCGGCTGTTATCTCGATGAAAATGACGATGAATACTGTTTCGACAGGGCAGGCAGAAAGTTCGAAAGGTGAGCATGCAGGGGCGGGCTTTACGAGGTGACTGCGGCAGGTGTTTGAAAACCGACATATGGTCAAAGGAGACAAGAGAATGAAACAGCAGTTCATGAACAGATGGGCAGCCACCGCAGTGTTAGCGGGTGCAGTGTTGTTGTTGTTCACATGGCAGGCTGAAGCCCAGCAGTCGATCTCTTCTTCGCTGGGAGTGATCGTCTATCCCGCGAAGGGGCAGGCTGCGCAGCAGCAGAGCAGGGACGAGGGAGAATGCTACAGCTGGGCAAAACAGCAGACGGGGATCGATCCCGTTGCCGCGGCTAAACAGCCGACAAAAGAAGAAGGCCCTGCAGTGGGCGGAGGCGAGCGTGCCCGTGGAGCAGCCAGAGGAGCGGTCGGCGGCTTGGCAATAGGGGCCATCGCAGGAGATGCGGGCAAGGGTGCAGCCATCGGCGCAGTCGGCGGTACCATGGTCGGCGGCCACAGGGCCAGACAGAACAGGGCAGCCAGGGAGCAGCAGGCAGAGCAGAACAAGGCAGCCACCCTGCAGCATTTCAACAAGGCCTTCGGGGTATGCATGGAAGGCCGGGGCTACACGGTCAAATAAGGAGGGAATATATATGAGAGTAATCGCATGCCTGATCATTTTTGGTTTATTCGTGACTGTTTCTCCGGCATTTGCCGGCGACGTCCTTGATGGTACAAAGCCGCTTCTTTGCGCGAGCATAGAGGTGCTTGATTGTGATCCGGGGACGGAATGTGAACGAGGCATTCCGGAGGTCATGGGAGCCCCGCAATTCCTGCGCATCGATTTTGCGAAGAATGAGATTTCGGGCCCGGAGAGGACCACAAAGATCCGCTCAATGGAAAAGGACGATGACCAGATCGTTCTTCAGGGATACGAGCTGGGACTGGGCTGGACCCTCGCCCTTGATCTTGGCACGGGCAAGATGAGAATAACCTTTGCCCGATGGGACGCATCTTTCATTGTGTTCGGCGCCTGTACATCGTACCCCTGGAGCGAGTAGGAAGAAGAGGATCAGGAAATGATATCCATCCCCATGCGGGGATGCAAAGCTGCAGATTATCTGCTGCGAACCAATTCAAGGAGAAGATTATATGACAAAAAAAGCGATGCCATACCTGCTCGCGATCACCATGGTTTTTCTGCTGCTTTCCGGCTGTGCGTCGACAAACGGAAAGGCGACGGAGAGTGAAGGAACGAAGTATACGGGCTTCCTGAGCGACTATGCACAGCTGAAGCCTGAGGGTGAAGGCTCCAAAGCCATGAAGTACGTAAACCCGCAGGCTGATCTGAAGAAATACAAGAAGGTCCTCATCGAAAAGATCATTGTCTGGCTCAAGGACGATGCTGCCTATAAGGGCATTGATCCGGATGCATTCAAGGCCATGACCGACTACTTCCACGAGGCACTTGTCCGCGAGCTGGGCACCGATTATCCTGTTGTGACCGAGCCCGGTCCTGACGTTCTGCGGGTGAGGATCGCCATTACGGACCTCGTTCCTACCAAGACAGCTGTGACCGTGCTGGTGCTGGTGACCCCGTATGCAACGGTTGCCGATCTTGCCTCCGGGGCTGCATCGAAGGGCGGGGCAGGCAGCGCTCCCTATCTTGGCAATGCCGGGATTGAGGCCGAGGGGATCGACAGCGAAACGCTCCAGCCGGTCTTCAGCTATGTGGATATGCGCTACGGGAAGAAGTACGATGCCGAGAACCCCGGTGCGTACTTCAAGGCCTATACTGAGTGGGGGTATGTAAAGGGTGCCTTTGACTTCTGGGCAAAGAAGTTCCGCACGCGCCTGGACGAGGTCAATGGGAAGAAGGTCGAGGAAAAGAAGTAACTTTCCGGCTGAAGGGAGGCTATGCCCGGGTATGAGACGCAACAGGATAGTAAGATATGGTGCATTGATCGCTGCGGTGCTCGTCGTAGCCTATCTGCTGCTGCTCATCCCTGAGAGGGCCGGCAGGGAGACGTCGGTGCAGTCCCCGCCGGCGACCAGGCAGGCCTTTGCCTGGAACCAGGATTCCTACTGGAAGGCCCTTGAAGCGAAGTATCAGGAACTGAAGCAGAACGGGTGCACAGGCGCAGAGGACAAGGTCCGTTCAGGTCTGCAGGATATGGATACATTTCTGCAGAGCATCGGAAGACAGCGCCTGGGCCCCGACGCGGCCGAGTTTGCCGAGCTGGAACGGCTCGCATTCGAGAGCGGCCCACTGGTGAGCGCCTGCAATACAGGCCTTGCTGAATATCTCCGTTTCACGGCTGATATGAGGGCAGCAGTGAAGCGCCAGTCGGAAAATTGGGATATGCAGAGCGACGCAGCCCGGATCACCCTGTACCGTCTGCTGTACGGCTCGCGCGGCGCAGTGGAGGAGATCATGATGCAGGCCCCGGCCGGTGCGTTCCCTGCGCTGCTGAAGGGCACGGATGAACCGTCAGCGACACCTGCTGCTGATCTGCGCAATGTACGGGTGCACAGCGGGGACATCCTTGTGTCCCGCGGCGGTGCCCCGACATCGGCGCTCATCGCCCGCGGCAATGACTACCCGGGAAACTTCTCTCATATTGCCTTTGTCTACGTCGATCCCGCCACAAAAACAGCGAAGATCATCGAAGCGCACATTGAAGTGGGCGTTGTAGTTTCCACTGCCGAACAGTACCTCGCGGACAAGAAGCTCCGGGTGATGCTGCTGCGGCCCCGCGCTGACCTTCCCCAGATCGTGAAGGACCCCATGCTGCCGCACAAGGCGGCTGAGTACGCGTACCAAAAGGCGACCAGCAGGCACGTGCCGTATGACTTTCCCATGGACTATAAAGACCATTCCAGGCTGTTCTGCTCAGAGGTTGCGTCCGAGGCGTATGAGCGTTATGGCGTGAATCTGTGGGCGGGGGTATCGCATATCTCATCGCCGGGGCTGCGCAGATGGCTGTCCGCATTCGGCGTGAGGCATTTTGAGACTCAGGAACCCTCGGACCTCGAATACGACCCGCAGCTGCGGGTCGTTGGCGAGTGGCGCGATCCGGGAACCCTGAAAAAGGACCGCATTGACAACGCTGTTACCGAAGTGATGCTGGAGGGGGCTGAAAAGGGAGATGAGATCTCCTATCAGCAGTACCTGCTTCCCCTGGCCCGCGTTATCAAAGCTTACAGTATGCTGCTGAACCGGTTCGGCAAGGCCGGCCCGATCCCTGAGGGGATGACCGCAACCACGGCGCTGCGCACACAAGACTATATGGACAGGCACAAAGTGATGGAGGAACGTCTCGCGATAAAAGCAGAGCAGTTCAAAAAAGAACGCGGGTATGAGGCGCCTTACTGGGAACTGGTCGGCATGGCCCGTGATGCGAAAGCTCAAAGGGGGAGGAACTGATGAACGGACGTGCTATTTTTTCTCCATTACGAATGAACAACAGGGCGCACGATGCAAAGGCCGGTAAACTCCTGACGATCTCCCGCATCTCCCTTATGTTGTTTTTCTCCCTCGTCCCGGCATGGATGTCCCCTGCCGAAGCAGCGGACCCGGCAGCAGAAGCTCCGAAACGTCCGAAGATCGGAGTTGTGTTCGGTGGCGGAGGCGCAAAAGGGGCGGCACACATCGGGGTGCTGAAGGTGCTTGAGGAGCAGAAGATCCCTGTAGATTACATTGCCGGAACCAGTATGGGCGCGATCGTGGGGGCCCTCTATGCTTCCGGACTTACTGCCGCTGAGCTCGAGAAGGTGATTACCGCGATCGACTGGAAAGATGTTTTTAAGGGCGATCCTGACCGCCGCGATATCGATTACCGGAGGAAACGGGAAGATTACGAACATCTCACGGGTCTGCAGGTAGGCATCAAGGACGGCAAGGTGGTCATGCCCAAAGGCCTCATCCAGGACCAGAAGGTGAACGTGCTTTTCGAGATGCTTATGCTCCACACCTCCGACATCGATGATTTTGACAAACTGCCGATACCTTACCGGGCAGTTGCCGCAGACCTCGAGACGGGCGAGATGGTGGTGCTCAAAGGAGGTCGGCTTGCCGATGCGGCACGGGCCAGCATGTCAGTGCCCGGCGCGTTCCCTCCGGTAGAGCTGAATGGCAGGCTGCTCATCGACGGCGGCATCGTGAGGAACGTTCCTGTTGATATCGTACGGGGAATGGGGGCTGATGTCGTCATCTGCATCGATGTCGACAAGCCCTTGACGAAGGGGAAGGACCTCGGAGGAAGCCTTTCGATCCTGAACCAGATGATCGACATCATGATGAAAAAGAATGTGTATGAACAGAAGAAAACGCTGGGTCCGCAGGATGTTTACATCAACCCGGACCTTGGCGAACTCGGCTCTGCTGACTTTGACAAAGCCGCGGAGATCGCCGGCCACGGGGAAAAGGCAGCGAGGGAAAAGATCGACAGCCTGAAAAGATATTCCGTTTCTGAGGCTGAGTATGCTGCTTTTGCTGCGAGCCATCACCGCGATCTGGTGAATGAGGTGAAGGTTGCATC
>VEOY01000011.1 GCA_012026685.1 Nitrospirota bacterium
GGACAAACAGGGAAATATGGCACTCGGGTATAGCGCTTCGAGCAGCACGGTGAAGCCCTCAATTCGGTTTACCGGCCGCCTCGCCACCGATCCCCTTAACACGATGCAGACAGAGACCGTTGCCAAGGCCGGCAGCGGTTCACAACTGGCAAATCTCAATCGATGGGGAGACTACAGTGCAATGTCAATAGACCCGGTAGATGACTGCACCTTTTGGTACACCAATGAGTATCTTAAAAGCAACGGCACCTTCAATTGGAGCACATGGATCATGTCTTTCAAGTTTCCGGGCTGCCAATAAGGACACGTTTAGCCGGACATTGGGCCGATAAGGGGTTCATGGGGGCTCATGGGTCAGACGTGACTATTGATATTTGCCCTTCTGTTTTTCAGCTCACTAAACGCCGGCACAAGAATTAACCGGCTTATCTTTTTCGTGAACGTTTATTTTCCCGCCCTGCCCGTAAAGACCCGCACCCCGTGCCTATACTTCTTCGGATATGCGCGCAGAATGTATAAAGAAAAAGGATTACCCGGCAATAAACGGATTGCGAATGGTTATGCCTTTCACCTGGCGCCGGTCTGAAAGGTCCTCAGAAAGGAGGGTCGCGGCCCCGCCTTCAAGAGCTGATGCGATGATGACAGAATCCCAGAAGGAGTAGCCATACTCCTTCTGGGAATCGATGGCCTCCAGAATGATGTCCCCGTCAACGATGATTGTTTTCCATTTTAATAAGTCTTTCACGATCTCTTTCGCCGTGACAATATCCAGCGGCTTCCCAAGCTTCTTCGTTATGGTAACGAAAAGTTCCTGCAATACCTGCGTGCTGATAACACCCCTGCCGGAACTCCATAAGTCCTCCATCAGTTCCACCGCCATATCATGCTTTTTCCCGGCAGACACATCATATGCATATACGATGATATGGGTATCTACAAATACGTTACCTCCGGTCATGGAGTTCGTCCCGGGCAATAGCGATGCTGCCCTTGGTTCCAAGATCCAGGCCCCTGTGCATGAGCTTCAGTTGCCGGTCCCTGGCCCTTTGATATCCGGTCTCCTCTTTGACCTTCTCTTCGAGGGTCTCCCGCAGCAGCTCACTCAGTGACCTGTCCTTCATCACCGCCAGCGTCTTGGCCTTCTTTAACAGCGCTTTGGGAAGGGATAAGGTAACGTTCTGCTTTTCCATGGTCACTCCTTTCACATAATTATGTGTAACACATATTTACGTGGAAGTCAAACAGCACGCCTGCGGGATTTTCTGCGATATAAAAATGAAAGGGTCGCTTCTCGATAAGTCGACTCATTCATCAACGTTATATATGTATAGATCATGAGATCAGACTTCCCCATTAAAGCATAAGGAAGACTGCTTTTGTAGGCTATTCAAAATAGAAACCTCCTGTAAGAATACGTCTATGGAGAAACAGAATTCTTAGCACAGGAGGTTTCTATGGATGAAGTTCATGGTATCAGACTTTTGGAGTTTCGGCAACTCAAAAGAGAAATTCGCGGATCGCGCCAGCATTTGATTGTAGGCATAGATGTAGCCAAAGAGAGGCACAATGCCTTTTTTGGCACGGCGACTGGCAGGACGGTGCACAAGGGATTGGTCTTTGACAACACGATAGAAGGTTTCCAGAAATTGCTCGCGCTGACGGAGGCGCTCAAGGTCCAATACGTCCTGACGCAAGTAGTCTTCGGACTTGAGCCGACGGCTAATTACCATAAACCATTGGGAGAGCATCTCATCAAGTGCGGACATACCGTGGTTCTGGTGTCAGCGACAGCGGTAAAGAACAATCGGTCGCTTCTGGACGGCAGATGGGATAAACACGACACCAAGGATTCCGCAAACGTGGCCGATCTCATCTCACAGGGCAAATGTCTCTACTATGATTATCCGGATCCGAGGATTCGTGACCTCAGAGGTCTCCTTGCGTTAAAGAGGAGGCTTAAGAAAGAGGAGCACAGCCTTCGGGTTAGGATACGCAATCAGCTTCTGGCCCAGTATTTCCCTGAAATGGACCGGCTCTTCCGCTGTGCGACAAGCCTGGCAGTGATCGGGCGCTGCCTTAATCCGTCGATGATCGCCGGGATGGAATTCGATGAATTCCGCAGGCGCGTTGTTCCAGGCAGGCTGGATATGCCCCAACAAAAGCAGCTTTCGGCGATCTGGCGTATGGCCCCTGAGTCCATCGGCTGTCATGCAGGCGATGCAGTGCCGTTTGAGGGGCAGGTGATGGCATCCAAACTTCATCAGGTCCGAGAGACGATTAAGGCAGTGGAAGACAAGATCGAAGACCTGTGCAGCCAGTTTCCGGAATACCAATGCCTGTTGAGCATTCCCGGATTCGGGCCTGATGTCTCTTCAAAAGTTCTTGGGGCAATAGGTTGGGCTTTTCGCTTTGTAACCTGTAAGCAGGTCCTGAAAATGGCTGGTTTCGATCTTTGCGCCGAACGCAGCGGCAAGACATCAAACAGTGCAACGCCGGTCATATCCAAACAGGGAAAGGCCGATCTTCGCTACGCCCTTTATCAGGCAGCTCTCATCGCCTCACTCAGGAACAAAGGCTTTATGTGTTATTACACCAACAAGCTCAGAGACCGACAGAGGGAAAAGGGGATCGGCACAAAGATGCGAGTGAAGCTGGCCGCAAAGCTTCTGGTCATTGCGTGGACCTTGATGAAAAAGAAGGAGCTCTTCGACCCATCGTATCTGACTAAGGGGGATGTCAAGGCACAGGTCGGATCGAAATAATGCAATCGGGGGCTTTCTGCGAAGCCGTTTCAGGTCAGGAAGCCCTTAAAACACCGATTTCGACGCGGAGAGCCCGAGCAACAACGTTGAGGCGAATGACCTCGTGAGGGACAATAAGGGCCTCTCATTGAACTTGAGAATCTGGATAAGGGATGATAGGCGGCATAAGCGCACGCCGGATAAACGTAACGATCAGAGATCAAGTTCGCTTAGAAGATGAGAGAATGCGTCAGAAGACAACTCAATCGTTTGCAAAAACGAAAAGGCATCGCTTTGCTTTTAAAAAGGACCACCGGCAATCTTATTGATTTTTATGGTTTGTCTTTTCCCCTTGACAGGAGGCACTATAGGATGTCCCTGAAAATCCCTGATGGTCTTCTATCTCGCTAGGAGAATTCACAAGTCGCTCGATAAAATGACCCCTGTAGACTATCTCATCAAAAAAGGAGGTATGTCGCATTTGTATGGAACTTATACACTCAATTGACTTGCCATCCTTTATTGACTATGATGTGGTAAAAGGTGGCCGCCGCATAAAAGAGTTTGTTCCCGAAGCATTACACGTTTCAGGAGCACCAAAGGAGGAATGCGAAAATGCCGCAGCTTTACCCCTACCGAATCTTTATCAGCCACGCCTGGGACTACAACGAGGAATATTACCGACTTGAGAGGATGCTCTTGGAGCATCCCAACTTTGATGTCCGCAACTACTCAGTCCCGAAGCATGACCCACTCGACACCAGTGCCCAGCTCAAGAAGAAGCTTCTCGACCAGATGAACCCTGTTCAGGTCGTTCTCGTACTTGGTGGCATGTATGCAGCCCACAGTGCTTGGATTCAGTTCGAGATCAACGAGGCCAAGCGACTCCAAAAGCCGATAATCGGTGTGCGGCCCTGGGCTCAGGTGCGGATTCCGCAGGCTGTTCAGGAGGCAGCCAATGTTATGCACGGCTGGAATGCCGGTCCTATCGTCGCCTCGATCCGCGAGCTCGCATGACGCCCAAGATAAATGATCGCCCTCCGATTGCGGAGAAGATACTTGCCGGAATGGAATGAGACAGGAGCACGGTTAACAAGAAGAATTGGGTTATATTACAGAGGAATAAATGCCACGGCAGAAAGAGATCGATTTCGAGTTGGCCCTGAATAAATTCAGGCCGCCTTTTGACCCAAGGTATATTTATCTTTTCAGCGGCCACATGATCGATGCCCCGGAGCGAGCGACGCCACGATTTCCCCCTGCTAAAGAACCTATTGCCGCGTATGCTATTACGAAGAAGCTTGACGAACTGGATGCCGGATCAAAGGATCTTGCACTCTGCGGTGGAGCATGTGGTGGCGATCTCCTCTTCGCAGAGGCCTGCCTGAAACTCGGCATACGCCTGCAGATTCGCATCCCTTTTGATGAGCCTATCTTTCTAAAAAATTCCGTCACCTTCGCTGGCAGGAACTGGCGCGACCGCTATTTTGCCGTCAAAAGTAATAAACTTACCAACCTCTTAGTGATGCCTGAGGAACTCGGTCCGACGCCTGAGGATGCAAACCCCTACGAGAGAAGCAACCTCTGGCAGCTCTACAC
>VEOY01000165.1 GCA_012026685.1 Nitrospirota bacterium
GACCACCGAGATCTTCTCGCGTAAGATCGTCGGCAGCGTCAGATGTGTATTAGAGACTGTTGTTTATCCTATCTTGGTGGCAGTGGTTTTTCTGTCAACTTGGGCATTACAAAAACTTCATTTATTATCCCAACGATCCATAGCAGTTCTCGTCGTCATAACAGCGATCATAGGCGGCATATTTTTCGGACTTCGAAGTCCGTTTGGATCGAAAGATCAACTGATTGGCATCGCTGTATTTTCTCTTCTTTTCTTTTTCTGTCTCGGTTTGGGCGCGACTTCATGGTGGGTAATCGCTAAGTCACGAAATAATAAATTTACAAATGCAAAAGAGACCAAGCCATAACGCCGAGTTGAGCGAAAGGAACGCACTCACGACCATGTATTTCATCTGCGATGAAACCGCTCCGCGCGCTGATTCGCGCGTCGCTTACCTGTCGTTCGAACATCGGCACTCCGCCTGCACCGAAAGCCTCCGGCTTTCTGCAGGCTCGTGCCTACGCTCAACTCGGCATCATCTGACAGATAAGAATTAAAGGCCTTCGCTCCATTTATCCCGTTATGAGTAAAAGAGAGGAAAACAGGATGAAAAGACTGATCTACGGAATATGTCTTGCTTTATTGTTATCAGGCAATGTCCTGGCCGAAGAGATACGCACAGTCCAAACCGATGTGCTGGCAAAAGCGAGTCAGAGCTGGGATGGAAGCCACTTGCCAGACTACCCAAAAGGAGCCCCGGAGATAACAATTCTCCGGATCAAACTTCCACCGGGGGTGCAATTAACCCTGCATAAGCATCCGGTAATAAACGCTGGTGTATTGTTGAGCGGCGAGCTCACGGTAGTCACCGAAGACAATAAGACATTACATTTAAAGGCCGGAGAAGCAATTGTCGAGGTCGTGGATAAATGGCATTACGGAAAGAATGAAGGCAATACGACTGCAGAAATTCTCGTTTTCTATGCCGGAGCAGTTGATACGCCGGTAGCTGTCAAGGAATAGGATCGACATTTCGCGGGGACACTGTTCTTTGCGTCGCTCGGTCCAGCGTTAAGGAGATAGGATAATGAAATGGGCTGGTAACGCATTTATTTGATCCCAATGTCCAGATCCGGCATGAACGTGGTAATATGCAGATAAGCATGCTGTTTATCGGTGGCAATGAGGGCTGACAATGGAACCGGTCAAGGTCATTATACGGTATAAGGACGGAAGGCTCATCAAAGGCTATAGCAACGACTTCTCCCCCAACAAGCTTCAGTTCCATGTCCGTCCAGTAGGCGCGGGCCCGGCCGACAGGGGCGTCGACGTCCAGGTAAGGGACCTCAAGGCAGTATTTTTTGTGAAGGATTTCGCCGGAGACCCGGCATACTGCGAAAAGAAGGATTTCTCCGCCGCACAGCAGGCTGTCGGCAGGAAAATGGAAGTTACGTTTCAGGATGGCGAAGTGATGGTCGGATCGACCGTGGGTCATGACCCCAAGCGCCCGGGTTATTTCCTCACGCCGGCAGACCCGCAGTGCAATACGTTGAGGGTGTTTGTCATAGCCGCTTCAGTTACCAGGACCCGCTTCCTGCAGTAAGTCCTGTCCTTTTCATGTTCTCCCTCTGAAGATGGTCAGTTTCAGAAAAAGGATGCTGATCCGGTAAAAGTCCCTGACAGGCCGGAAATTCGTCTTGTAGTCACTGTGATAGATCGCCGGTACAGGGAGGGAATGAATGCGGAACCCTGCCTTGCCGGCCCGGATGAGCGCCTCTGTCTCTGTCTCAAATCCGGTCGTGGTGAGGGGTATTGTCTCGAGCACCTCCCGCCGGTAGAGGCGGAAGCCTGACTGCGTGTCATCTATCCTGCATCCCGCTGCCTTCGATATGCAGAATATGCCTATCTGGTTCGGAATGTAGCGGTAGAGCGGGATGGCTTCCTTGTCCCACAGCCGCGCGCCTATGATGATGTCGCCGGAACCGGCCCGGAACGCGGAAAGGAATTTCGCGATCTCTTCAGGTGCATGCTGCCCGTCGCCGTCCAGCGTAAGGACCGCTTTATAGTCCCTGCTGAGCGCGTGGCTGAAGCCTGTCCTGAGCGCCATGCCTTTCCCCCGATTGGCAGCGTGGCGTATCACCACTGCCCCGGAGCTTTCCGCGTGCGCGGCGGTGGCATCGTGGGAGCCGTCGTCCACGACGATGACGTCGGGAATAAGTCTGCGGACACCGCGGACCACGTCCGCGATCCTCTTCTCTTCGTTAAAGGCAGGGATAAGGCAGCAGACCGGCTGCGTCATGGAACCTCGTCCTTCTTAAAGAGGCTGAGCAGGGCCGGCATAAGCGTGAAGGAGAGTATGACGCAGAGAGTGATGCCGATGGCTGCCACCTGGCCCATGGTCGCCAGACCCTTGTAGGATGAAAAACCGATGGATCCTATGCCGGCGACAGTTGTAATGCCTGCGACGAGCACGGCCTTGCCGATCTGGAGGAATGTCGCTCCGATATCGGCGTCCATAAGATAACGGTGAAGCAGATGCACGGTATAGTCGGTGCCTATGCCGAAGAGCAGAATCAGGACGATCGCGTCCATGAAATTCAGGCTGATGCCGGTCATGCCCATAATGCCGAGCGTCATGACAATGCTGATCACAACGGGCACCAGGCAGAGAAACACATGGAAGACCCTTCTGAAATCGAGGTAAAGAACGGTGATGACGATGAGAATGCTGATAATGCCGATGACCAGCATGTCTTTTGCGAAGATCGAGAGGAGTTCCTTTTTGATGAAGACAGGCCCGGTGCAGGCATAGCCTTTCAGCGCGGACAGGGAAGCGCCGCTCCTGAGGTTGCCGGTAACAATGATCCTCCACTGGTCGTCCTCGTTTATCAGAAAACGGTCAAGCATCTCGCTGACCGGCGCAACGTCCCTGAGCGTGATCACCTCTTTGTTGCCGAGCATCTTCTGAAGACCGTCCATGAAAAGGCCGAAGCCGGCAATGTCAAAACCTTTTTCAGACGCGATCTTCCTGAAATCCCGGGCAACATTTTTTTTGTCAACGGCTGCAAGGGCCGCCAGGTTCCTCTTCTGCATTACGACAGGCGGCAGGATATCACTCGCTGCCGATATGCTTTCAAATTCCTTTGCAAGAGCTTCTTTGATCTCAACACTCCTCACCAGGGCTGTTTCCATATCCATGGAACTGTCGGTTATAAAAACGCCCTGTTCCCTGATGTAGGTCCTTTTCAGGTCCTCAAATACCTTGCGGGGACGGTTGTCGTCTGTTCCCAGCTCCGTGATATCCCCCATGAACCGCACCCGGGGGCCGAAGACGCCCAGCAGCAGGGTGGTCCCGAGCACGACAACGATCACCCCGCGCGCTCTCACGGAAGAAAAGACCGCGATGTCCCGCAGCGCGTGTATCTGGATGAACCTGCCTGATGACGGTTTTATGGTGAGCGACGTAAGGGTGAAGAGGAAGAGCCAGCAGAGGAGCATGCCGATTCCTGTCAGGATGCCGAGTTCGCGTATGCCCCTGAATGATGAAAAGACCATGGGAAAGAAGGTGAGTGCCGTGGTGAGCATGCCGGTCGTTATGCCCCGGTAGACAGCTTCGATCGTCCTGTCCATGCGCTCGATCGGATTTGCCGTTTCGTCCATGCTGATCAGGTACCTGACGTAGAGCACAATGCCGAGGTCATCGCTGAGACCTGCCAGCATGCCGGCGAATGCGCCGGTCACCTCCGAGAATGAACCAGAGAAGAAGAGGACAATGCCCATGGTCGTGATCATGGCGGTCACCACGGGGAACATCACGTAGAGAAGGCCCTTCAGGGACCTGAAGAATATGAGGATTATGACCATGACGGCGATCACGGATGAGAACGTGTTGCCGACGATCTCGCGCTTCATGGCAGACGCCTCATGGAGCGTAATGGCATGGCTTCCGGTTAACTCAGCGGAAAAGCCCTTGCCCTGGTGCGTAGCGATGATCGCTTCCATGC
>VEOY01000206.1 GCA_012026685.1 Nitrospirota bacterium
GGTCCAGGAGCTTTACTCAAAGGCCCTTAACGCGCTTCTCGCGAAGAACGAAGAGGCCGCGCGCGAGGCACTGGAAGACATCCTCCGGGAAGAGCCGGACCATATCAGCACCCTCCTGCGCCTCGGCGATATCGCGTCGCTTGAGGACGATTTCCAGAAAGCCAACGCCCATTATCAGCGTGCGCGGGAGCTGGAACCCAAGCGGCTTGAAACGCTCTTTGCCCTCGACCGGCTTATGGAAAAGGCCGGCAGATGGTCAGAGGCGCTGCGATATCTTGATGAGATCCTGGATCTTGATGATGCGAACCTCACCGCCATCTACCGGAAGCGGGAAATCCTCGAAAAACAGGGCCGGTGGGACGATGTCGTGTCGCTCCAAAAAGCGATCCTGAAGCACGAGCACTCGGAAAAGGACAAGAAGCGCGAGCAGCATAATCTTATCGGCTTCGAATATGAATATGGCCGCCACAGCCTCGAGAACAATCAGCTCGAGAAGGCGGAAAAGGCGTTCAAGAACATCCTGAGGACCGAAAGGGACTTTGTCCCGGCAACGCTCGGGATCGCAGAGGTCCTTCTGCAGAAGGGCGAGAGCGAAGAAGCGGTCAATATGCTGGAAAAAGCGTATGAGAGTACGGGATCGAAGATCGTCCTGGCCCGGCTCGAAGACCTGCTCATCAGCCTGGGTGAACCTTCCCGCCTGATAAGGATCTACCGGGGCGGCATATCCCGCAGCCCGAACGATCCGGTCACCAAGTTCTTTCTCGGCAAGCTTTTCTACCGGCTTGAGATGATCGATGACGCGTTTGATACGCTCTCCGGCATAGATACCGGAGGCGCTTCATATCCTGAGCTTCACCTTCTCGTGGGCAATCTCTGCCTGCGGAAAAAGCAGCTTGAAAAGGCTGTGCAGGAGTTCAAGAAGGCGGCTGATATCAAGACGGCATTCCGTCTGCCATACTGCTGCAATCACTGCGGATATCGGGCTGATGAGTGGTCAGGACGCTGCCCTGACTGCAGAGACTGGTCAACCTATCAGTTCAACCTTGACGGCACCTGCAAAAGATAAGAAAAGTGCCGGTATCCGTTATCTCTGTCAGATGAGCAGGTATCCGGCATGAAGCGCATCCCGCTCAAACAGCTCGTATCGTTCCTCGACCGTGAACTGAGACTTTCCGAATTCCCCGATGACGAAAGTGCCAACGGGCTCCAGGTGGAGGGAGCAGGACAGGTAGGGAAGGTCGGTCTTGCCGTTGATGCCTGCGACTATGTCTTCAGGGAAGCAGCTGAGCAGAAGACGGATATCCTGCTCGTTCACCATGGTCTCATCTGGGGCGGTATCAGGTCGGTCACCGGCGTCATGAAAAAAAGGATCAAGACTCTCCTTGATGCCGACATTTCCCTGTATGCCTGCCATCTTCCACTCGACTGGCATCCGGAGCATGGGAACAACAGCATGATCCTGAAGGCGCTGTCGATCAAAAGGCTGGGAGAGTTCGGCGAATATCACGGGAAGAGGATCGGCTGCCGGGGAAGACTCTCGGGAGACCTTTCACTGAAAGAATTTGCCCTCCGCGTGGACAAAGCCCTGAATACCAAGGCCGTAACGATCGGTTTGGGCAAAAAAGTGAGGAATGTCGGGGTGGTTTCGGGGGGCGGATGGTCCGCTATTTACGATGCGGAAAAGCTCGGCATCGACACGCTGCTTATCGGTGAACCGGCGCACAGTGCCTATACCCTTGCTGAAGAGATGCAGGTGAACCTCGTCTTTGCCGGCCATTATGCGACCGAGACGCTCGGTGTCAGGGCAGTAGGGGATCTGCTGCGTGGAAGGTTCGGGCTCGATATCGCGTTCATAGATCATCCGACAGGCCTGTAGATGAAGCTCCTGATGTTCTATACAAAAGAGTGGTGGTATAAGACAGCCTCAAAGACCCTGGAGACCGCTCCGGACCTGGATATCGAAGAATCCATGCCTGACGCTGTCGTCATCTTCTTCCACTGCGAAGCCGAGGATGAATCACGGGCAGACAGCGTGCGTGAAAAGTTCGTCAAGAACGCCAAATGGCTTGCCGGCAAATTCAGCAGCAGAAATATCGTGCTCCACTCCTTCAACCATCTCTCTTCAAGCAAGTCCTCGCCCGAGTTCGCCAAACAGCTGCTCGATGACGTTATCATACGGCTTGAACGCACCGGATATACGGTCATGCAGACGCCGTTCGGCTATTTCAATGAGTTCAGGATGCACGTTGCCGGTGACTCCCTGGCAAAAGTCTTCAAAGAATTCTGATGCCGCACTATCTTGTCCTCTCTGCCGCCGGCCTGGGCGGGACCAGGAAGAAATATACGTGCGGTGACGAGACAATCCCGTCCGCACCGGGCTTTATGGACACCCCTCCCTGAGAAAATTCCACCTGCCGAATGTTTCGGCAGCCTCTCCCTGAAAGAAAAGGACATTCTTGTGATATACTCAATGTCAAACTGAGGGCCTGCGCCTCATACATCAGGGAGCTTGCAGAATGAGCGATCCAATGAAGACATCGGGGTCTGTCCTGATCGTTGACGACGATTCACCCATATTGGAACTGCTTCATGAGACATTGACGCGGGAAGGGTATCGCTGTGACGAGGCAGCCAACGGAGATGTTGCTGCTGATATGCTCAAGAATCGGCAGTTCGACCTCCTGATCACGGACATTGTCATGCCGGGTCTTGGGGGCCTGGAACTTTCGGAACAGGCAAGAAGACTCAACCCTTCCATGCTCATCATCGTCATGACCGGATACATCGATGAATTCTCCTACGACAAGGCGATCGCATCCGGCGCTTCGGACTTCATCAAAAAGCCCTTTACCCCCGTTGAGCTTCTGGCCCGGATAAAGCATGCCCGGCAACAGGAACGGCTGCGCGTCATGGCAGTGACGGATGAACTCACGGGTCTGCTCAACCGGAGAGGATTCTTCAGCCTGGCTGAGCAGCAGATGAAGATTGCCCGGCGCCGGAACAAGAGGGTGTACATGGTGTACATTGATATCGACAATATGAAAGGGATCAATGACCATCTGGGCCACCAGGCGGGAGATGCGGCTTTGACCGATGCTGCCGGCATACTCAAGGCTACATTCAGGGATTCTGACATCATAGCCCGCATCGGCGGGGACGAGTTCGTGGTCATCCCGGTGGAGTCTGAAGAGACCAGCCTGGCAATCATCACCGCCCGCCTCCGGAAGAACCTTGAGCTCCACAATCTCACAATACACCAGGAGCATAAGCTTTCGCTGAGCTTCGGCATATCGCACTATGATCCTGCAGATGACGACTCTCTTGACAATATACTCACGCGCGCAGATAAGCTGATGCTCGAACAAAAGATGCTCAAACGCAGGGGTTAGGTCTCTGCAAGGGTGCGTGTGTCCTGAACACGGCACGGTGATCCTGCATATCCGCTTCGCACATCCCTGACATCATCCTCCCCGGCCCCCTCGTTCAAAGATTTTTTTTTGATCCTTCCCACCAAAAGCAGGTTGTGAGATAATGTTTTTGCTCAGGAGCCAACATTATTTTCGTACGGAAAAGGGGATGCCTTTTATGAAACGCTCGGTCACCTCAGCTTCAATTATGCGGTCTATTCGTCCAGGGAGGGCTGCGGCTTCAAGGGTTCGCGCTGTCTTCTCAAGATCATCAGCAGGCAGAACCTGTATCCGAACTACCGCAATGATGATTATTTCCTGCAGAAACTGCTCCAGACCGAGCTGATCATAACGCCGCCGGAAGAATTGGCTCCCCGGCTCAGGGAATATTTTTAAGAGGACGCCACGGATTCAGGCTTAAGCCGTGCCGGGGTCCTCGGGACCGACCGGTCATGCCGCGTATTCTTGATAGTTGACGATCTTCTTATCTGATATACTTGAGTGAGAGAATCGGCGCGTCATATTTTCGCTTCAGTGGTGCCCATGTTGGATCATAAACAGGCGCCAGGGCAGGGAAGAATAACATTAAGAATACCGTTGCCGGCTAAAAAACGGGCTGCGGGTGGAGGGATGTATGAAAAAGCATGAGGAGATTCAGAAAGTCGCCTATGATCTGTTCGAAAGAAGCGGCAGGGTCCACGGCCGGGAGATCGACCACTGGCTTGAGGCTGAACGCATGATCAGGGCCCGTGAGAAGGATATGCATACACAGGATGTCGAGGCTTCCGCATTGAAAAAACACATTCCGCGTTCTGATGTACGGAAGCATGAGGCGAGGAAAACCGGCAGGACAAAAAAAACCGCCAAATAACCGCAGACCTCAGCAGGCTGAAGAGCTGAACGGACTATTTCAGCTGAGAAAGGACCTCATCTCTGGCAAGGATGAATATCATGCACAGACCGAGCGCAAAGATCCCCCAGAAACACCAGACTACCGCCTGCTCGTGCGCGCTGAGCCACCTGATCAGAAAAAGTCCGGCATTGCCGATCCTGCGCTGAAGGACGATAAATGCCCGGACGAAAAGCGGCACCGCGGAGAACGCCATAAGACAGAAGAGAGCAAAGTAGATGATCTTCAGGACAACAATCGTTTTCGGCCCGATACTGTCGGCTGTTATTATCCTGAAGGCTTCGAGCGCATTGCCGATGACGGAGCCGGCTATCATGATACCAAGCGACACGCCAAGAATAATGATATGAGGTCTTATGTTCATGTTGCTGATTCGTCTTACGGACCGTTTGTGATGAATATGCTGATACGGATCTTACTATACGCCGGAAACTTTTTGAAGATGCACAGACCGGTGGCAGGGAAAAATACCTGTGCCTGGCAGGGCTTTTGAGCAGCCGGCGTACAGGAACCCGGTGGTCCCTGTACGCATGGTTTGTGCTATGCTCCTGCCTTGCTTTTGCCGGGATCGCTGCCGGCCAGGAAACAGCCGGCGTTTCAGTCGAGGCCAGTCCAAACACAACGATCTACAGGATCAGCAGCGGGGACTGTTCGATCACGTGGATTGCGTATGGATCAGAACTGAACAGGGGGGTTGTAAAGCATTCGTCCCGATGTCCTGATCCACTCTCTGCCCAGCTTCCGCTCATGACAGAGGTACTAAGAGAGTTCATCGCGAGAGATGAACATGCGGCTGTTTTCCGCACACTCTTTTGGGGTGGACTCGTACCTGAGACAGGGCCGTCGGCCCTGGAGATGCCATTCCGCCTGGCGCTGGCTGCCTACAGATCGCCGGAATGGGATGCGAAGAAAGGGAGACCAAAAAAAGGCGACATTAACGGTTTTGTAAAGGACATTGCAAACAGGGAATTGCTCTATCGTGAGCTGAAAGAGTTGTTCGGACGTTTCCAGAAAAACATTACACTTGCCAGTGTGGAAAAGGTGCGGGTGATGAAGGCGAAGGACCTTCCGTTCTATGACCGGCTTAAAGCAGAGGGAGTCCGTGCAACGGTCAAACTGCCCTTTGACTGCATGGTCTGGTTCTCCGTGTCAGCTGCAAAGGATGAGGACAGGCGATAAGACCGGCCCCTTGCGGCCCGGGAGAATCTCATCAGCGTCCCTGTGAGATGATGCCCTCGATCAGCATGAGTCCATAGGGGGTAAGGCGGGCACATTCCGAAAGCCTTCCGTAATCTTCCGAAACAGCCTTTGCAAAGGCCATGCAGGACTTGGCAGGACACTGCCCGCAGTCGATCTTCGGCAGGAACCGGTAGATGTCGATGGAATCAACAGCCATATCCTATTCTAACAGACCACCGCCCGGAACTCGCTTGTAACATATTTTCTCTGAAATGCGCTGGCGCAGATGCACGGGTCAATCTGCTTATCTTATGCGGCCTGTTTATTCCTGTCCGGGTTTTTTGATAAGATTCAGGATGAGCAAAATCATCGGCTATAAGAACAACGATCGTGTCTCTATCTGCCAGATAAAATTCAACAGCGGGGAAAAGGTCCTCGTATCTGTTGCCGCTCTGCCTGTGCCGGGCATCAAGATCATGCGGCTCCTCTTCGGCATCTTCCCTCTTACGACCATCTGGGAATTCCATGTTCCCGCCGGCAATGAAGGGGGCTTTGACACGCTCATCGCGCTTCTTGCTGACCGGAAAGACCCGGCCGTGAACCACCCGCTGGATGCGGCCATAAGAAAGCTCCTCCCCTGCGGCTCCTGTGCAGAGGCTCTCGAGATGCTCCGGCTGGCGGAAGCTTCAGCAGGGGCCGCGCATTGCCGGTCGTAACAGCATACGTTCGGACAGGCGCGTAAGTCTTTCAGCATCTCCGGTTCGCGTCAATTCCCGGCAGCGTGAGCCCCCTTCTCCGGAAAAGTTCTTCCCATGCCCCGAACAACGGCGCTGCAGACGCGATATAATGCAGTATGGGCAGGATTACGCGAATCGGTCTGCTTCTGTTTCTTCTCTTTTTCCCTCCCGCTCCTGGCGCCGAGCCCGGCAGGACCTATACCAACCCTGTTCTCGTTGAGACATACCCGATCAACAGGGTGAAACCCGCGCCATTTGTCGGCGTGCTCGGTATAGGCGATCCAACGGTCATCTATCATAAGGGAACCTACTATCTGTATCCGACCGGTGACAACCACAGCTACGATGTCTACCTGTCCGACGATCTGGTCCACTGGACAAAAGGGCCGAAGGTGTTTCAATCAGGAGAGAACGGCGTCTGGGCTCCTGATGTCTTCTTCAGTACTGGGGACAACACGTTTTACCTGTATTACACAGCCAACGGCAGGATCGGCATTGCGGCTGCGGACCGTCCTGACGGAATGTTCGGGGACCGCGGCATCCTGATCAATAACGCGATCGATGCGCACCTGTTCCGCGATGAGGACGGTTCATACTACCTGTACTATGCAGGGTACCCTGATTTCGCTCTGTTTGTCCAGCCCATGGAATCTCCTTTGCACAAGAAGGGAGCGCCTGTCCGGCTGATCTCTCCGTCCGATGCGTGGGAGGCGAAGGATAAACCTGTGATCGAAGCACCATGGGTCATCAGGCACGGGGGTATCTACTACCTCCTCTACTCAGGGGGCAGCGCGGATTCCGAACACTATGCCATCGGGTATGCAACAGCGCCACACCCCACGGGCCCCTTTACCAAATATCCCGGCAATCCTGTCATCCGGGGGGGAAATGGCATTTTCGGGCCGGGGCATGTCAGCGTCATTCAGGACCAGGCAGGGAAACTCTGGATGGTCTACCACCAGCAGATGGATGCGAAGAGGGGATGGAACCGGATCATCTGCATCGACCCCATCTGGTTCGACGGTAAAGGAATACTCCATGGCAAGGCCTCACGGGCCACTCCCCGGACTGCACCCGTGACCGGCAGGAAGACCGAATGATCAGACGCAGGCAGGGATAACCTCCCCGTCCGGTCGGCACTATTCCTGCCTCTGCCTTACTATCTCATAAAGGCAGATCGCAGCCGCTGTCGCGACATTGAGGCTTTCAGCCTTCCCGAAGATCGGGATTCGCAAGACAGTGCCGGCAGATTTTCTCAACCGGATGCTCATGCCGCGTGCCTCGTTGCCAAAGGCCATCGCAAGCGGACCTGAGAGGTCGGCATGGTAGATAACTTCTTCAGCATCTCCCGCAGTTACTGCGAGAGCTATGTTCCTTTCCCGCAGCCAGTCCACAAGCGCGTCCGCGTCCGAAGCAACGACCGGGATATTAAAGATGCTCCCGGCTGTTGACCTGATCGTCTTCGGCATAAAAGCATCGCAGGTGCCGGGGAGCAGGACAACCGCATCAGCGCCTGCAGCGTCAGCAGTCCTGATGATCGTTCCGAGGTTGCCGGGGTCCTGGATACTGTCGATCACGACGATGAATGGCGGCTTTTGAAGGGCGATCTCCGTGAGCTTCTGCATCTGATATGAGACCACTGCCGCGATACCCTGAGGCGACTCGGTATCTGTAATCCTTCCGAGGACCTGTTCGGTCACTTCAAAGACCTCCCCCGCGGCGCGGGCCATTCTTCGCAGAAATCCCTGATGATCTTTCTTGCTGATGAACGCTTCCCCGACAAACACTGTAAGGATCCCGGCGCCGCTGTTCACCGCCATCTCCAGCACATGGGGGCCTTCGATCAGAAACGCGTCATGCCTGAACTTTGCGCGCTTTTCCCTGATCTGAACAGCGTCCCTGATGTGCTGGTTCGCGACGCTCGTTATCCTGTTATATCTCATGCTGCCCATAACTTTACCAGAATATCCGGTCCTTGTCATTAATGCCGGGTTGCCTCAACCCGCGGTGTCTATGGTATTGTTATTACTCATAAATATGGCACACGAGCATGACCATGAGCACGAAAAACTGGTGAAGACCTCGGTCTATCTTGAAGAGGAGGTCCTTGAGGCACTCGAAGAGGCTGCCGAAGAACTGAAGAAGGACACCGGCAGACGATGGACCAGGGGCGGGGTCATCCGGCTCGCCTTGAGCGATTTTTTTACACGGAGAGGAAAGCTTCTATGAATATTCAGGGGTTTGTTGACCTTCACACGCACGGCATAAGCAGATACGATACGCGGACTGACGATCATGAGGAGATCCTCAGCATGGCACGGGTCCATGCAAAGGCAGGGACCATAGCTATCCTGCCGACCATCTATTCAGGCCCGGTCCAGGAAATGCGAAAAAGCATGAGGGCGATCAGCAGGGCGATGGACGCTCAGTCAAAGGCGGACAGCCGACGGCTCGGTGCACAGATCCTGGGCGTTCACCTCGAAGGGCCGTTCCTCAATCCGATACGGTGCGGGGCCATGGACAAGGAAAGCTTTCTGAAGCCAACGGTATCTGCGTTCCGGCGACTGGTGTCCGGATACGAGGATATCGTCAGGGTCGTCACCCTTGCGCCCGAGCTTCCGGGAGCCTTGAAGTTGATCGGCAAGATCACGGAAATGGGCATCAGGGTGAACATGGGCCATTCTGACGCAACGTTCAGGCAGGCTGCCGAGGCAAAGAGGGCGGGCGCAACCGGCATCACGCATATCTTCAATGCCATGCGGCCGTTCCATCAGCGCGAACCCGGGATCGCGGGCCTCGGCCTTACCGACCCGGACCTGTATATCGAGGTGATCGCTGACGGTGTCCACCTCCATCCAAAGGTGCTGGAGCTCATCTTCAACCACAAACGGCTCGACAGGCTTATTATTGTATCCGACTCGGTGAAAGGAAAGCGCACTGCCAAGGGCGTGGTCTACGAACAGGGCATCCTTGCCGGCAGCGCCCTGACGATCGACAACGTAGTGAAGAGGCTCCGGAAGATCGGCATACCGGATGCAGAGATCATTGAAGCGTCAACAGACAATCCCCTTCGGTATATCGGCATGAGCGGATCAGCGCGCTGACGCTGGCCTTCGTTTCCTGAAGATCCTTATCCCCGGAAAGGGTTGCACAAAATCCGACCGGATGCTTTTCGGCATGGTCTCGGATTCGCCGAGCACAAGGCAGCCGTCTTCATACAGGATGTCTTCAAGGGCCCTGAATATCTGTTCCTGCATGGTCAGGCTCATATAGATGAGCACATTCCTGCAAAGAATCAGGTTGTAATTCCCCATATATGACCTCTTGTACAGGAGCTGGTCCATGATGTTGCTGCACGAAAACCTCACCATGGAGCGTATCTCGCTGTTCAGGAGATACCGCTCACTGCCATAGCCCGAGGCAGGAGAAATATCGGACTTGGTGAAGTAAGCATCTATAAACCGCCTCTTCGTCTCGATCAGTTCCCCCTCGGGGTAGATTCCCTGCCTGGCCTTTTCGATCGCATCAGGATCAACGTCCGTTCCCTGGATGTGAAAGGCGCAGGAGAAGCGCTCCTGATCGAGGAGTTCGCGGACCAGCAGGGCAACGGAATAGGGCTCTTCTCCATACGCGCACCCGATGCTCCATATTTTCAGGAACCCGAACCCTGCCGCCAGTTCCGGAAGAACGGTGGTATTGAGCAGCTCGAACACGAGGGGATTCCTGAAGAAGTTGCTGACCTTGATGGTGAGCGTCCTGACCAGGGCCTGCATCTCTTCGGGATGGGACTTCAGAAAGGAGAGATACCCCTTGTAGTCTTTGCAGGCAGACTCCTGAAGCCTGAGGTCGAGTTTGCGCGCCACCGTGGCAGTGCGATAGCGGGAAAAATCGATGCCGCGTTCCGCATGGATGTATCCGAGGAGCTTCTTCAGGTGAAAGTCGGCGTCTGTCACAATGCATCCCCTCCCGTCTATCCATTATACTCCCATTTGGCCGGCCCCTCCCCTGAAAAAGTCGCGTATGATATAATCTGACCATGCACAGACTGCTGCGATCATTTCTTCCGCCGGCGTGCGCGCTCTTGCTTCTGCTCGCTTCTCACAAGGAGGGTTTTGCGATGGTCAAGAACATCCACTGGCTCGGTCATGACACGTTCAGGATCACGGGAGAAAAGGTCATATACACCGATCCGTTCAAGATCAGGAAAAAGGATACCGCGGACATCATCCTGATCACTCATGAACATTACGATCATTGCTCTCCTGAGGACGTCGCCAAAGTGCAGGGTCCGGAAACGGTCATTGTAACTCCGGCAGACTGCGCGGCAAAGCTCAGGGGCAATATCAGGGTCGTCAAGCCGGGAGATACTGTCGAGGTTTCCGGCGTCAGGATAGAGGTTGTCCCTTCATATAATACGAACAAACAGTTCCATACAAAGGACAGGGGCTGGGTCGGATATATCTTCACCGCGTCAGGACAGCGCATATATATCGCAGGAGATACTGACTATATTCCGGAAATGAAGACGTTCAGGGCGGACATCGCCTTGCTGCCGGTCTCGGGCACCTATGTCATGACAGCGGACGAGGCGGCAAAGGCAGCCCTTGACATAAAACCAAACATAGCGATCCCCATGCATTACGGCTCGATCGTCGGCAGCCGGAATGACGCAGCGCATTTCGCAGAAAAGCTCAAAGGCAAAATCACTGTCGAGATCCTCCCGGAGGAATAGAGCGGTTCCCTGCTCCGTCCACCCATGCCGGAAAGCATACTGAGCCTCCTGTCGGGCAATGATGCCTTTATCTCCGGTCAGGAGATAAGTGCCGGCCTCGGTATAACGCGTGCAGCAGTCTGGAAAAAGATTCTCGGACTCCGCAATAAAGGATATGTGATCGAAGCCGTACCCTCGAAAGGATACCGCCTGATCAGCGCTCCTGACCTCGCCCCGGAATATCTGCTGCTGCGTATACAGAGCTCTCTCTGGCAGGCGCTCATTGTCCATGATTCCGTAGAATCCACGAATGACCTTGCCATGTCCCTGGCATCAAGAAAAGGCATCTCTTCGGGTACGGTGCTTATCGCCGACAGACAGATCCGCGGCAAGGGACGGCTCGGCAGAAAATGGGAATCACCTGAGGGCAGGAACATCTATATGAGCCTGGTGATCAGGCCTGAGCTCGCGCCGCGGGACGTGACCATGCTCACGGTGCTTGCTGCGGTTGCCGGAGCACATGCTATTCAAAAGACAGCGGTTGTCCCGGTAAGGATCAAATGGCCGAACGACCTCGTCGTATCTGACAGGAAGCTGGGAGGCATATTGACCGAGGTTCGGGCCGACCCTGACAGGATCAATCTCGCGGTGATAGGCATCGGCGTCAATGTCAATATGCTTTCCGCAGATTTTTCCGAAGAGATCCGGAGCCTCGCGACCTCGGTCAGGCTGGCGACCGGACATCCTGTTTCACGGAACGAGCTCATCATTCGGATGCTCAAAGAGTTCGAGCATTGGTATGGTATCCTTATAGCGGAAGGGAAAAGACCGCTTTTGGACGCATGGAGGAAAAACTCTTCAACCCTCGGCAGACACGTACGTGTTGCGATGGCGGATCAGACCTTAGCAGGAGTTGCCGAGGACATCGATGACAACGGCATGCTTATACTGAAAATGCGGACAGGGGAACGCAGGAATATCAGCGCAGGAGATATTACCTTTCTCAGGTAGCTTGGATATAAACAATTGTTTATAAAAAAGAAACGTTGATAATTGATATCTTATCGTTATGTTAATTGCAACAGATATAGGTAACTCATCAATAACAATAGGATATTTCACTGCACAGGGGCTTATTGTCCAGCGGATACCAACATTGCCGATCAGGAATTCTGAGCAATATCGGGCAGTGTTGCATGCCTTCATAAAAGAAAATAATATAGAAAAAGGAGAAGGTGCCAGTATAATATCTTCTGTGGTTTCAAGCCACACCGGCATCTTTGTCGATGCGGTTGAAGGGTTGCCTGGTCAGGGAAAAGGCACTTCCCTGCTGGTAACACATCTGCTTTCGGGGATCGGCTTTCGGATACCGCATCCCGACAAGCTCGGTACGGACAGAATAGCAAATGCAGTTGCCGCGTTCAGTCTCGTCAGAAGGCCCGTTGCAGTGGCGGACTTCGGAACAGCCACTACCTTAACGGTCGTTGACGGAAACGGAGATGTTATGGGCGGTGCGATCATGCCGGGCATAAGCCTCATGAATGAAGCACTCGGCACGAGGACAGCAAAGCTCACAAAGGTCGGGCTCAGGGCGCCCGATGCTGCGCTTGGCGTGGACACGGACGGCTGCATCCTGTCGGGACTGGTCTTCGGCACCGCGGGAGCGGTCCAGAGGATCCTGGCTGAGATAGAAAATGAGACCAGCACATCGTATGAGATGATCCTGACCGGCGGCCAGTGCGAACTGATCGGTCCGTTTATAGAGAGAGCACATACGGTCAGACCTGACCTGACATTGGAAGGACTGAAAATTCTGTATGAAAAAAACCGGCCTTAATGAGCTGAGAAAAGACCCCCTGCTGGGGAGGTGGATAGCCGTGCTGAGCGAGTCATTACCTCCTTCGGAATATAATGGGGAAAACTCCCGGGAGCCGGCAAAGGAAGACAGCTGCATGCTCTGCGCGGGCAGAGAATCCGAAACTCCGCATGAGATCATGCGCACCCCCGGTTCCTCTCCGGCAGACCCCTCGAAGAAATGGACTACCAGGGTCATCGCCAATTTCGACCCTGTCTTCATGGTGGAAGGGGACCTCGGCAGAAGGGGCGAAGGCATGTACGACAAGATGAACAGCATCGGCGCCAACGAGATCATCATCGAGTCGCCTCATCATGCTGTGGAGCCCGAAGACATAGGCTTTGAGCAGATGATACACGTGGTCGAGACCTACCGGGCACGCATGGCCGACCTCGAAAAGGACACCCGGCTGCGTTATACCCTCATCTACAAGAACCACGGCAGATCCGCAGGCGCGCTCTACGGACATCCCCTGTCCCAGCTCGTCTCGACACCGGTGATACCCAAGCGGGTAAAGGAAGAGCTCGACAATGCAAAGCGTTACTTCTCCTATAAGGAGCGCTGCATCTTCTGTGACATCATGCGCGAGGAGATGCGGATAGAAAAAAGGGTCATCATCGAGTCCCGGCATTATATCGCGTTCTGCCCCTATGCATCGAAGTTCCCTTTTGAGACCTGGATACTGCCGAAGAGACACAACTGCGCCTTCCAGGATATCCGCCCGGAGGAAGTTGAGGACTTTGCGCTTATCCTGTCGTCCGTACTGAAAAAGCTCAGGTCTCTTTTCCCCGGTCTTGCGTATAATTATTTCATCCATTCCGCGCCGAACCGTATCACGCGAAAGGACCACTGGCATACGCTCGGTGATGACTATCACTGGCACCTCGAGATCATGCCGCGGTTCCTGAGGACCACGGGGTTCGAATGGGGCTCAGGACTCTACATATTGCCGACATCGCCGGAACATGCAGCTAAATTTCTCAGGGAGGTTTAAGTATGGAGATCAAGAAGATCCTTTTCGCAACAGACTTTTCAGAGGGCTCGCAGAACGCCCTGCCGTATGCTTTGGATGTTGCCGTGCGCCACGGAGCAAAGATCTATATCGTCCATGTCATCTATGACATAACCAAGGCTACGGGCTGGTATGTGCCGCATACGTCCGCAGAAGAGGTCTATGCAGACCTTGAAAAAAGCGCCCGGAAAGAGCTTGAAAAGACCTTTGTTGACGAGATGCGGAAGTTCAAGGACTATGAGCATGTCATCCTGAGGGGCACCCCCTATGAGGAGATCACCAAATTCGCCGAAACGAACCAGATCGACCTCATCGTGCTTGCGACCCATGGCAGGACCGGGATCGACCGGCTGCTCTTCGGCAGCACGGCAGAACAGGTGGTGCGCTATGCGCCCTGCCCCGTGCTCTCCGTGCGCCTTCCGAAGCATAAGAGTGCATGAGAGTCTATCTTTCTGAAAATGCCTTCGTAGATCTGTTACTGAGTTCAGCAGAAGTATACAAGAAGGAATGCCTCGGTTTTCTGCTCGGCTACAGGCTTGAGGACCGGTTCATCGTCGAACACGCCTTCAGCTTTCAGACAGCCGACAGAAAACCAAAAGGCGTTGTCTCGCTCGACAGGAGCCACAAAAAGATAGAGCCGATCATCAAACGTCTTGACCGTCTTCAGATCGTCGGCGATTTCCATTCCCATACCCAGTTCGGCCTCGAAAAGGGGCTCCCTTTACCGAGCCAGGAGGATATTAACGGCATGAGTCAGAACCATATCTACCTGATCGTTGCCATCAATAATAACCGGAAGACCATGATCTGGGCAGAGAACAGGGACGGTACCATATCCGGTTCGGTGGACAAATTTTTCTTCAAGATAGCAGCATATTATCTGACGAGCAGCGCGGTCAAAAAAGCCAGAATCCACTGTCCGTTCCCGCCAAACTTTTAGTCAGCCTTCCGGTTTAATTAAACGGGATCGCATGTGAAATTCCCTGCAGAGGTTTATACTACTAAGACACCAAATTAGGAAGACACGAACCCTTGAACATAAAAAAGTTCCTCGTTATCTCTGTTGTTGCTCACCTGATCATTCTCGTGGCGGTATATTTTCTGCCGGAACCGGAGAAAAAAAAGACGAAAGAGTTCCTTACCAGCCTTGTTACACCTGAAGAGGCACGGAGACCGGAGATCGCGCCTCCGCCCATGCCAAAACCTGCTCCTGTCCAGCCCAGGGCGTTGCAAAAATCCAGGCCTGTTCAGCCCCAGCCGCGCCGTGCAGCGCCGATACCGCCCAAAACCCTTCCTACCCCGGACAGGCCGATCGTGCCGGACATGGGCAAAGAAGAAGGGAAGCCGCTTCCGGAAGGGGTTGCTCCACGCCCGGGAAAAGGCGGGGGAAGAGAAGGCGCTCCGGGTGAATTGTCTGACAAACCGGGATACGAAGAAAGTCATACCCCTCCCGGACTGCCCCGCAGTACCAGGGAAAAACTGTTCGACAGGGGGGTCATCGGCAATGCTGCGGAGAAAGGTCGCGGCGGCGGCGCCAGGGCGAAGAAAGACGATGCCATTACGTTCGATACGACAGAGTACCGTTTTGCAGGGTATATGAGAAAACTGAAGGAAAAGATCGAGAGCATTTGGGAATATCCTGCTGATGCCCGCAGGCGAGGCATTTACGGTGACCTCAGGATCAGGTTCACCATCGGGAAGGACGGCAGGCTACGTTCGGTCGAGCTTGAACGGACCTCGGGATATAAAGCCCTCGATGATGCGGCCATGAAGGCTCTCAAGGATGGTGAACCTTACTGGCCCCTCCCGGATGAGTGGGGCATGGACACCTACACGATCAACGGTCATTTCATTTATACCATGTACGGATACGGACTGCGGTAGACGGTTCCCTGCAGAGGCGCCTCGGAGCGGGCTGAAACGCGTCGAAGCGTGGAAGGGAACAAGCGTGGAAGTGTTGAAGCAATTCGGATCCACGCATGCACACGTTTACGCAATAAGGCCGCAACCCCTTGACCACGGGCATTCGCGTTCAAACAGCCAATTGACATAGGACGGTCTAATCCATAATACTAAAAGACTTCCTGTCAACAGCCCGGAAGTTTCTCTGAATAAAATCAACAGGTTAGGCGGAACGTTGGAAGCAGAAGCCCTACAAAAGCTGATTATCGCAGCGCCGGCAATGATCATTGCCATTGCCTTGCACGAAGTGTCGCACGGATATGTCGCGTACCGGCTCGGTGACCCAACGGCAAAACTATTGGGAAGGCTCACCCTCAACCCCATCGCGCATATCGACCTCTTCGGCACGATCATTATGCCGATCCTGCTGTACACCCTGACCGACGGCCGCTTTATGTTCGGCTATGCAAAGCCTGTTCCGATCAACCCGATGAATTTCAGGAAGCCCCGGGAGGGTATGGCCATTTCGGCAGCAGCCGGACCGGTCACGAATATTCTGCTCGCCTTCGCAAGTTTTCTTATCATGAATATTCTCATCCCTCTTGCATCTTTTCTTCCCGATACTGTTGCCGAAACGGTATTCAAGCCGATCGTTCTCATCCTGACGGCGAGCATCTACTGGAATGTAGTGCTCGGAGTTTTAAATATGATACCCATACCTCCTCTTGACGGCGGGAGGGTGCTGACGGGCCTGCTTCCCTCAAAGCAGGCAATGTCGTTCAGCAAGATCGAGCCGTTCGGGTTCATCATTGTGCTGATCCTGTTCTATACCGGCATCGCGAACCTTTTCATCATGCCGGTCGTGCTTTTTTTTCTCAAGATCTTCCAAATGTACTGAGGACCCGATACATGAGCGGACCGTGCAACAACCACAATATCGCTAGGAGAAAACAGCCATGAACACTGAAGTAAGGAACACGAAGTTGAGCGCCTGGATAACTGAAGTGGCAGCCCTGTGCCAGCCCGACGCGATCTGCATATGCGACGGTTCAAAGAAGGAATATGACGCCATGATGCAGAAGCTGATAGACAGCGGCAGCGCCACCCCGCTGAAGAAGCGGCCGAACAGCTATCTCTTCCGCTCTGACCCGAGCGATGTTGCCCGCGTCGAGGACCGCACGTACATTTCAACGAAGTCTCAGGACGAGGCAGGCCCCACGAACAACTGGATCGCTCCGGCCGATCTCAAGAAAACGATGAAGAACCTTTACACGGGCTGCATGAAGGGCCGCACCATGTACGTGATCCCTTTTTCCATGGGGCCGATAGGGTCCCCCATATCAAAGATTGGCATCGAAATTTCTGACAGCCCGTATGTCGTGGTCAACATGCATATTATGACCCGCGTCAGCTCGAAGGTGCTGGATCTGCTTGGTACGGACGGCGACTTCATCCCCTGCCTCCATTCTATCGGCGCGCCTCTGGCCCCGGGGCAGAAGGATGTGCAGTGGCCGTGCGCGCCTATAGAACAGAAGTACATAAGCCACTTCCCCGAAGAGAACCTTATCTGGTCCTATGGCTCAGGATACGGCGGCAACGCCCTGCTCGGCAAAAAATGTCTGGCCCTTCGCATCGCTTCTGCCATGGCGCGCAGAGAGGGATGGATGGCGGAACACATGCTGATCCTGCGGCTCACCAGCCCGGAGGGAAAGAAGTATCATATCGCGGCTGCCTTTCCCTCAGCCTGCGGCAAGACCAATCTGGCCATGATGCAGCCGTCCCTGAAGGGCTGGAAATGTGAATGCATCGGAGACGATATCGCATGGATGAAGATCGGTCCTGACGGGCGTCTGCACGCGAGCAATCCGGAAAGCTGCTTTTTCGGCGTTGCACCCGGGACATCGTACGACACCAACCCCATGGCAATGGACACCCTGAAAGAGAATATCATCTTCACGAACTGCGCCCTGACGGACGAAGGAGATGTCTGGTGGGAGGGCATAAGCGATGACGTGCCGTCGCATCTCATTGACTGGAAAGGCAAGGACTGGACCCCGGCAAGCAAATCGGACGCTGCCCATGCCAATGCGCGCTTCACGGCTCCCGCGTCCCAGTGCCCGGTCATCTGCAAGGACTGGGAAGACCCGGCAGGCGTCCCGATCGATATCTTCATTTTCGGCGGCCGGCGCAGCAGCGTTGTCCCGCTTGTCTTCGAGGCCTTTTCATGGGAGCACGGCGTTTTCCTGGGAGCTACCGCTGCCTCGGAAACGACCTCCGCAAATATCGGCGCAGTCGGCAATCTGAGAAGGGACCCTTTTGCCATGAAGCCTTTCTGCGGCTACAACATGGGTGACTATTTCCAGCACTGGTTCAGCATGGGAGAAAAACTCGGCAGCAAGGCGCCGCGGATCTTCTACGTGAACTGGTTCAGAAAAAGCCCTGACGGGAAATTCCTCTGGCCCGGGTTCAGCGAGAACAGCAGGGTGCTCAAGTGGATGTGCGAACGCGTTGACGGAAAGGCCGGCGCTGAAGAGTCCCCGATCGGCCTGATGCCGAAGCACGCGGACCTTGATCTCTCCGGCCTCTCCCTTGCGCCGGAAAACCTGACGGAGCTGATGAGCGTCAAGACGGAAGAATGGAAGGCCGAGATCCCGGATATCGAAGCGCATTACGCGACCTTCGGCAAGCGTCTTCCGCTGAAGCTTAAGGACCAGCTTGCCGGGCTCGCCCTGCGATTGGGATAGCATCGGCTCCGGGCCTCCCGGGGCGGCGGAACTGAAGAGGTGGAAAGAACGGCAGCAAAAAAGACACTGGTAAATGTTCTGGGGGTGGTGTATGTCCATTCCCGGACGAGCGACGGCGGGGACCTGTATCTCACCCGCTATGCGGAGCCGCTGCGCCGGCATTTCGAGATCGAGAACTGGTACGAAAAGGACTGGTTCGACACGCACAAGGTCCGCCTTCTCGGCACGAGTTCGGTCTATAAGATCCCCACAAAGACGATCAGCGGCATGAGCCTCAACCTCGTGGTAAAGAACTGCCGGGTCGGCGAAGACGTACCAATAGACACGCATACCCTGCAGGAGTTCTGCGACGCGGAGTTCAACAGCCCCTGGGAGGAATTTTCCCTCGTCATGGAACTGATGGACAACCTCTACGGCCCGAAAGAGCTGAAGGTCGCCACGCAGCTGCCCATGGCGATCTACGTTCCGCCTGAAAAGATGCAGGCATGGCAGAGCGGCAGGTCGCGCACCAGGATCAACCGCATCCGCGCAAAACATCCCGGCATCGACCTCGATATCCTGAAACAGTACAAGCTGATCTATGCCTGGATAGAAGGCATGAACCTCAAGGAGGTCTTTGCCCATATCGACATCAATGACGATGAGATGGTCCGCCATCTCAGGACCCTCGACGCCCAGGCGCACGAGGATCTGCAGAAAAAAGGCTACCTGGTCGCTGACATGAAGCCCGAGCATATCATCATCAGTGAGCCCGACATTGCGGAGGTCATCCGGATCGGCAGCAACGGGAACAAGGACGCGTACCATGAACAGGTGGCCTTCCTCTACCGGCTGATACGCGAGGGCCGGTATTCGATCATCGACTATGAGCTCCTCCTGCGGACACAAGAGCATGAAGAAGCGGTGAAGAGCTCCCGCAGATGTTCCTACCTCGATGACCAGAAGCGCCGCTTCGAACCCGCGCCCCTGCCCTCACATCTTACCGCTATGGAGATCTTCGGCGTGCCGTATCTCTACGGGCATGCGGAGAGCACCGGCGGCCGGTTATGGGTCGTGGGGAGAAACCCGCACCTGTTCGACTACTTTCTGCCTGAGCGGTGGAGAAAAACACCCTCCATCAGGTTGTCCGACTCGAAAGAGGTCTTTTATACGATAACCAAGGACAATATCCATCTGGTATGGGAAACCTCGCGTGTCGGGGAGATGCCGGCAGGAGATGAGGAAGGCGCGCGTGACCCGCTCGTCCGCACCTACGGCATCAACAGCCCGTTTGAAGAGTTTGCGATCGCCCATGACCTGAATCACCTCGGCATTCCGACGGTCTATGTGCGCGCGATATACATGACCGGCACTGCCAAGGTCGAGACATCAGGTGACCCGCGGAAATACGCCTCACATCAGGGCCTGCTCGATCCTGAAGGCAATGCGGTGCTCCAGGAAGATCACAATTACATCACGATCCGCGGCTATTACAACGGTCCTGACCAATGGGTCGCGGAGCACAGCGATGCCCTGTACACCCCGCTGGACCTCGTGAAGGCGCTCGACCGGAGGCTCATTGACGAGGAACAGTGCCGCTGGCACCTGGATATGGTCAAGGCCAGACTTCATACCAGCGGATATGACGGATCGTCCCTGAAACTGAACGACCTCCTGGTTGCGCAGGACAACGACGGCGGTTTTCTGAAGGACGCAAACGGCGAGCTGCTGGTGATCATATGCAATCTCGAGCTCATCTGGAAGCTGACATAACCGCGTCGTTGCATTCGGGCAGGCATTCCGCAGATCCCTTTCAAGGATAACCCTCGCTGCGTTTCTTGACAGGGCATGGCAATACGTCAATAATAGATAACCCTGGTGCTGCCACAGGCCAAGGCTGCTGCCCATCAAAGCCGGTCGAGGCGATTAATTTCACCTGGCATTGGTTCGGATCGTCAGAAGTTGATCGACCTGAAAATCGTCGCTTGAGCTTTCAATCGCGGCTTCGATGCTCCGGGGTATCGCTGCGACCGGCTTTTCAGAACACCAGCCCCGGCCATACGCATGTTGCTGTACAGCCGATGGGTCAAATTTTCGGGGAGGTTTCATTGTGGACAGAGTATTAAGCGGCATGCAGTCAAGCGGAAAGGTTCATCTCGGCAATCTGGTGGGTGCGCTCCAGAACTGGGTGAAGCTGCAGGAAAAATACGATTGCTATTACTTCGTCGCTGACTGGCATGCACTTACCACCGGGTACGCAAACCCGGCTGCATTGCACGACTCTGTCATTGATCTCCTCGTAAACTATATTGCCGCAGGACTTGACCCTGACAAATGCACGATCTTTCTGCAGTCGCGGATCCTCGAACATGCGGAACTCCATCTTCTGCTCTCGATGATCACGCCCGTCGGCTGGCTGGAGCGCGTGCCGACCTACAAGGAAAAACAGCAGGAACTGCAGGACCGGGACCTCTCGAACTACGGTTTCCTCGGCTATCCTCTTCTGCAAACCGCGGACATCATCATCTACCGCGCGAAATATGTGCCGGTCGGCGTGGACCAGGTGCCGCACCTGGAGATCTCCCGTGAGATCGCGCGCAGGTTCAACAACTTCTACGGCGAGGTCTTCCCTGAGCCTGACGCGCTGCTCACGCAGTTCCCCAAGGTCCCGGGGGTGGACGGCAGGAAGATGTCCAAAAGCTACGGCAATGCGATCTATCTGTCGGACAGCCCGAAGGAAGTGGAGCAGAAGATCCGGACCATGACCACAGACCCTGCCCGCGTGAAAAGAACGGACAAGGGCGATCCCGAGCTCTCCCCGGTCTTCCAGCTCCATAAGGTATTTTCCACAAAAGAAGAACAGGCAGAGGTTGCGGAGGGATGCAGGACCGCGGGCATCGGCTGCATTGACTGCAAGAAGGTGCTGATCAAAAATGTCTTCACCATGCTGGAGCCGATCTGGCAGAAGAGAGCGGAGCTGCTCAACAATCCTGACCAGCTGCATGCTATCGTCGACAAGGGCAATGACAAGGCCAGAAAGGTCGCCCAGGAGACCATGCAGCTCGTGCGCAAGGCCATGGGGCTGTATTAAGCTGCAAGCGTCTCCGCCAGAACAGACGTTCGTTCCCCGATTGTAAGATCATTGATCCAAATCTGATCGATATGCCTGATGACGATCTTTTCACTCTCCATGCTCAAACCCACTTCGCTTTCGATCTCAAGCTCTTTGAGCATCATTTTCGGAAGCCGTATGCCCCTGGAATTACCTATGGAAATCACGCTCGCCTTTATTTCCGTCCTCCTCTTCAACCAAATGCAGGGAAGCACCTGGAGTTGACAAGCCGGTTTATGCTGATAGCATTGAATTAAGCAGGAGAACCCGCTGAAGAGCCGTCGGCAGAGGAGGAGATCATGAAGAAACTTGTTATGTTCCTTATCGTTCCGGTGCTCATGGGAGGCATCGTATATTCCGGCGCCGTATTTGCGGAGCATACCGGGCCGGGCAAATACAACAACGAGGACCTCGAAAAAGTCGAAAAACCCGCCAAGGCCGGCGGGGAGACAGCGCCTAATGTCTCTGATAAGCCAATACAGCAGTCGCCTGATCTGGAAGGCGGCAGGCTCAGGGAGTCTGTTGCAACGCAGAAGAGGATCAACCGCTATTTCCACAATGTCGTAGTGCCCAATCTCAAGGATTGCTGGGAGAAGGTCCAGGGCAAGGGAACGATCGAAATGAGGTATTGGTACGAGGCTGACGCAAAGGGCGGATGGGCATTCAAACTGCTCAAGGGCGGCAGATCCACCCTGCCGGAAGACCAGACCGAAGTTGCCCTTGGCTGCATGCAAAAGGCCGTAGCTGCAACCTCGTTCCCCAAAGACGGTGACATGAGCGACTCATTCTCGATCAATTGGACCTGGCCGGTCCCGCTTCCGCCGGATGCCGACCAGCAGGCTGCAAGAATGCTTGGGTCTAACGGGGGCGAGGGTACCGGATGCGACGGTCACGGATCATCTGCCCGGTGTGTGACCTGCTCGGGCCACCCGCAAACGTGCATCTATGTATGCGTCGGCAGTGACACCTGCGAGGTTTCCGCCACGCGTCCCGGCGGGTTCGACAGTATCTGCACCGAGGGAGGGAGCTGTGCTTCGGGCGGGCCTTTTGGGGTCATGGGCGGCATAATGATGTATTAACGGCCCTTAACTCAGAAACTCTCACCGTGTGGTCTTCCGGCGTATGGTTCAAAAGACGCTTGCGCGCGGCCGGCATTTAGTATATATTAAACATATAGACTAAACGGAGGTGCGTTGTGAAGACCGCAAAACTGTTCCGAAACGGCCAGAGTCAGGCCGTCCGACTGCCCAGGGAATTTCGCTTCGAGAACGATCATGTGTTCGTGAAAAAATCAGGGAACGTCGTCGTGCTGATCCCTGCAAAGAACTCCTGGGATACGCTGATCCAGAGCCTCGCGAAATTTTCCGACGACTTCATGACTGAGAGAAAACAGCCAAAAGCGCAAAAGCGGGAAGACTTCTGATGAAGTACATGCTGGATACGAATATCTGCATTTATCTCATCAAACAGAAACCGCCGAAAGTACTCAAACATTTCCAGAGCCATGCCGTCGGCGATATCGGCATATCAGCCATAACCCTTGCTGCGCTTCGTTACGCCGTATCCAAGAGTATGCATGTCGAGAAGAACCGTCAGGCCCTCGAGGAGTTCGTTTTGCCGCTCGAAATCGTTGATTTCGATGAAAAGGCAGCCGGGGAATACGGCATCATCCGGGCAAACCTTGAAAGGGCGGGCAAGCCCATAGGCGCTATGGATATGCTAATCGGCGCACATGCGCGCGCTCTCGGCATAACGCTCGTCACCAATAACCTAAAAGAGTTCAGGCAGATCAGGGACCTGAAAGTTGTTAATTGGAGCGTTTAACGGCGGCGGATCCTGTCGGTAGAATATCTCCAAAGGTTCTCGGGCCTGCGCCTATTTCGCGCTGGCCAATCCATCTTGTGCGCGAATAAGCAGAACGTTTTGCTCTCCGGCGCGGCCTTTGCGGCTGGTTTGCCCCACGTGTAATAGTTAGGGAACAGGGTAATGGCAGTGGTATCATAAAGATGAGGCTGCGGATAGACATTGAGAAGACAGGGATGAAAGAAGACCGGATAAAGATTGACAGGGATCTGTGCAACGGCTGCGGGTTATGCGTGACCGTCTGTCCGACAGGGACCATCTCGCTCAACGAGGGAACAGCGGTCGTCTCTGGCGGGGAGTCGCTCCTGTGCGGCCACTGCGAGGCAGTCTGCCCTCAGCAGGCGGTCCGTGTCATCGCGATCGATGAAGAGATGTCGCGGTATGCGACCTTCAGCGCGGAAAAAACGTGGCTTCCTCACGGAAAATTCCCTGTATCCGCCTTGGTGCAGCTCATGGCCTCGCGCCGGTCCTGCCGCTCCTTCCTTGATAAGCCCGTAGAGCGGGCCATGCTCGAAGACCTGATCAAGATCGGCATCACCGCGCCGTCCGGGACCAACAGCCAGGCCTGGACCTTCACTGTACTGCCGACAAAAAAGGCGGTTGCATCCCTGGCAGAACAGGTCGCGTCCTATTTCATGAGGTTAAACGCCACTGCCGAGAAGACCCTGCTTCGTCTGTTCCTCAGGCTGATCGGCAAAGGCGAGCTCGATGCCTACTACCACGGTTATTACCGGAAGGTGAAGGAGGCGCTTGAAGAGTGGCAGGGATCAGGCAAAGACCGCCTCTTTCATGGCAGCACGGCCGTTATTGTTGTCGGGTCCAGACCGGGCGCAAGCTGTCCGGCTGAGGATGCCCTGCTCGCGACACAAAATATCCTGCTTGCTGCCCACAGCATGGGACTCGGCTCCTGTCTCATAGGATACGCTGTTGCAGCGATGAAGAGAGATCCTTCGGTCCAGAAGCATATCGGCATTCCGGCGGAGGAGGAGACCCATGCGGTCATCGCCCTCGGATATCCCGACGAAATCTATCAGCGCATAGCAGGGCGCAAGAACGTGACCCCGCGCTATTTCGAGGTTTAGCACCGGCCCTGAGTCGCCATCGCCGGACAAAAGCTGCCAATTTCTCATGACAGTATCCGCCTGCTGACCCAA
>VEOY01000079.1 GCA_012026685.1 Nitrospirota bacterium
CGTTTATTTCTTTCCTCGACTTGTAAGCGGAAATCATTTTTTTCGCAACGATGGGGAAAACCCCGAGAAGGACGAACGATATGATCAGGCCCGGAGAGAGAATGCCTCGCAGCGATTCGATCTTTCCGAGTTCTTTCCCTGCATTGACATAGACCATGGTGCCGGCAAACATGCCGAGCTGCGACACCCAGTAGAACGTGCGGAGCGGCATCTTCGTGAGGCCCATGACGAGGTTGATCATGAAGAAAGGGAAGACCGGGATCAACCTGAGCGTAAAGAGATAAAAGGCCCCTTCCTTCGCGATCCCTTCGTTGACCACCGAAAGTTTGTCCCCGAACTTCCCCTGGACCCAGTCCCTCAGGACAAAACGCGAAATGAAGCATGCAAGGGTAGCGCCTATGCTGCTCGCAAAGGAAACAATAAGCGTCCCGGTCCAGAGGCCGAAAAGCGCCCCTCCCGCCAGGGTCATGACCACTGCCCCCGGCAGGGACAGCGCCGATACAGCGATATATACGAACATATACGCGCCGATCACCGCGATCCGGTGGTCAACGTACATTGCCGCAAACCTGTGCTGGGATTCCTTGATATAGGCAAGTAAATACTCCTCAAAATGGAACAACCTGAGCAGCACGGCAACCGTAGCTATGAGAACAATGATGCCCACGTTTCTGACCGTCCTTCTATGCATCCGCAGCCTCCTGCAGTGTCTGCCGGGCCAGAACAGCTCCGCCCCAGAGGCCGCTGTTCTCATCGTTTATCAGGCAGACCGGAACATGCTCAAGAAGGTGGGACATGGTGTCAGAGCTGCGGAACTCTTTTTCGAACTCGGGATGACCGAGCAATTCCGGCGTTTTCGCGGCAAGGCCGCCTGCCACGTACAGCCCGCCGAGTGCAAGGGTCTCCAGCACATAATTCCGGCATGCGCGGGCGTAGAATTTCGCTGCCCACGCAAGCGTCTCGGGATATGCAGAGAATTCCTGCGCAACCTCCGCGGGCTCCTTCACCCTTCCGGTAAGAAAGCGGTGGAGATAGCTCAACCCTTTTCCTGATACCACCGTATTGCCGGTGATGTACTGCTCACGCTGTTCCGTCATGAGAAACTCCTGGTATGCGCTTTCCCGCCCTGAAAGAAAAGGAAAGTTCGTATGGCCACCTTCAGAAGGGATGGCTCGATATCGGCCTTTCCCGTCATCCACGAGCAGGGCCTTGCCGAGCCCCGTGCCTGAGCCTATCACGGCTATTGCCGCATCAGCAACGGCAGACCCGGACAGGACCTGCCGGGCCTCTTCACCGGCCTTCGACCTGCAGGCAAACGCCTGTGCAACAAAGTCGTTGATCAGAAGGCACTTCCCGGGACCTGCCTTCTTCCTCAGATCGGTTATATCGACATCCCATGTGATAAGAGGCGGCCTGCTTAATGTTCCGTCCTCGATCGGTCCCGCAACAGCGATAACCATAATGTCAGCAGCGTCAGGAAGCAGGGAGAATCCGCTCCTGCCGAGAGCCTCAAGGAGATGACCGAACGATCCTGCATCGGTCGTCCGCAGCCATTTAGTCTCAGAGAGAAACAGACAGTCGGTCTCATCAACTGTAAAATGGCCAAACCTGCTGTTCGTGCCGCCGATATCAGCTGTCAGGATATGTTTCATCTCATTTCCAATATGTATTTCGTCATACTAATTCTGATCCTTTTATTCGCATCCGGCGCCATCGCACATGGACATGGCATGTGTTTCGAAAGACTGTTCGCAGCGATTCTTCAGCGCATCGGAAGCCACATTGGCATCCCCCAAGGGTCGCCACTGTAAATAAACGTCTATTGTCGCTGCGCAATGCCCAGAAAAATATCATCGCCTTGAACAGTCGTGAGGGACATTTGCCCTGTCCCCTTACAACGTCCGGGATCATTTATACACCTCGATATAGTCCACATAGGATACTGATCGTTCGCCGGTATTGTCAGAGTCGTTCATGACGGCAAGGCTTGCTGTTCGCGGCGGCAGAGCTCCGAAGGCTTCGCGGTAATCCTTAATTACATCCACATCCTCCTCCACCCACTGTCCTGCCTTCTCCGTCCCTGCCTCCAGGATGATCATCTTCGCCTCTTCCGCATAGGGATTCGACAGGATCCGCCGCTTCTGCC
>VEOY01000085.1 GCA_012026685.1 Nitrospirota bacterium
CGCCTCCCCCTTGCGGGGGATTTGGCTTTTCGGGAGTACCTCTATATTAATTCTATCTCTGATTCAGCTGAATGGCAAATTAAGTTTTGGTCATAAATGAACTGCGTAGTTCACGTGTTTTGCGTTGCAATTAATCTGGTCCTACCGGGAAGCCGACCCTCGTTTTCTGCTCGCCAGGGTTACCGGCTGACCGCCCTCGATCCGGCGCCACTGGCTGACCTTCATCCCGAAAAGCACCCCCTCTGAAAATGAGGGTCCGGATCAGTTGAGCAGGCGGTAGATCATGAAGATGGCAAGCAGGTCGAGATGCTTGATGGCCGCACGGTAGAGCGGGATGCTGGCGCAGCCGCAGCGGCTGCAATCCGCCATGTTTCCGTATGTGCAGTGCTTCGGCGTTCCGTCGGCGTTATAACAGTTGCATACCTTGCTGGCCGGACATTTCTCCCTGCTGTTCCACTCCGCGTATTCGCCGCTCTGCCTGAACTGGTTTGCCATGGTCCCGGTCAGGCCCATGATCCGCCAGTATTTTTTTCTCAGCCTGAGAAGTTCGTCCAGGATGCTGTCCCGCTCGGCAACGGAAACAGCCAGATCGCCCTGGTCTCCGGTCGTATGTGGAGTGTAAAAACTGAACCCCACGCCCTTGATCGGCAGGCTGCTCATGGAATCGAGAAACCCTTCAAGATCATGCAGGTTCTGACGCGTGATCGTCGTATGGACGACCGGCTTGCGGGGGGCTTTCCTGATGTTTTCCACGGAACAGTCATACGCCCCTGTCCCCCGAATGCTGTCGTGGACTTGCCGCGTCCCGTCAAGCGATATGATCCACTGCGCGTCGACAGGAATGAAACCCTGCGTGCCGTTCGTGAAAATGAGCGGGTAGTCAAAGATCCTCGACGCAGCCTCGCACATCCCGGGGCGCAGCATCGGCTCCCCTCCGTAGAGGATCGCCGCGGTCATCCCCCGGGCGCGCAGGCTTTTCATGAAGGCGACCATGGACGCGTCGTCGAGCTCGGCCGGACGCTCTTCTTTCCACCAGTAGCAGTGGGAGCATTTCAGGTTGCAGCTGTTCGTGATATCGATGGCCGCTGTCGTCTTGGTGTTCGTAAATGCCCAGGTGTGGAGTAGCCGTGCCTTCTTCAGTATCTTCATGCCATGGCTCACTGACGGTCCGCGGATGAACTGCCATTGTCCGCATATACCTTGAGCGTATGCACTGCCGCAATGTCCCTGGCCGTTTTTTCCATGATCGTGAACAGTTTGTCAGCAAAGATGTCCTTTGCCCGCGCGGCCGGGCCATGGAGCGTGATGGAACTGCTCAGCATCCGTGTTTCCAGATTATACAGATGCAGCATCTCGCCGAGCACTCCCCTGAAGACATCTTCCTCATAGGTGCCCCTGACATTGCCGGCGTAAGGCAGATCGTCCTGCCAGTTGCCGAGCAGCTCAAAGACCATGTTGACGGAAGCGCCTATCCTCTTTTTGCGTATGTCAGCGAAATCGTCGTATTTGATGGTCAGGGAAAAAAAAGGATTTGAGACTTTTCTTGCGAACTCATGATCGACCGTTTTTGTCAGCTCGAACAGCTCCGTGACATCGATCTCTCCCCTGCTCCGCCCATGGTCAAAGGCCTCTGTCGCGTGCAGGATGATCATGCGGTTCTTCTTCAGTTCCTTCAGCACATTCTCATCGTAGAAGCTCTGGAACAGGGAGAGGAAGAGCTTTAATGGAAGATAGCTGTCAAGACGCTTAAGGCAGAGCCTGCTGAACTCTGACATGATCTCGCTGTCCTTGTCGCAAAGAATGTCTGCTTTTTTCACGCTATCTCCTCAGGTCGTGCCGGGAGTTTATCCCGGACGCACCATTCCTCTTCTGGCAGCGGCAGCCTGCTGTATTAAATCAGGTGACTTTGCCGGCGTTTTGTGAGACAATGTACCTTATAGAATTATAAAAGATTATTATGGCTGGGTAAAGAGGCAACGGAGGGCGCCGGGTGGAACCGGGATGGCCCGCACGTGCATGAAGCACTGCATGCAGGACAAGGCAGGGGGCACAGGATGTGTCCGGATGCGTCGCGGTCGGGGCAAAAGATGGTCCGGCCGTGGTATTCAAATCGAATAACGGAGAAGGTTACACATGCAGAACATATCGCAGGAGAACAGGGACATCTTCATAAAGTCGATCTTCGCGTCCATAGCGCCAAACATCGATTTCCTGAGCACCTTTTTCAGTTTCGGCCTCGACCAGGGATGGAGGGAGCGGCTCGTTTCCCTCATGGGGCTGAGCGGCACGGAAACGGTCCTCGATGTCTGCTCCGGTACCGGGAAACTGGCCTTTCTGATCGCTGAAAAGGTCGAAAGGGGGGGGATGGTCCATGGCGTTGACTTCAGTAATGAGATGCTCGATGAGGCCAGAAAGAAGATCACGCCCCGGTTCTCCAATATCAGGTTTGACGTGTGCGACGCAAAGAAGCTCATCTTCCCTGACAGCTCCTTCGACGCCGTAACCGTCTCGTTCGGCATGAGGAACGTCATCGATACTGCCGCGGCACTTCGGGAAGCATACAGGGTGCTGAGACCGGGAGGCAGGTTCTTCTGCCTTGAGCTCACGTCGCCGGAGGAGAGCTGGGTGCGGCCTCTCTATACCCTGTACTGTTTTCGGATCATGCCGTTTATCGCCAAGAAAGTCCTTAAGACAGATGTCCCGTACAATTATCTGCCCCGTTCGATCAAGGCCTTTCCGTCTTCTGACGCATTCAAGGGTATTCTGGAAGAGTGCGGATTTTCCCGTGTTGCCGTTCATTCCATGTCGTTCGGTATCGCTACTATCTATGAAGCCCTGAAGGGCTGAGCGATGTCGCACACGGGGCCTGAAGCAGACCCCCGGGAATTGCATTTCGATCCCAAATCCGTTACATTCTAAATGATCATATGAACGGAATCCATTATAGAAAGAGATTTCTGAAGGGTCTGCTCATTGCGGTGAGGATCCTGATCTCATACAAGATCGCCCGTGTCCGCGGGGTGTTCCTGTCCCGGCAGCAGAGAGAGGTCCGTCTCAGGAAGCTCCACAGGAGCAACGCGGCGCTCATCAGGGAAAAGGCCCTGGAGATGAAGGGGATCATGATCAAGGTCGGGCAGTTCCTCAGCTCGCGGAAAGACTTTCTCCCGGACGAATATACCGAAGAGCTTGCAGAACTGCAGGACCAGGTCCCGCCTCATGATTTCACGGAG